>JAYUSJ010000250.1:0-4615 GCA_043755735.1 Verrucomicrobiaceae bacterium | reverse complement strand
TGCCGTAGCTCGACATTCCAATGTCGAGTGGCGCTGACTCGACATTGGAATGTCGAGCTACAGAAGTGGCACCAGCGCTTGGATTCGCACCAAGACTTCAAGCCTTAACAGGGCCGCGGACTACTGTTATCCCACGCTGGTAAAATGGAGCGTCCGGCGGGTGCTTCCCCCGCGTGATTCGATTTGGAAGATCGATGCCTGAATGTTCGGCCACAGACGCTTTTGAAATTGGTCGCGTGCCCCGGTGCTGCCCCGGGTTTGCCCTGATCCCAAATCAGGTGGGTTCGCTGTCTCCCTCGCACGCGTTTTCATCGAACCCACAGCCGACAAGAAGAGCCCGGAGCCCCCACGTTCACTCCATATTCAGGCCGCTCCTCCGAGCCCCTCGTGTCGGCTGTGGATTCGATGATGAAAGAAAATGGTGCGGCGTCCGGGTAATGCTCCCGACCGGCGAGGTGCGCCGAGGTTACAGCTCGGTTCGCGTCTTTAGCGATCTACCGCCGCAATTTTGGCCCGCGAAATTCGCGAAAAGGCACGAAAGAATTTCGCGACATTTCGCGCCTTTCGCGGGCCAAATGAAAATGGTCGCAGGGGCGGGAATCGAACCCGCGCGTGGACGGCTTATGAGGCCGTTGCCTTTCCTCTTGGCGACCCTGCAAACTGAACAAGGTTCCGCAGAGGAAGGCGTGCGATCTCATGATCCAACAACCACGCACCCTCCCTCTGCGTTCCCCTCACAAAACTCCGACACTCGTCGGAAATAGAAAACTGGCACGGCGTCCCGGTGATGCTCCGAGCGGATCTGGTTTTGGAGACCTGACTGCGCAAGCTGGCGCACGCCGTGTTCGAGATGACTACGACGGGCGCGAAGGGCGCGAAGAACTAAACACCTTCGCGCTCTTCGCGAGCTTCGTAGTCACCTACTTGTAAATCTGGCCACGCAGGCCGCGAATGGCCGGGCACTGCCGAAAACTCCCGGAACCCACTCGCATCCTGCGTGGCTGATAAGAAAATTGATGAACCGCAAAGGGCGTGAAGAGCTCGGAGCAACCAACCTCACTTGTCTTGCCGACCTCACCTCCGCGCCCCTCACGTCCTTTGCGGTTCATTATATAAAAAGAACGAACACCGCTGCCAGTTCGCCGGCCCACTCGGGCCGGGGACTCGCACCCGCAGGATTTCTCGGCGGATGTTTCGGTGTTTCAGGCACACCTCCCGTCGGCGCACGAATGCGCCAAAAGCCTCTGAAATGTAAAATTGGTTCGATGGATTCATCGGAAGCGTTCGAGGCGGGCAGGAGCGTGCGTTCGCATAGACGTTGCTCGCTATATGCTAGCAATGCCTTTGCTTGACACCACGTATGGTTATGGCACCGTAAAAACGGTTGCCGTTCCATAAGCTGTTCCTTGCCGGGAAATGCCGGACCTGGTGGCCGACTCAGACCTCGTCGTCAGTTAGCGCTGACGGCGGGGTCGCTTCTTTTTGGATGAATGCGATTCGTTGGTTTACTCGATGGATTGATTCCTTTCGTTTGGATGATTTGAAAAAACTGCGGTCCGGGCGGATGTTTTGGTTCTACGGGCGGCGGCCTCGGGAATTGGAGTGTTCTTTGGGAAAACAAAAAACCCTGTCCGCCTTTGGCGAACAGGGTTTTCTGGAAAAATCGGTTTCCTGAAATCTGCGGCTATAACGCCGCCCTGTTCACCCCTCGTGTGAGTTTCGGATTGCTTTCAACTTTGCCCGGCATGCCCTTTTGGGAATACCACGCGCTCCGTATAAAGCCCGCTCCGTCACACCCGAGTCCACTCAAACGGACCATCCCGATGGCGCGAGCCACCGTTGCGGTGCGAATTGAAATGGTATGTGATTGCGAGTTCATTGAAGTTGAATGTGCAGGATGGAATACATGCTCATCTATAGTTCGTCAACAGGTTTTTTGAAAATAGTGTATGTTTCTTTTTGAATAGGCGAGAATGAGCCGTGAAACGGGAATCGGGAATTCGCATGGCGAAACCTGCCGGAACAACGCGGGCAGATGATTTGCGAGCGACGGGCGTAGCTCGACATTCCATTGTCGAGACCATGGCGCGATCAACCGAGAGAACGTCCAACGGTTGGGAACGCTCGGACTCGACATTGGAATGTCGAGCTACACGGTCGCGACGACGCGGGGCTCGGGCGCTTTGTCCAGCGAAGCGTCTGCTGCGGCGACTCCGAGGAGGTTCTTCGCCTCGAATTCCTTGCACCAGCCTTTGATCTCGGTGTCGTTGAAAATCTTCCCAATGACGCGACGGAGCAGTCCTTTGAGGCTCGGTGATTCGAGATCGCGGAGACTCTGGATTGCTTCTTCTTTGTAGCGCTCCAGCAGGTCGCGGCAGCGTTCGTCGGCACCGAGGTCGCGATAGAGTTGCTCCACATCGGCGACGCTCGCAGTGCTTGTGCGAGCCCATAGCGCCGATGTTTGCTGGCGCTTGTCGCATTCGGCGCGTTCATGCGCGGTGGCAAGCAGCAGACTCGGGCGCAGTCCGGCAATGTCGCTCGTGTCTTCCGTCTGGCCAAGGTCTGCGAGGTCGTCGCGGATTTGGTAGGCGATTCCGAGTGCCTCGCTGTAGCCGTGAAGCACGTCGCGCACTTCGTCGTGCGCCTCCACTCCCGCAAAAATCGCTCCGATGCGGAGGGCGACTTCGAATGCAGGAGCGGTTTTCTTTTTAAAAATATCGAGCACTTGAAGACTGCTGAGCACGTCGGGGTTCCGCGCCCACAGGAGTTCTGCGCCCTGGCCGCGGCTGAGTTCGCGCTGACCTTCGGCGGCGACGAGGAGCATGGCGGCGCGCTGTTCGGCGCTGATGTTTGCGGCGGCGAGCAGTCGGTAGCCTTCGCCGATGAGCAGGTCGCCGACATTGAGCGCGACCGCGACTCCGTGCTCCGCGTGGAGCGTGGGCTCGCCGTAGCGTGTGGCGTCTTCGTCCTCGATGTCGTCGTGGATGAGCGACGCTTTGTGGAAGCATTCCACGGCGACGGCGACTTTCTTCAAATCATCCGGCGTTTCCGTGTCGTTACCCACGAGCGCGCGCCATGCTGCGACGGCGAGGAATGGCCGCCAGCGCTTGCCTGCGCGGGAGAGCCACTCGCGGCCGATGCGTTCGCTTTCGCCTTCCGCCGCACCCATGAGGGCATTCAACGCATCGGGCTTAAACCATGCGTCCACCGAATTGCGCAGCGTGCTGAGATCGAGGCGGCGCGTTTTATCATCGGCGGTGAGATGAATGTAGTCCCACACCCAATCGAGATCGACCGTCGTGTCGATGCAGTCGTCCTGCAAAAGCGGCACTGCGACTCCGGGAATCGCCGCGGCCTCCATGTAAGGAAAGCTGCGCTCCAGCACGCTCAAGCACGAGATACCGACGATGGCCTCGATTTGTCCCGTCTGGATGAGCGACATCACAATCGCGCTGCCCTCCGCGACGAGCACCGCGTAGCCGAGCCGCTCGGCTTCATTCTGCAAATCCTGGATGCTGCACTGTCCGCACTGCTTGCACAAAAGGCCGAACTCATCGAACGGCGCGGGGCACTTGCTCTCCAGACGCAGGCACTTCGGCATGAGAAGGAGGCGACGCTCGAACGGCACCGCTGCAAGTTGCTCGCGCCATAGTTCATTATTAATAAGCACGCCAACGTAATCGCGATAGATCGTGGGGCAACCGATCCGCTGGACGAGACGGTCCGCATGTTCGGCGAGTTCCTTCACCGGCACGGGCGGCGTGGGGCAATACTCCGCGACGTAATTGCGGACGGACTGCAAAATCGCAGTGCGCTCCTCGATCGTCTGCGGAATATTTTTCTTCGGCTGACGAAAGCGCGGAGGCGCGACCGGCTTCGGTAGCGTTAGTGAGATTGGCGGAACAGGAATGCGCAAGGCGGCTTCGGACATGGTTTTGACGATACGTGGATCGTCGAGGAAATCGCAAGGCTGGAGGTTTCTTTGCAATCGTAACACTTTCCCGTGTTGCGAAATTTGAAAGAGCACGTCATCCATGTGCGTTCTTAAATGACCGATACGACCGACAACGCCGCTCCTCAGACGACGCAGGATACTTCAACGCCGCCCGCAAGCGCGCGCGGATACAGGATGCCCGCGGAGTGGGAGCCTCATGCCGCGACGTGGCTGAGCTGGCCGCGCCGCGAGGGAATCTCATTCCCCGGCAAGACCGCTTACGACAAAGCGATGCCCGCTTTCGCGAAAATGGTGCACGCGCTCGCGGATTCCGAGCCCGTACACATCAACGTTTGCGACGCGGCCCACGAGGCCGACGTGAAAAAGATCCTTTCAAAGATCGGCGCGAAGACCGCCCACGTGACCTACCATCAGATCGCGATCAACGAACCATGGTGCCGCGAACACGGGCCGATTTTCGTCACGCGCAAACAAGACCCCAAGGTGCTCGTGCTCGATTGGGACTACAACGCGTGGGGAATGAAATACCCGCCGTTTGACGACGACGATTACGTCCCGACAGCCATCGCGCAAAAATTCGGACTGCCCGTGGAATACCCCGGCATGATTCTCGAAGGCGGTTCCATCGACGTAAATGGCTCAGGCCTCCTGCTCACGACG
>JAYUSJ010000249.1:0-15152 GCA_043755735.1 Verrucomicrobiaceae bacterium | reverse complement strand
GCTCGACGATGTCGCCCATGAGGATGGTGAACATTTTGTCGGCTTCGACGGCGTTGTCTTCGTTGAGGTCCACTTTCATCATCCGGCGTTTTTCCGGGTTCATGGTCGTCTCGAAGAGTTCCTTGGCGTTCATCTCGCCGAGTCCTTTGAAGCGGCTGATGCTCAGGCCGCGTTTGCCGATCTCGAGAACCTTGTTGAGGATTTCCGGGATCGCGAAGAGCTGGTGCTTGATGGCTTTTTCGCCTTCGCCTTCGGTGAGCTCGAAGATCGGTTTGTCGCTGTTGCTGTATTGCTCGATCTTGAGTCCCTTCTTCGCGAGTTCGCTGATGAACTTTTCAATGGCTGGCGTCTCGTACAGTTCGACGAGGCGGGCGCGGCGGCGTGGGCCTTCTTCCTTCTTTGCGCGCTTCGCTGTGGGCGCGGCGGCTTCGGCGGGGACGACGGGTGTGCCGTCGGGATTCGTGAGGTCGAGGATTGGCTCGGGTTCGGGCTCGAAGAGTCCGAGTTCCGGATCGCTTTCGTGGAACGCGCGCACGGCTGTGTGGTCGGTAAAGAACTGCGTGGTGTCCACGTTGCCTTCGCGGATGCGGACGAGATACTCGGGCAGCTTTCCGGTGGCATCGCGGGCGTTGAGATATTCCTCGAAGTCGGCTCCGTGGCGGCGCATGGCGTCGGCAAAACGGGAGAGACGATCGAGCAAGGTGAGCAGCTCTTTCAGCGCTGCGACGGGCACTTCGCGTCCGTCGGCGAGATTTTTGAGTTTCACTTCCTCGGCTCCGAGCTGGATGAGCATTTTGTTCAGCGCTGCGTCGTCGTCCACGTATTGCTCGCGCTTCTTGCGGGTGATCTTATAGAGCGGCGGGCAGGCGATGTAGATTTTGCCCGCGCGCACGAGCTCGGGCATCTGGCGGTAGAAGAACGTGAGCAGCAGCGTGCGAATGTGCGAACCGTCAACGTCGGCATCGGTCATGATGATGATGCGGCCGTAGCGGAGCTTCTCCATTTTGAACGTCCATTCCTGGTCGCCCGAGCCTGTGTTGCTGCCGATACCGGTGCCGATGGCGGTGATGAGCGTCTGGATTTCCGTGTTTTGCAGCACTTTGTCCAATCGCGCTTTCTCGACGTTGATGATCTTTCCTTTGATGGGCAGGATCGCCTGATAACGCCGGTCGCGCCCCTGCTTGGCGGAACCGCCTGCGGAGTCACCCTCGACCACGTAGAGCTCGGTGAGCTCTGGATCGCGCTCGGAGCAGTCGGCGAGTTTGCCGGGCAGTCCGCCGCCGGTGAGCGCCGATTTGCGCACGGTCTCGCGGGCCTTGCGTGCAGCCTCGCGGGCACGGGCGGCCATGAGGCATTTGTCGATGATGCGCTTGGCGACGTTCGGGTTCTGGTCGAAATGCAGCATCAACCCTTCGTAAGTCGCCGAGCCCACGATGCTTTCCACCTCGGGCGAGATGAGTTTCACCTTTGTCTGGCTCTCGAACTTCGGGTCGGGATGCTTGATGGAAACAACCGCCGCAATGCCTTCTAGCACGTCGGGTCCCGATATTGCCGGGTCTTTGTCTTTCAGCAAATTGTTGCTCTTCGCGTATTGATTCACCGCGCGAGTGAGCGAGCCGCGGAAGCCGCTGCTGTGCGTTCCGCCGTCCGCATTCGGGATGGCGTTGGTAAAGCACAGGAGTTGGTCGTTGTACGTATCGACATAAACGAGCACGATCTCGACGAGAATCTTGTCCCGTCCGCCTTTAATCATGATCGGCTTTGGGATCACTTTCTCTTTGTTCTGCGCCAGCGATTCCACAAATTCCTCGATGCCGCGAACGTGCTGAATCATCTCCGGGTGCATCCCTTCCACGCGCTCGTCGATGAAGTTAAAAATGAGCGGCGCATTAATGTAAGCGAGCTCGTGCAGACGATGGCGGATGCGCTCCGTCTTGTACTCCGTGGTCTCTTTGAAAATCTGCGAGTCCGGCATGAACGTGATGTTCGTGCCTGTCGTTTTCTTGTTCTTGAGTTCGCCGATTGTTTCCAGTTTGCGCGTCGTTTTTCCGCGCTCAAAACCGATCGCGTGAATCTTGCCATCGCGATAGACCTCCACCTTGAACCACTCCGAAACCGCATTGACGCACTTCGCGCCGACGCCGTGGGTTCCGCCGGAATACTCGTAGTTGCCCTGGCCGTATTTGCCGCCCGTGTGCAGGACCGTCAGCGCCACTTCCACGCCCGGCAGTCCCGAGTCTTTATTGATGTCCACCGGGATTCCGCGCCCGTTGTCCTTGATGGAAATGGACCCGTCCACGTGAATCGCCACATCGATGTGGGTGCAATGCCCGGCGAGGAATTCGTCCACGGAATTGTCGAGCACCTCATTGATGCAATGATGCAGCGCACGCTCATCGGTTCCGCCGATGTACATACCGGGCTTCTCACGGACAGCCTCAAGGCCCTTCATCGTGCGAAGGTCATTGGCTCCGTAGTCTTTCTCTACCTTCTTAATGGTGTGATCGGTCGTTTGTTCGGACATAGGTAATTTTGTGGGTAAAATGAAACGGTGCCGAGTGTAGCGGCCCCTTAGAGTGGCTCAACCCCTATTTTCGGGAAAAACACATTATATTGTGTGAGTTACCCTTTCCGCTGGGGAATCCGCCCCTACTTATCGACAAACGGCCCGCGATAGGGCACTGCGAGTCGTCAGATGAGCAGAAACCGCCTTGTTTATCGGCTGTGATTTGTCATTTGTGATCCGTGATTTGTCGCAAGCGGCGTGTTCAACCGCTTGCGACAAGTCACGAATCACGACCGCCATCTCCTACGGCACTTGCTCGATTTTTAATCGCCAAAAAAACCGCGGACCAGTCACCGGATCGGTGAGTGTGATGATTTGGGTTGTGGCGTTTTCGTCCGCAGTGATTCCGTTTTCTGTGATGGCCCCCGTGGCGAGGTCGTATCGGTAGATTTCGAGCCATCCGTTCACGTTTGCGAGGTCGTTGCTGCGTTGGACGATGTAGCGAAGGTCTGCCGCGCCGGAGCGAAATGGGAACGTGAATTGTCGGGGCGCGACACTGCCGGGTAGTATCAGTGAGAACGGGCTCGGGTTCGTGGTGGTTGCGCTGGTTCGAGTGGCGTATTCGAGGCCGTTGAGCAGGCCGTCTCCGTCGCTGTCGGCGGTAAATGCGAGGGCTGCGCCCGTAGTATCGAGTGCCCAGATGGAGAATGTGAACGCGAGTTCGTCCGCGCCAATATCCACACGATTGTTCGAGACGCGATTCTTGCCGAAGAAGTCTTTTTCACCGACTGCGGGCGTGAATGGTGCACCAGCACTGTCGCCAGTGTCTCGGAGCGGTGAGGTGCGGATGATTGCGAAATCGCTCGCGGGGGATGTGCTGGCGGGGGCTGCGTTCACGAGGCCGATTGTTCCAGTGGAAAATGTGGAGTTTGCATCCTTGGTGACACCGGCCGCAGCGCGCCATGTCGCAAACGTCGTGTAGGCCACATTGTTCCAGTAAAACTCGATGTCGCCGCCGGCAGGGCCTTTGTAATAATTCCGGTCGATTGCTCCCGCCGCAATGTTGCCCGTTGTGCTCGTCTTCAGAACGAACTGCGCAAAGGACGCCGTGCTCGCCATCAAATTGCGCTGGATGGTGATATTGCTCACGTTTTCCTGGATGGAAAACTGCCCGCCGCCAGTTCCTGTCGTGTCATTGTCGTAGAGCGTGTTGTTTGTGAAAGTGCAGTTGCTTGCGCCACCATTCGTGGGACCGGAGCCGCCGGTCACGATTCCGCCGACGTGGCAGTGATGCAGGAGATTGTTTCGCACCGTCACATTCGTCACGAGCTTGCCCGTGTTCTCGCTGCCGACGGACACTGCGTAATTGCAAAGATAGACGTGGTTTCGCTCCAGCACGATGTCGCGCCCGCCGTCCACATAAAGTCCGGGCGCGGAGCGAGTGCTATTGGCCCCGCCCGTTGTGAAATTGCCGCCGTAAGCTGGGTTGAATTTCGAGTCCACGTTGTAGATCACATTGCCCGAGCACACGCCGAACCGCGACTGATCGAGCGCCGGGTTCGCGTTGGTGCCCTCAAAGCCGATGAAGTCGATGCCGATATTGTTGCAGTTGCGGACGGTGTTTCCCGTCACCCGGAAATTCGTCACGTTTCCATTGAGCACCACGGATTCGCTCGCACCAGTGCGCAGGGTGTGGATTTCGTTCGCATCAATAACGAGCCCATCGATTGCTGTGGCACTGTCGCCATAAACGAGGATGCCGAACCCATTCGCCCCGAAATCATTCAGTGTCGCGCAACTCTGCCAGATGTCGTGGACTTTGCAGTTCCGGATTGCGATTCCCGCACCGTTGCCGCCGACATAAATGCCTATCGGCACCTTCGCCTTTTGCTGAGCGTTCGTCCCATTGGTCTTGCAGTTGCGAAACTCCAGATTCTCCAGCGTCACGTAGTCGCTGTTCTGGATCGAAAACAGGGCGATATTTCCCGACTCGCCAACAGCGATGGTCGTCTCGATCGCGGCTATGGGGTCGCCCGGATACGTCTTGAAAACAATCGGCGCATTCACAGTGCCGTCGCGCCCCGAGACACTCACGCGCTCGGTGTAAATGCCGCCGTTTCCCCGAATGAAAACCGTGTCCCCGGCGACTACGAGCCCGGCCGCCTTTTGCACAGTGCGCCACGGCTGCGAGAGCGTGCCGGGATTCGTATCGAGGCCCGCTGTGCTCACGTAATAATCTGCGGCAGACGCCCTCATGGCGAGGAGCAGCGCCGCAGCGAGGCGAGTGAAAAAGTGAACCGACATCATCTCGGAAACAGAACGCTTCATCGTCGTTTGCGCAAGGGAGTTCAGCCCGAGACCGGCGCTCCGCCGAAAGAAAAACGGACACCGAATGAAGAGAGTAGCCTGCATTCCTCGATTTTTATGCCGTCCATTTTTATGCCAAAATGGAGTCTCTCATTTGGCATAAAGATGGCGGGCATAAAAATGGGCGCGGGCTGCCGACGGCCAGATCGGGAGCACGGGCGGCTCGGTAGCGCGTCGGTTCTGGGCACGCTGGGTTTTGGTAAATTGAAAAACAATCGATTGCCGCACGCGCGCCTACCGATTACAAGGCCCGCTCTTTTCAACGCAACCAACACACAACTAATCAATACCATGGCAATCGCAGTCGGAACCAAAGCACCTGATTTCACCCTCAAATCCAAAACCGCAAACGGACTCGTGGACGTCACACTTTCGGCCAATTTCGGTCAGAAAAACACCGTGATCCTATTCTTCCCGCTCGCATTCACCGGCGTCTGCACGGAAGAGTTTTGCGACGTTACGCAAGGCATCGCAGGCTACGCCGATATCGGCGCAGACGTGATCGGCATCAGCGTCGATAGCCCGTTCGCACAGGAAGCGTGGGCGAAAAAAGAAAACATCACCGTCCAGCTCGTCAGCGACCTCGATAAGAAGACCACCGCAGCATACGGCGTCGAATTCCCCGGCCTCGCAGGCATCGGCCTGACCAGCGCACGCGCGGCATTCGTCGTCGATAAGAACGGCGTCGTCCAATACGCCGAGCAGACTCCGACCCCCAAGGATTTGCCGAACTTCGCGGCGATCAAAGCCAAGCTCGCAGAGTTGAAGTAGTCGCGGACAACTTCGGATTTTATAAAGCGCGGGGAGGACTTGATTCCCCCCGCGCTTTTGTCCTTTAAAGCAGACATGCAATCACTCACGCAGCACATCACGGCAGGCCACGATCTCGCACCCGCGCAGATCGAACAGGCTGTGGCTGCGTTGATTTCTGCGGATGTTCGCGCGGAGGGGAAGATGGATTTCCTCAAAGCGCTGCGTGTAAAAGGCGAGACGGCAGGGGAGTTGGCGGGTTTCGCGAATTCATTGCTCAAGCACGCTGTGACGCCGGTGCTCGACCGCTCGGCGCTCGCTGGCCCGACGCTCGATGTGTGCGGGACCGGCGGGGACAAGCAGGGTTTCTTCAACGTCTCCACGACCGTGATGTTTGTTGCCGCCGCCGCTGGCGCGTGCGTGATGAAACACGGCAATCGCTCCGTCACCTCCAAGACAGGAGCCGCCGATGTTCTGGAGGAACTCGGCGTAAAAATAGACCTCAACCCCGAACAGCTTCGCGAGGCTCTGGAGCGGCACTGCGTCGCGTTCATTTTCGCACGGACGTATCATCCGGCATTCGCAGCCATCGGCCCGGTCCGCGCAGCGCTTGCGAAAGAAGGTTTCTCCACCATTTTCAATCTCCTCGGTCCGCTGCTGAATCCCGCGCAGCCCGACTTTCAGCTCGTCGGCACTTACAGCGCAGACCTCCTGCCGACCTACGCAGCCGCTCTCCGGACGCTCGGTCGCAAACGTGCCTGGGCAGTCCACGGCAACGGCACGGACGAACTGACGCTCACCGGCCAGAGCCACATTGCCGATATCAGCGGCGAAAGCTTTACGATCAATCCTGTCGATCTCGGTCTGGCCGAATGCGCGCCATCCGACCTCCTCGGCGGTGAACGCGCGGAGAACGCGCAAATCGTCACCAGCATCCTCGACCGCAGCGATCGCGGACACCGCCGCAACATGGTCTTGCTCAATACAGGTGCCGCGCTAACGGTCGCCGGCATCGCGCCCGACATCGCGAGTGGAATCGCAAAAGCCGCCGAGGCCATCGACAGCGGCAAAGCACTGGCAAAGCTCGTAGCACTGCGAGCGATGTTCCGGTAATTCGATCCAGAGCCCGCTTCGCACGATGCCCGGTTTACCTCGGGCTATGTATTGGTCGTCGAAGGGAAACTCCCGTTCCGGCGAATCATCGGTTCCGCTTTTTCGAAGAATAGCGTGTCATCCCAAGCAGAAAGATTCCGATAAGCGTGGTCCACGGGTGTGTCCACTTGCTCGAATGCCTCACAAAATTGTTCAGCAAATACACGGCTTACCGCGTATGCACCGGTCGTGAGCATCGCGGGCGGACCGAGCTTTGGCGTTTTCAGCTCCTTCTTCCCGCGTCGGACAAAGCACCGAGCGGCGGCGGACTGAAGTTCGCGGGATACGCCGACGACTGCAACATCTACGTAAGCAGTGAAACCGCCGCAAAATGGGCGAAAGAAAACATCACCGAATGGCTGATGAGAAAACTGAGGCTGGAAGTCAACGAAAGCAAAAGCGGAATAGGGAGACCGTGGGAACGCAAATTCTTGGGGTTCACCATAGCAAGCAGCAGCCTCGGAAAGTTCAAAGAGAAGTCCGGAACTATGGGAAGCCAGACAAATCAAGAGCAGCGTAGAACTCGTATCATCTTTCACAAATAAAGAAATGTTCCTGAGTGAATGCCGCGACGTAGCCGCGACGAGGGCGTCGCAGCTACGACTTGCTTTGACGGCCTCGCCACATGCTGCCGCCACGCGGCGAATCGTCCGATTATTTCTGAAAGATGGTATCAGAGACCAATGGGCGAGCTACGTGCAAGGCTGGTGGGGTATTACCGGCGGAGCGAATGGAAACGAATCCGGTGCTGCTTGCCCGCTATTTTTGGAGAAGAAGATAGGCGGGCTGTCTCGCTACGCTCGGCTTTGGCAGCGATGGCACAGCAGGGCCCGACGACAAGCGGCCCTCCGGCGAATGGGAGTGCCTGCGGAGCGAGCCAAAGTTGGAAGCAGCAGCAAAGCAGCATGGGCAATGGCTGGCCACGTGGTGGTGAACGAAGCACTGAGCGGCAAAACGCTCAAGAAATGGAAGTTCGCAATGCCATCACAACTGGGAAGATAAAGTTCCTTGGTTCCAATCGCCGGATGCGGAAAACCGCACGTCCGGTGGTGTGGGAGCCCTGACGGGTGCAATTCCGTCAGGGCGACCCGATCGATCCGATCGCGTGAAGCTGGGGATCGCGCCACAACTACTTCCGGCGACGGCGACCAGCCAACATCGCGAGGCCGCCGAGGAGCAGCGCGGCGCTGCCGGGCTCGGGGACGGCTAGGAGCGTGACGTCGTTTCCGTCGCCACCGATGTAGCTGATGATGAAGTCTTGTCCGCCGAGCGCGGTGAAGTATGCGCCTTCGCCGAGGCCTGCAAATGTGCCGGTCACGGGGTCGCCCGCGCCGTCGTTGAGCAGGATGGTGAAGAGGTCGTTCGCAATCGCCGGGGCGGTGAGGTAGGTGCCGCTGAGACTGAGCGTGGCGCCGGTGATATCGACGGTGCCGCCGACGCTCAGTTGATCATATTCGGTGCCGAGGGTGATGCCGTTGAGCTCCAGTGCGAGCGTGCTTCCGGTGTCCATAAAGAGCGTGCCGGTGGTGAGGATGCCAGGGCTGTTGCCGGGTGCGATTTTGCCGCCGCTATAGACGGTGACAGGACCGGTGGAGCCTGTGCCTGCGAGCGTGCCGCCGTTATCGACGAAGAACGTGGAGCCGCTGATGCCACCGTTCACTTCCAGCGTGCCGCCGTTGATCGTGGTGGCTCCGGTGTAGGTGAGATTTGGTCCGCTGAGCGCGAGTTTTCCGCTGCCGCTTTTCACGATGCCGAGCTTGGTGGCGTCGTTACCGGTATTGTCGCGGATGTAACCGTTGTAGCTGCTGTTGAAGTTCTGGTTGATGGTGAGCACGGCGTTGGCGCTCGCGGCTCCGATTGCGCTGTGCGAGTTTTGCAGGACGGTGAGATCGTTGACGGTCGTGAGTCCGGCGATGGTCTGACTGTTGCCGTAGAGCGCGACTTCGGCGTGGCTGTTCGTCGCGGTGAAATTGATGATCGTGTTTGGGCCCAATTGGTTCGGCTGTTCAGCGATGAGGAATCCACCCGCTTTGAAGTTGATGTTCCCAAGAATCGCCGGACCGGTCGCACTCGCGAGGCGCATATTGCCACCGTTGAGATTGTAGTCGCCGGTGTGCGTGTTGGCGTTTGTGAGGCGGAGTGTGCCGCCGCCTGTCTTGGTGATCGCAGCTGTGCCGGAGACGACTCCGTTCACATTGGTCGTTCCGCCGCCGGTAAAGAAGCCGCCGCTTGCGCCGATGGCGAGCGTGCCGTTGTAGTTGTCGTTGAATCCTTCGTTTTCGATGGTGCCGCCGTTGAGCGTGAAGTTGTTTGCAAAGACCGGCGCGCCCCACGGACGCACGATTGCGCCTGTGTTCACGGTCACGGGTCCGCTTCCAAATGAGAGGCTCTGGTGTGGCGCGAGCGTGCCGCCGTTGACGATGGTGCCCGCGAGGTCGGAGCCCGGCGCAGCGGAGCCGAGGATGCCGACGTAGCTGGTGCCGACTTTGGTCAGCACGTTGCCGTTTCCGAAAATGTGCACCGTATTGCCGCCCGCACCGGGGAAGTCGATGCGGCCGATGTCCCAGCGCCCGCCGTTGCCGCCGATTGTGGCGTTGCCGTGCAGTGTGATGTTTGCGATTTCGCGAAGACCGGCGTTGCCCGCAGAGGCGTTTCCGAGTGCGCCAAGTGCCGGGTCCGCACCGGCACCGCTGATGGAGATATTGTAGGCTTCGAGATTCTGCGCGTTGATGTCGAGGGAGCCCCCGTTGTTCACGGTCACGGTTCCGCCGACGGGGCCAAGGGCTGCGGCGAGCGTGGGCCGCACGATGCCGCCGTTCACATTCAGCCCGCCCGCAAACGTATTCGCTGCGCCGAGGACGAGCGTGCCGTTGCCGACTTTTGTGAGGCTGAACGGTCCGGTGTCGTGATAAATTGCGGCGTTCACGCTGAGCGTGTCGGCGTCCACGCCGATGCTGGAGTTGGAGTCGATGGCAAACGATGTCGCCAGCGCATTATTGCCGCTCACGCTGCGCACGCCGCCTGCGCCGCCGATGCCGGTGCCGGAAAAATGGAAGTGCTCGGTGAGCGTCACATTGTTCGCGAGTTCGAGCGCTGCGCCGTTTGCGATGAACGAATTGCTCACGCTATTAAATCCGCCCGCGCCCATTCCGCCGCTGTTTGTCACGCGGAGCGCGCCTGCGTTGACGAACATCTGCCCGCTGAACGAATTGCCGCCCGCGAGGATTACGCGACCAGCGTCCGCTTTTGTCAGCACGCCGCCGCCGGAGACGACGCCGTTGACCGTGGACTCGCCGCTGCCGCCAAATGTCGCCGCCGTGGCGACTGTGATGTCGCCCGCGAAGCTCGCTGCAGTGCCGCTCGCATTGACGAGCGAGCCGTTGAGAGTGAGTGGCTCTGCGCCGACTGCGGTGCCGTTTAAATCGAGCGTCGCGCCGCTTGCAACGGTGGTGCCCGAGGCGGTGGAGCCGAGTGCACTGGCGTGTGCGGTCCGCACCGTTCCGGCGTTCACATTCAGCGCGCCCGTGAATGTATTTGGCGTGGCGAGCGTGAGGCTGCCGTTGCCGCTTTTCGTAATGCCCGTACTGCCAGCGATGCCGTGCGTTCCGCTGACGGTGTATTGGTTCGACGTATTGTTGAAGACGACCGTTGCAGGGAGCACATCGGCTCCATTGATTCCCACGGCGGTGCCGGTCGCGAGGTCGTTGAAAAGCACATTATCCGCAGCGAGGAAGTCGGTGCCTGTGGCGTAGTTCGAATTGAGCCCCCAATCCTTCGGAGCCGCACCTGCTGCGGTGCTCCAAACGCCGCCTGCTGCGCCGGACCAAATCGGGAAGTCGGTGCCCGTGACATTGAGCTGGATGAGCGTCGCGCCGGAATCGTGATTGAGGTTCGCGAGCACGCGATTTGGTAATGTGCCGAGCGCAAATGAGCCGAAGCCGCCGCCGAGCGTGCCGTCGTAGTTGATCAGCGAATGCAGCCCAATCGCCGGAGCCGCGCCCGTGATATTAATCGTCGCAGCACCGCCCGCGCTCAGCGCGTTTGTGCCGGTGACATTCACCGAGCCGCCGGTCGCCGGAGCGATGTTGAAAATGCTTGTTCCGCTCAACGTGAGCGAAGCCAGCGAAAGCACGCCGGTCGTCGATTCGATTGCGCCGCCTGCGTCCACGGTCACCGGTCCGTTCACCGTGCCCGAGCCGCCGAGCGCGGCGCCGCTTGCGACTGTCACCGCGCTGGCCGCCGCGAGCGATCCGTTCACGAGCAGCTTGCCGGAGTTCACATCCGTCGTGCCCGTGTAGGTGTTTGCGCCGGCGAGCGTGAGCGCGCCGTTGCCCGAGCGAGTGAGGCCGCCAGTGCCGGAAATCACGCCATCAAACAAAGTGTTATTCGCGCCGCCAATTGTGAGCCGTCCCGCGCCAAGCAGCACTTGCGTCCCGCTTGCATCCGAGCCCGCGAGCGAGCCAATGGTTTGGTTGAAGCCGCTCAAATCCAGCCGTCCGCCGCCCGACATGGAAACGGGCGTGGAAGTCGGCAGCACGTTGTTGGTCGCGCCGCCTTGCCCAAGCCATTTGCCGGCGAGATAGGCCTCGGTTTTCACGCGGTCCGCGGTGCTGAGTGTCGTATTAAAAAGGATGATTTCGCCGATTTTCTGACCGCCCTGACGGCCGCCGATATTGCGGTCATTCGCGAGCGCATTGGACTGCACAGCGCCGCCGTTTGTCACGAAATCGATCATCGAGTAGCCGCTCGGCGTGCCTGTCGTTTCGCCGTTGACCTGCTGCCCGTTTACATACGTCTGGCCGCTCTTCAAATTCCCCGATGCAAACGGCGTGCTCCAAATCGGATCGCTGTCATTCGCGCCGTTTCCTCCGCCGCGGTGGAAGTCATAATTATACGTGCTGCCGAGCAGGAAGTTCCCCGCATCCATGACCATGAATCCCGACCGGATGTTCGTCATGTCCTGGTTAAACGACATCCACGTCCCACTGCCGTAAGCGCCGAGGTCCACGACCGATTTGCCATTCAGCGCATTGGGTAGGAGCGTCGGAGTGCCGCCGCCGAGGGAGACGAAATTTGCGCCACCGCCCGCATCGTTCCACTGCGTCACAAGCGGGCCAACTGTCGTCAGCGTCGTGGCATTCGAAGCATCGAGCCACAGCGACGAACCGGCGACCGGCGCAGTCGGCGTGCCGAGTTGCAGCGTGCCGCCGGAGATCGTCGTCGCGCCCGTGTAAGCCTGCGCCGACGTGAGAATGAGCGTGCCTGCGCCGGATTTTTGCAGTCCGCCCGAGCCCGAGAGCACCGTGCTCTGCCAGGAATCCGTGGCGTAATTAAAGTTCACCGTCGAACCCGCGCCCGAACTCAGCGTCGCGTAATTTTTCTGCGTCGTGATCGTCGCCGTGTTCCCCGCCGAAACGCCCGTCGCGCGAAGCTGAAGCCCGTTTGCCTGCACACTGAAGCCGGAGTTCAGAGTGAGCGTCTGGCTCGTGGAATCCGCCGTAAACGCCCCCTTTACATACGACCCCACGCCGCCCGTGCCGCCGGGAATCGAGCTATAAGCAAGCGCCGCCGAACCGCTGATCGTTTCATTCCTCCCCGAGCAGCAATTGCGCGAATCGTTCACCCAAAACTGCGCCTCGTAATCGAGGCCGCTTGCGAGATTATTCAGCGTGATCGTCGCCGAACCCGCGCCGCCGTAAAAACCGTTCGTCAGCAATGTGCGATAGTTCACCGAGAGATTATCAAACGGAGCGCCGCCGCCACCAAACCCGCCAAACTGATCCGAGATCGAAGCCGAATCGCCCGAGCTGGCAAACGGAGAAAACGTCACGCCATTTACCGCCGCCGAAGTCCCGCCGAAAAGATGCGCACGGTCGAAAGAACCCGTGAGACTCACATCCGAATCGCCCGAGACAACCTGCGGCGCATTCCACAAAACGGGAGCGGCGAAGACCGGGAGCGTGGCGAGTGCAGCGATGCTGGTTACGAGGAAGGAGACGGTTCGAGTGAGGCGTACGGCGTTCATGCGAACGAACCTGTCATCATCGGCGCGGTTTCGCAATTGCCAATTTGCGGTGTCATCGATTCCGCCTCACTGCCCCGCATGGCGCAGATCTCCAAGGCGAATCGCGGATGAGCGCTCCGACTCTAGGCCGGCCTCTCCGCCGGCTTTTTGTGTGAGATGCGGGCACCTCTGCTTCGCTGAGCCCGCCTTCCTAATCCACGCGCTTCGCCATCGCCGCCCCCCGGCGACGGAGCTCACCGAGAATGTGGAAGCGCGTAGTCGGCGGCGCATGAATGGTGTTCGACCTTACGTCGCCACATCCAGCCGGATGACGCAGTGCCCCAAGTCCAGCACCGCCGCCCCCGGATCGGGCTGAATGCCGGGCGCGAGTTTGTACAGCCGGCCGTAGCCCTGCACGACGACCTTCGCCTCCTTCAGCATCGTCACATGCTTCTGCGCCACATCGGACGACCGCCCCGTTCGCCGCGCCAATTCCTTCACCGGCAACGGCTCCCCCTTGGCCAGTTCACGCAGTATCTTCCACCGCGTCATCTCGCCCAGGACGGAGCAAAGCTTGCTCAGAGGCATCGGCGGCTCGCGTAAAACCGCCCCTCCATTGGAAAGAGGAGCGCCACCACCCGAAGCAGGCACGGCACCACCGGATTGAGGCGTATTCACAGCGCCTCCATTCGGTTAAAGACCCAAGCCAGCCGGAAATCCGCACAAAATTGAAGCATAAATACTGAATTGAGATTCATACGCACTGAATCGGGCAACAGTGCATGTGAATCTAGCAACAGTCAAACTGAATCCAAAGTCACCGCCACTGAATCCAGGCGCATTAATACTGAGTCCATCTACAGTAATACTGAATCCAGAGGCGGTAAGACTGCTTCCATCGGCGGACAAAGTTAGTCCACAGGCGAAAATATATGCTTTTTATGCCACTCGATGCAGTGTACGCGCTACTTTCTTCTCTGTTGGCGGCAGTTTCTTGAGAGAACGTGTGGCTGGCGGAAGCCGATGCGCAAATGGACCCAGTGTCAGCACCATCCGACGCGCTCCGTGCATCGTCAGAAAAGACGACTATCGCAAAAGTGCCGCTCTATGCGCTGTTAGATTGAGTTTCCGCTCGCCTGCGCGAAGCGCTTTGGAGTGCGGAACAAGCCTCAGCGCAGTTCCGCTTTGTGCGACGGGCAGTGTAGCTGAAGGGTGAAAAGCGCAACTGCGCTTACGCTTGTTGCGCACTCCAAAGCTTCGCATCCGGCAATCGCGCCGCTCGCCTGCGCGAAGCGCTTTGGAGTGCGGAACAAGCCTCAGCGCAGTTCCGCTTTGTGCGACGGGCAGCGTAGCTGAAGGCTGAAAAGCGCAACTGCGCTTACGCTTGTTGCGCACTCCAAAGCTTCGCATCCGGCAATCACGCCTGCCCTTTGCAGGCTTCGCTACTCCACGCGCTTCGCCATCGCCTGCGCTTGCAGCGCAAGTTTGGCGGCGAGGAAGGCGTGGTGTTGGGTCATGGCGGTTTGGGTCAGCAGCTATTGGTCTGGCGCGATTCCCTTCTCAATGAGGAATTGGGCGACGGCTTCGCGGGAGATGTCGAGCGGGACGCCGATGAGCAGCGGGGATTTATCGTCGCGGATGTGCAGAGAAAGCGTAGCAAACTCTTTGTTCACCCGCCATTCGAATGCCGCGATGTCGGCATAGATGCGTTTCACTAATTGCTTCCCAAAAATGTGGAGGCGGTCTTCGTCGAGCATGACTTTGAACGATCGGCAAGACTCGGCAAATCGTTGAAGGAGTGCGGCTCCAATCCCCACGGATATCGCAGGAACGATCAGTTCGAATGCGGAGAACGACTGGCCGGTTCGCTGCGACATCAGCCACCACCCGAGCAATGCTCCGATGGCGCTTCCGAGCATGATTGGAACACCCCACTTCTTAATCTGCGATTCAACAGCCGCCTGCTCCCTGAGGAATTCCGGTGGCATGATCCACTCAAATCGCGGTTTTTTGAAGATGCGCATTTCTTTCTACTCCACGCGCTTCGCCATCGCCTGCGCTTGCAGCGCCAGCTCGGCGGCGAGGAAGGCGTGGTGCTGGGTCATGGCGGTTTCGGTGCGGTTGAGGCAGTCGAGGATGAGCTGGCCGAAGTAGGGGAAGCCGACTTCGCCGTGGCAGCGCATGTGGTGCTCGCCGGCGTCATCGACGAGGAAGAGGTGGTCGCCTTCGGCTTCGGCGCCGAGGTTGAGGTATTTGCGGACTTCGATGTAGCCTTTGGTGCCGAGGATGAAGGTGCGGCCGTCGCCCCAGGTGCGGAGGCCTTGCGGGTTCAGCCAATCGACGCGGACGTAGTTGGTGGCTCCGTTGTCGGCG
>JAYUSJ010000248.1:0-15214 GCA_043755735.1 Verrucomicrobiaceae bacterium | reverse complement strand
AAGGACATTTGGCCACCAGTTTTAGCCGCTTTTACTCTGTAATTCGCTGTCCACTTTTGTTCCGGCGAGAATTCCACTTTTGTTCCGTCGCCGACAGTTCAGAGCTTCCAGGTGAGCAATTGAGAGCCGATAGACTTGCTCCTCACGCCGGTGCTCCCGTAGTCTGGGCGCGATGTCTCAACGAAATCTCATCCACTGGAACCGGGCGCTGACCGCGTTATTTATTGCGATACTGTTTTTGATGCCGTGCGGCGCACAGAATCCTACATTCCCGATTACTCGGTCGCCTTACCTGCAATCTGCGAGCCCATCGACGATGCACATTGTGTGGCGGACGGAGGGACCGATCGATCCTGTGGTGCGCTACGGCAAGGAAATGGCGAATCTCGACAAGGAAGTCCGCGGTGCAGTGGTGCGGGTTTCTTTCGGCGTTAAGGATAAGCCCGTTTTGCCAAAGTGGGAGGCCCTCAAAACGCCTGCGAATCTTGCGCTGCCGAAACTGCATTCCGCGCCGGCTGGGACGTTTCAGTATGAAGTGAAGATCAAGGACCTCCAGATTGAGGGGTCGTATTTTTACGCGGTTTACGATGGCGGAAAACGGCTCACGCCCGAGGATGCATCATATAGCTTCACCACGCACCCGAAGCCCGGTTCGGAGCGGCCGGTGCGCTTTTGGGTCATCGGCGATGGCGGCACGGGGCGGAGCGAACAGGCGGCGGTGCATGATGGGATGCGCAAAACGGTGGAGAATGAAAAGCACCCGCTGGATTTTTGGATTCACGTCGGCGACATGGCTTACACCACAGGGAAGGACAACGAGTTCCAGTCGCGCTTTTTCAAGATGTATGACAGCACGCTGCGCAATAAAGTCTGCTGGCCCGCGATGGGAAATCACGAGGGCGCCACTTCAAGCGGGAAGACGGGTGTCGGGCCATACTACGATGCTTATGTCTTGCCGACGCGCGCCGAGGCGGGAGGTGTGGCATCGGGGACGGAGGCTTACTATTCGTTCGATTACGCGAATATTCATTTCATCTGCCTCGACTCCCACGACCTCAGCCGCAAGCCCGGTGACCCGATGGCAAACTGGCTGAAGGCGGACCTCGAAAAGACGAAAGCGGACTGGGTCGTCGCCTTCTGGCATCACCCGCCTTACACAAAAGGGAGTCACGACAGTGACAAGGAGACGGACCTCACCGAGATGCGAAAGCTCATCATGCCCATCTGCGAAGCGGGCGGCGTGGACTTGGTGCTCACGGGGCACTCGCATATCTACGAGCGCTCGATGCTTCTGGACGGCGCTTACGGCACGCCGACGACTTCGGAAAATGCAGTTCTCGATGACGGTGATGGTGACCCGGATGGCGATGGAGCGTATCGGAAAAGCAAGGGAATCAACGCCCACGAAGGCACTGTGCAGGTGGTGACTGGAAATGCGGGTCAGGCGCTTGGACGCGTTGGAACCATGCCCGTCATGCGCAGGATTGTCCTCGAACACGGTGGGACGCTTGTGGACGTAAAAGGAGACACTTTAATTGGACGGATGATCAACCGTGACGGTGCCGAGTCGGACCTTTTCAGCATCGTGAAGCGGGGCAAGGTAAAGCCCGCAAGGCTCGGATTACCTTGGCAGCCGCCGGAGTACAAAAAGCCGGACGTTGCGCTCAAGGGAGTGGGCGGACCGCCCGTGAATCGGAAGGTCCTCATTGCGCCGGGGGCCGAGTGGCAGTTCGCATTCGACCAGCCGGTGCGCGGGAAGGAATGGACCCAGTCCGGCTTCCTTGCCGAGGGTTGGAAGAGGGGCGCAGCCGGATTTGGCTACGGGAAAGGTGGTTTCCGGACGGACGTACGCGAGATGCGGCGAAAAGCGACGGTGCTTTTTGCGCGGTGCGAGTTTACGGTCGAGCAGGTTGACCGTGTAACCGAGTTGGGGCTGGATATTGATTTCAGCGACGGATTTATCGCTTACATCAACGGGCGGGAAGTTGCGCGCAGCGGCGTAGGCCGGAGCAGTGGGCGCAATGCTCAAAATGTGAAATTGAGGGAGCAGAAGGGGACTCAGTTTTTTGCTCTCCCTGATGCATTGAAGATCCTCAAGGACGGAGTGAACGTGCTTTCCATCGAAGCCCACAACAGCAGCGTGGAGAAAGTGGACTTTCTGTTCAGCCCCAGCCTCTTGCTCGAAGAATAATGCGCACTCTTTCCGCCAGTTTTTACGTCGCAGCGTTGCTTTGCTCCGCGCTGCCTGCCACTGCCCACGAAGGTCCCGAGCACGAAATAGAGGAACTTACCGAGCGGATGAAACGCAATGGCGAGACGGCCGAGTTGCTTACCGAGCGAGCCATCGAGTACCGCGTCTTGGGCAAACTCCCGGAGGCGACGAAGGACCTTGAGCTTGCGCTCACGTACGCGCCGGATTCTGTGGGGGCTCACCGCGAGCTTGCCCGCGTGTTTTTTGTCGGTGGAAAGGCGCCGGAAGCCCTCTCGACAATCGCCCGCGGGCTGACGGTGAAAACCGATGACGCCAGCGATTATGCAGCGCTACGAATGCTTCGCGCAGAGATTTTCCGTTCCCAAAATGAACACAGAAAAGCGCTGGACGACTGCGATGCCGGGTTGCGCCTCCACAAGGCAAACCCCGAGTGGTATTTGCTGCGCAGCGACATCCAAAAGCGCTTGAAGCTGAACAAGGAGCGGATCGCGGGGCTCGATGAAGGAATTCGCGAGACGGGTGCGGGTATTCTGGCAATCGACCGGGTCGAGGCACAAATGGACGCCGGCCAGTGGGCTGCGGCGCTCTCGACGATTGATAGCGAACTTCGCGATTCCCGGATTCAGAGTTCCTGGCTGATTCGTCGGGCCCGCGCCCTCATCGGTCTCGGAAGGAAAGCCGAGGCTGACGCGGATTTGAAGGCGGCGATGGATGAGATCGGCAAGCGGATCGACCCCAAGAATCCCGACGCGCCCTTGCTCATCGATAAAGCGCTCATCTACGAGATGCTCGGCGAGAAAAAAGACGCCCTCCGTGCCTACCAAGAGGCTCGTGACAAAGGAGCGGAAGGGGTGGGCGACAAAATCAAAGCGCTTCAGGAACCCCCGCCAAAATCCAATTGAATAACCCGGAGCACAACACGTCGAAAGGAGAGCCCGGTAATCCTGCTGAGGGCGCAAATGATCTGGATTTGGTCGCGAGCGCGCAACGTGGGGACACCGTGGCATTCGATGCGCTCATTACTAAATACCGACAACGCTGCTTCGCCATGATTTACCACATGACCAGAAATGAGGAAGACGCCTGGGATCTCGCCCAGGACGGCTTCGTGAAGGCTTGGAAAAGCCTCGCGAACTTCCGTGGTCAGTCTGGTTTTTACACGTGGCTGTATCGCATCATGACGAATGTGACGCTCGACTGGCTGCGGAGGAAGCACATCCACGGCGGGCAGGAATTCGACGACACCATTGGCCTTCGGAAAATCGATCCCGCCGCCGCAACTGCGCCCAAGGCGGTCATGGAACCGGCCGAGCGAATCGCCGATGCGGAGATTCGCCAGCGAATCGACGCTGCCATCGAAAAGCTCTCGCCCGAGCACCGTGCCGTCGCCGTTCTTCGCGAGATCGAAGGTCTCGACTACCAGGAAATCGCGGACGCAATCGGATGCTCCATCGGCACCGTGATGTCCCGCCTCTTTTACGCCCGCAAAAAACTGCAATCGCTACTCCAAGACGTCTATGAACAACTCTGAACCCACACTTACTCAGTTGGAGGAAAAGCTCACTGCTTACCTCGATGGAACCCTGTCACTGGCGGACGCCGCAGCGTTTGAAAAGGAACATCCCGACGTGGTCGTGGAGCGTCGCCAGCACGAACGACTGCGCACGGTTTTGAGAAAGGATGCGCCTGCGTTGAGCCACGGCGAGTTCTTCAATCATCAGATTCTCCGCGAGATCCGTCCCGAGCCTGAGGCGGCTCCGGCAAAGCGCACCTTTTTCCCGCTTTGGCGTCTCGCATTTGCAGCCGCTGCGTGCCTGCTCGTGGCGTCGGGGATTTATTTCGGCGCGGTCGGACCACAGAAAAACCGCAGTGGTGAATATTTCGCGCAAGTGCTCAGCGTGAAGGCCGGCGACGAGGATATCTCGGCGCATATCATCGATGCGGGTGGAATGGCGGTGGTATGGATCGAGGGACTCGATTCGCTGCCCAACAGCTACGTGCTCGAATGATTCGGTTCATCGCCATCTTTCTACTGCTCGCGACTGCGGCTTTTGCCGACGACAAAGTCTGGAGCGCCGTCGTACTCGCGAGCAATCCTGCAAAGGGCAAGGGGATCAAAGCACCACCGCCGGAGCTCGCGCCATTTGCCGCCCGGTTGAACAAGGTTTTTGGCTATCAGCAGTTTGAGATTCTCGGCTCCGCGACAAAGTCGATGGACGACCAAAAGGAACGCTGGCTGGTGCCAAGTCAAAACTTCTGGGTCGGCGCAGTCGCGCGTCCCGAGGGCGCGGGGTATCACCTGAATCTGGAGTTCTTCCACGACAAACGCCGCATCGTCGAAACCGAGGCGAAACTGGGTCTCGATAGTCCGCTCTTCATCCGTGGCCCGATGCACGAGCGCGGGCAGTTGATCGTCGTTTTCGAGATCCGTCGTTAGCCGAACCGGTCGTTCAGCCACGGATCGCCGAGCATCGAGTAGCCGCGTTCCTCCCAATAGCCCGCAGCGTCGGTCGCACGAAAGTCGATTTGCTGCACCCACTTTGCGCCTTTCCATGCGTACAGTTGCGGGATGATGATACGCAGCGGCCCGCCGTGCTCAATGGGCAGGGGTTCGCCGTTGAACGTGTGCGCGAGGAGCGCGTCGGGGTGCGTGAGGGCGTCCACCGGGGTATTCGTCGTATAGCCGTCGTGGGCGCGGTAGAACACGAACCGCGCTTCGTCCGTGGGGCGCACGAGGTCGAGCAATGCCGCGAGCGGCACGCCGCGCCATCGGCAGTCGTATTTGCTCCACGTCGTCACGCAGTGAAAATCGCTCGTTTTTTCCTCCTGCGAAAGCGCCATCAGCGCCGCCCAGTCGAGCGTCACGGGATTCTCGACGAGCCCGGTGATTTGCAGCCGCCAGTCGGAGTGGGAAATGGCCCGATGAATGCCGAGGTCGAGCACCGGGAGTTTCTGCACGATGTGCTGACCGGGCGGCAATCGATCCTTGGAGCGGACAGTTTCCGCGCGCGCACCGCGGGCCAGCATCTTTTCCGCCCATGCGGATTTTCGTTCGGTGTAGGATTTAGACATGCGGGCGGATTGAAACAGGCCGGGACGGGGGAATCAATCGATGCCGGAAAAATACTGTCGATTTCCGTGCGAAAGACATTCGCCATCCGCAAAGCGAGTCGCTACGAAACGCCCACCTTTATGAGCGAAGACCTGAACCGCCTACCCCCGCAGACCAAATACATCGTCGGCAACGAAGCCTGCGAGCGCCTGAGTTATTACGGAATGCGCTCCATTTTGGTGATGTTCATCGCCAAGGAACTTTACCCGAATCACGAAAACGCGACTGGCTTCGCGAAGTCGATTTACCATTACTTCATCATGGCGACCTACTTCCTCCCGCTGCTTGGCGCGTGGGTGGCGGATCGGTATTGGGGGCGCTATCGGACGATTCTGTGGATTTCAATGCTCTACTGCGTCGGACATGGATTGCTGGCTGCGATGGACCTCACGCCTGCGCTGGAGACGAAGCGAGTGCTCTTTTTCGCCGGGTTGATTTGTATCGCGGTAGGTTCCGGCGGCATAAAGCCATGCGTCTCTGCGTTTGTTGGCGATCAGTTTTCCGGCGGTCGGGAGCATCTGCTCCCGAAGATTTACGGCCTCTTTTATTGGAGCATCAACTTCGGCAGCTTCTTCGCGTTTGCCGCGATTCCGCTGATTAAAAAGAGCGGCAATGTTTCGCTGGCGTTCGGGCTTCCGGGGATATTCATGGCGCTCGCAACGCTTATCTTCTGGATGGGGCGCAAGACCTACAAAATGGTGCCGCCGAATCGCTCGCAGGCGCCGCTCGATGCGGCCACCCGCAAGAGCGACCTTGGTATTCTTGCGCGTATCGCGCTTGTGTTTGCGCCCGTGAGTGTCTTCTGGGCGCTTTTTGATCAAACCGGCAGCACCTGGGTGATCCAGGGTGAGCGCATGACGCCGTATTTCATCACGTGGCTCTGGAACTATGAGGTGAATGCGGAGACGATTCAGGCGGTGAATGCGCTGTTCGTCATGTTGTTTATTCCCATCTTCACCTATTGGCTCTATCCGGGGATGGATCGCTCCGGTGTGCGCCCGACCCCACTGCGGCGGATGGGTGCTGGGATGGTCCTGGGCGCGTTGTCGTTTGTCGCTTCGGCGTGGCTGCAAAACCGGATCGATGGCGGCGAGCAACTCAGTATTATGTGGCAGAATTTCCCTTACGCGGTGCTGACCGCTGGCGAGGTGCTGCTTTCCGCCACCGGGCTGGAGTTTGCATTCCGCAATGCTCCGTCGCGGCTGAAGAGCACGATCATGAGTTTCTGGTTGCTGACAGTCGCGGCCGGGAATTTCCTGACGGGAACGGTCACTGCCGCGTTTGGGAAGCTTGGAATCACAAAAGCGCCTGAGCAAAAGGAAATGCTCTTTTACGCCGCGCTCATGCTCGTCGTGGCTGCCGTCTTCGCTGCAATCGCCCACAAATTCCCAGATCGGGAGTCGGTGGATTCCTGATAGCAACATGTGTGAGATCAACTCTTCCCAGCCGTCGGAACCTTAGGCTAGGGTGCGCGCTCAACTTTAACGAAACCACTACTACACCATGCCAAATCCTTGGACCGGAAAGGGAAATCCCTACACACGCAAAGAAGTTCGCGAGCGCCTCATGGCGACCATCAAGAAAGGGAACGCAATTATCGCGGGCGGTGCGGGCACCGGGATCTCGGCAAAGTTCATCGAGAAGGGCGGCGCCGACCTTATCATCATTTATAACAGCGGACGTTTCCGCATGATGGGCCATGGTTCGACCTGCGGCATGATGGCCTATGGCGACGCCAACGCGATCGCGATGGAGATCGGCGAATACGAAGTGCTTCCCGTCGTGGAAGAGTGCCCCGTGATTTGCGGCGTCCACGCCACCGACCCGCGCCGCCGCATGTGGCACTGGCTCGGGCAGGTGAAAGAGATGGGCTTTTCGGGTGTGAACAATTTCCCCACGCACACAATCATCGACGGACACTTCCGTGGCGTTCTCGAAGAAACGGGGATGAGCGTGAAGAAAGAATACGAAATGGTCGCACTCGCCCGCCGGATGGACCTTTTCAGTGTCGTGTATGTCGGTTCGCCGGAAGAGGCGGTCGAAATGGCCAAGGCCGGAGCTGATGCAATCATCGCCCACGTAGGCACGACGGTTGGCGGCAGCATCGGTGTGAAAAGCGCAGTGAAGAGCTGGGACTTCACCATCAAGCGCACTCAGGAAATCATCGATGCCGCGAACACCGTGCGGAAAGACATTTTCTTCCTCTGCCACGGCGGACCAATCAACACGCCTGCGGACGCCGAGCGCGTGATGAAGGCCACGGACGCCGTCGGCTTCGTCGGAGCGACATCGCTGGAGCGCATGGGCATCGAAGAATCGCTGACCAATCTAACGCGCGAGTTCAAGAAACTGAAAGCGCCAGCAGCGAAGAAATTCGGCAAGAAGAAGTAACTGCGATCCGTAGTGGCGCAGGCGACCCGCCTGCATTTGAGGGATTCCGTCTTGAAGAAATAGTAAGACTACGAAGACCGCAAAGGACGCGAAGAAACAACAGTGCGCAGTCCCACGCTTCTGTTCTTCGCGCACTTCGCGTCCTTCGTAGTCACCGTTTCATTGCCGGTTTGTTTTTCAAGGAGAAGGTATAATGGAGGGGCGCAGGCGACCCCGCCTGCATTGTCTTGATGGCGACACGCCCATCAATCCACACTGGGCGGGTCGCCCTCGCAGACTATGACAGGCGAGGGCGCCTGTCCCACTACTCTTCGAGCCGCTGTAATTTTACGCGCGACCTCGTGTCACTTCGCAGCGCTCGGTCGCCACGCCATCGTGGACGATCCACGCCTCATTGTGCAGTGCAACGGATGGGCAGATGTGCTTCGGCAGCGCGTGGAGCGTCTGGCCGATGAAGCATTCCATCGCCTGCGCCGTCTCGATGACGAGGTGCTCTTCGCTGTGCATGACTGCGACAGCGTCGGGCAGTTCGGCGATGCGCACGCGCTGGGTGAGCGGGTTTTCCGCAGCGACGGCTTTGTAGCCGAGGTCCAGCGTGAGCATGTTTTTGCCGGGCTTGCTGACGACGCGGGTGAGGATGCAGGCGGCGATTTCAAACGGCATGTCCGTGAACTTTTCTCCGTACCCGAAGTCCCACAAGACCGGCGTGCCCGGCGAGCATTCGCGGTCTGAGTGCTCCGCATGGAATGGAAAAGTAGGCGTCCCTCCGGCGATCAGCGTCGGCGCGCCCAGACTGCGGCGCAACTCCACCACGGGCGCAAACGCGGCTTCGCAAGCCGTGCGTCGTGTCTCGGTGGAAGGTTCGTGGATGTGACCGTCGTAAGCGTGCAGGCCCAGCGCGACGAGCGCCGGACTTTCCTGGATGAGCTTATAAAGGACGGGGCACCTTTCGATGGAAGCGCCGGTGCGGTGCATTCCGCAGTCCACATCGAGAAAAACATTCACCTTTACCCCGGCCACGCGCGCCGCCGCGCTGATACCGCGGATGGCCTGCGGGCTGTCTGCGATAGTCGAGAATCGCACATCGGGAAATCGCGCGACCATTTCGCAAAAGCGCGCAATCGACGGTCCGGCGAGCGGGTAGGACACGAGCACATCGCGCGCTCCGGCGGCGACGCACATCCCGGCTTCCGCGAGCGTCGCGGTTTTGAATTTTGTGATTCCCAGCGCGATTTGTCGTTTCACCAGCGCACCGAGTTTGTGCGTCTTCACGTGCGGGCGCAGTCGCCCGGTGCCGCCGGCGATGGCGATCATCCGCGCGAGGTTCGCGTCCACCTTTTCGGAAAAGATGAAGACGGCAGGGGACTCGATGCTGTTTTCGTTGGCGACGCTGTAGGTCGTCATACCGCGATCTCGAAGATAGCCTCGATTTCCACCGCGATATTGCCGGGCAAAGGCCCCATGCCGACTGCGCTGCGGGCCCCGATTCCGTTGTCCGCGCCCCACACATCGGCGAAGAGTTCGGAGCATCCGTTGATGACTTTTGGATGGTCGTAAAAATCCGGCGCGGTGTTCACCATGCCGAGCACTTTGACGACACGTTTCACGCGGTCGAGGCTGCCGAAGTGTGCGCGCAGGGTGGCCAGAATCGCGAGCCCCACCTGCCGCGCTGCGAGCTTGCCGGCGTCGAGGTCGAGGTCGCGTCCGACGACTCCGGTGATGAGCGTTTTATCCACGCGCAGCGGGCCGTGCCCCGACACGTATGCGATATTTCCGACGACGACGACGGGCTTGTAAACCGCCACGGGGATGGGCGCGGGCGGGAGTTCGAGTGCGAGTGCGGCGAGGCGTGATTCAGGTGTCATGCGTCGCTTTTATCGTCGGAGTGCGGCGCTGTGAAAGGGGGAAGTTTCCGTAGTGGGACAGGCGACCCGCCTGTCATAGTCTTTTTGGGCGACTCGCCCAATGGGTCCGCGCCGGGCGGGTCGCCCTCGCGACTATGACAGGCGGGTCGCCTGTCCCACTACCAATTGCCGCGACTCGTGAGAATCAGGGCAAATCGCCTTGCCTCCCGCAGCTTGGCGGGCGCAAGTTGCGGAGTCCGCCACGAATGATTCCTCACTTCACGATTACGACGCTGACTGCGCTGGCTGTGGGATTGATTCCCACCGGGCTGCTTGCTGCCGAGTCGCAATTGGCCCCCGAGTTGCCTGCGGCACCGGGCAACACGGAGGAAATGCTCTTGTCGCCAGAAGAGCTGCCGCTGCTTCCCGATGTCCCGCCGGCCTTGTCGCCAGCACGGCGATTCCGTCTGGAGCTCGGGCCGGAGGCGATGGTGCCCGTGTTGCCGCCGCTCGATTCCAGCTTTCTGGAGCCCGCCGTGCGCATCGTGGTGAAGCGGTTTGAGTTCACGGGGAACACCGTATTTTCAAAGCGCCAGCTTGCCAAAGTGGTCGCGCCGTTCACCGGGCGCGCGGTGTCCAGCGAGGAACTGGAGGCGGCGCGCGTGGCGGTCACGAAGCTCTACATCGACGCCGGGTATATCAGCTCCGGCGCGCTGTTGCCGGACCAGGATGTAGCGACCGGCGTCGTGCGATTGCAGGTGGTCGAGGGGAAGCTCAAGGAGGTCGATCTCCACGGCAACTTCTGGTTCCGCAATTGGTGGCTGAAGCACCAGCTCGCGCGTGCGGCGGGGCAGCCCGTGAATTTCAACCAACTCAAGACCGGTCTGCAACTCCTGCGGCAAAATCCCGGCATCACGCAAATCAACGCCGAGTTAAAGCCGGGGCTTCTTCCGGGGGAGAATGTGCTGCACGTCACCGTGAAAGAACGGCAGCCGTTTCGACTCGGGCTCACCATCGGAAATCAGCGCCCGCCGAGCGTCGGCGAGGGATTGGTCGAGATTCATGCCGGGTCGCTCAACCTCACTGGCAATAACGATCCGCTGGAACTCCGCTGGGGCGTGCTCCGTTGGTCGCGCGAGGGCGATTTGGAATTCGGCGCGGCGGATAACGTCTCGGTCCGGTATGAGTTTCCCGTCTCGCCGTGGGGCACGACGCTCGCGATTCACGCCGGGCGAAACGACGCCAGCATCGTCGATGAAACATTTGCCGCGCTCGGCATCACCAGCAAATCCGAGGAGTGGGGGCTCACGCTCCGACAGCCGCTCATCGAGACTTTGAACGATCAAGTCGCCGTCACGCTCGGGGCCGAACGGAAGCACAGCGAGACGTATCTGCTAGGCGAGCGCTTCAGTTTTTCCCCCGGCGCGATTGAGGGCGAGACGGACATTTTCGCGTGGCGCATGGGGCTGGAGTGGGTGCATCGCAGCCAGCTCGAAGTCCTCTCCGTGCGCACCACGGTCGGGCTCGGTCAATACGCACTCGGCTCCACACGCGCCGATCCCTCGCGGGCGGCGGGGACATCGTCCGGCTTTGGCGGGGCGGGCGGGGTGGACCCGGAGATTCCCGACAGCAAGTTCTTCACGTGGCTCGGGCAGATTCAATACATGCGCCGCATCTTCGATTCCGGGAAAGTGCCGGACGTGCCCGAGGAAGGCGCGGCGAGGCTGCTGCGGGAGTCGCTCCTCGTTGTCCGCGCCAACGCGCAACTCAGCGACGAGCCGCTCCTCTCGCCCGAGCAGTTCAGCCTCGGCGGGCTCAACAGCGTGCGCGGCTACCGCGAGAATCAACTCCTGCGCGACAACGGCATCTTCGCATCCGTGGAGCTGCGAGTCCCGCTCCTGCTGCGCAAAGACGGCACGCCCGCAGTCGCCCTTGCGCCCTTTATCGACTGGGGCACGGGCTGGGATGTGAACAAAGTGGAGGACCACAACGAGAGCATCTGGAGCGCCGGCGTGGGTCTGCGGATGGAGCCCGCAAAAAACGTCCACGCCAGCATCTATTGGGGCCACGCCTTTGTGAGCCTCGGCGAAGGCGGCGGAATGCTCAGCCTGCAGGACTCCGGCTGGCACTTCACGATTTCCGTGGACGCGTTTTGATCCCGAGCGCCGCCTTTCGAGCGGCCCTCAGCTTCGACACGATTTGCGGAGTTGGTCGTTTATCGCTCGGATTCGCTGTTTCGTGAAATGGATGCGGTCTCTCACAGATGCCGCAGGATTGATCCTTTGGAGGAGAATGGGATCGGGCGCTGGAAGCGATATGTTCGCGGTGGTGTCGTCGATTTTCTGACGGCGGAGCACGGGCGAGGGTGGCCGAAGTGAGATGGCGGCAACCTCGGGAAATCGCCAATTCCGACGATGAACGATCGCCGCTGCTTGCCAAGAACGGCGATGCTGCGTAGCTTCCGCCCCCATTTTATGAGCAACAAACGAGTATCACTTTACGACACCACCCTTCGCGACGGAACGCAGGGGACCGGGATTTCGTTCTCGGTGCTCGATAAGATTCGTGTGGCCGAGAAGCTCGATGAATTCGGAATCGACTACATCGAGGGCGGCTGGCCGGGGAGTAATCCCAAGGACGCGGAGTTTTTTGCCGAGGCGGCAAAGCGCAAGTGGAAGCATGCGAAGATGGCGGCATTTGGCATGACCCGGCGCGGCAATTCGAAGGTCGAGGACGACGTGCAAGTGAAGGCGTTGCTCGATGCTGAGACGCCCGTCGTTTGTGTCGTCGGCAAGACCTGGCCGCTTCATGTGACGCATGTTTTCAAAGTCACGACCGAGGAAAACCTCGCGATGATCGGCGACACGGTGCGCTATTTGAAAAGCAAAGGGCGCGAGGTGCTCTACGATGCGGAGCATTTTTTCGATGCTTACAAGGATGACCCGGAATACGCGCTGGAGACCATCAAGACCGCGACGGACGCGGGTGCGGACCTTGTCGTTCTCTGCGAGACGAATGGTGGGAATTTGCCGGGGTTCATCGGGGAAGTGACGGCCAAGGCTATCGCGCATCTCGGGCGGCCTGTGGGCATCCACACGCACAACGATTGCGGTCTCGGCGTGGCGAATGCGCTCGCGGCAATCGAAGCGGGCGCGTGTCAGGTGCAAGGAACGATCAACGGCTATGGCGAGCGTGTGGGGAACTGCAACCTCATCACGGCAATCGCGAATCTTCAGCTGAAGCTCGGCATTCCCGTGTGCGATGACCTGACAAAGCTCCGTGAACTCGGGCAATTCGTCGCCGAACTCGCCAACGTCGCGCCCGATATTCGCGCGCCATTTGTCGGGACTGCGGCCTTTACCCATAAGGGCGGACTGCATGTCGATGCGGTGCAAAAACTCGCGAGCAGCTACGAGCACATCGACCCTGCTTTGGTCGGGAATGAGCGCGTCATCGCCGTGTCCGACATGAGCGGACAGGCAAATATTTTGAATCGCGCGGAGGCGCTCGGCTATCCGCTGGGTAAGGGTTCGGACCAAGTCAAAAAGGTGCTGAACGAAGTAAAACGGCTCGAGTCGGAAGGCTACGAGTTCGAGGCTGCGGAGGCATCGTTCGCGCTGCTGCTGCGCAAGGTCACGGGGAAATATAAGCCGCTTTTTGAGATGCAGGAATACCATTGCACATACCGTTGCGCAGGCGACGGGCGCTGGAACAAGTGCGAGGCGACGGTGAAGCTCCGCATCGATGGCAAGGAAAGCTATCAGGTCGCGGAGGGCGATGGTCCGGTGAACGCGCTCGATGCGGCGCTGCGAAAAGCGCTCGTGCCATTTCATCCCGGCATCTCGGCCATCCGGCTGGAGGATTACAAAGTGCGCATCATCAACGGGCAATCCGGGACTGCTGCGAGGACGCGCGTCCACATCACCAGCAGCGATGGCAGCGATGGCAGCGACGCGTGGGGGACCGTGGGCGTGAGCGACAATATCATTCAGGCGAGTTGGCTGGCGCTCGTGGATAGTTTCGAGTACAAACTCGGTAATTCCCAATGACGCCGAAAAAGAAAACAGCCACTGTCGGAGACCGCGTAGAGAGTATCAACGAGCACCTCGGGCGGCGTGTGAAAAAGCTGCGCGCCGGCCGCGGTTGGTCGCTCGATAACCTTGCGCAGGCGAGCGGCGTTTCGCGCTCGATGTTGAGTGAAATTGAACGAGAGAAGGCGAACCCGACGCTCACCGTCACATTCCGAATCGCGAGCGCATTCGGCATGGGCATCGCCGAACTCATCGAGACTAGCGAGCGACAGGCCGCCATCCAGGTCGTGCGCGCTTCCGATCGCGGGCAGGTGTATCGCTCCGACAAGAACTGCCAGATTCGCACGCTCTCGCCGCTCAACCTCGAAAAAGATGTGGAGTTTTACGAAGTCACGGTGCGCGTCGGTTGCGAACTCCGCAGCACCCCGCACTACGAAGGGACGCGTGAGTTTTTGACCGTGGAGAAGGGGAGCATCCGGCTGGAAAGCCTCGATGATTCCGCGGAACTCGGCCCTGCCGACTCCGCGACCTACCGCGCCGACGTTCCGCATTCCATCGTCAATATCGGAGACTGCGAAGCGGTGCTGTTCCTTGTGGACATTTATCGGTGAAGACCGTCCTCGAAGTCATTACCGCAACGTCGGAGTACTTCGCCAAAGCGAAGATCGAGAGCCCGCGCCTGAATATCGAGCATCTTCTTGCGCACGTCCTCGGGATGAAACGCATGGGCTTGTATATGCAGTTCGACCGGCAACTCACCGAGGCTGAACTCGCTCCGCTGCGCCTCCTCGTAAAACGCCGCGCGGCAGCCGAGCCGCTCCAATACTTGCTCGGAACGGCTGAGTTTCTCTCGCATACGCTGAAGTGCGACGCGCGGGCTCTGATTCCCCGTCCCGAGACTGAGGAGCTCGTCGAGCATATCGTCATGGAAGGGAAAACCGACGGCTGCCCGTGGAAATCCGGCCACATCGTCGATATCGGCACGGGCACCGGTTGCATCGCGCTCGCGCTCGCCGCTGCATTTCCCGAAGCCCGGGTGACCGCCGCCGATGTCTCCGCCGACGCCCTCGCGCTTGCTCGTGAAAATGCCGCTTCGCTCGCAATGGAGGATCGCGTGGCATTTATCCAGAGCGATCTTCTCGCCAGCGTGGACGGTCCGATCGACCTGCTGGTCGCAAATCTTCCATACATTCCAAGCGACGAGATTCCCGGCCTTCAACGCGAGGTTCTCAATGAGCCCCGCCTCGCGCTCGATGGTGGTTTTGATGGACTCGCGCTTGTCCGTCGCCTGCTTGAAGAAGCCCAGTCGAAGCTCTCGCCCGGCGCGACCATTGCGTTGGAACTTCATCTCGACCAGCCGTCCAAACTCGCTGCGGAACTTACCGGCTACGCTGAAAAGAAAGTCGCGAAGGACCACAGCGGGCGCGAGCGTTTCCTGTATCTGCGGAGATAGTTGGGCGCGGGAGTGCGTTTTTAGTCCAAAGCTCTCTTGCCGAGTTCGCGCCTCCTGCTACAACGCGCGGACATATATGGGACGTCAATGGCTCCAAGCAAAACGTGAAGTCGCCAATCTGAAAAAAGGTCAGGTTGTCGGGAAACTCGCCAAGGAAATCTCCGTCGCTGC
>JAYUSJ010000247.1:0-4632 GCA_043755735.1 Verrucomicrobiaceae bacterium | reverse complement strand
CCCTGGTTATTGTTGTCCGTGCGGACTTGCAGCAGCTCGCTCCACTTCAGCGCCCAGAGGTCCACGAACTCTTTGCGGGCGAGGAGTTCGTCCACTTTCGCCGCGCGCTTTTTGGGCTCTTTGTCCGCGAGGAATTTCTTCACGTCGTCGGTGCCGGGGAGCGTGCCGGTGATGTCTATGAATGCGCGGCGGAGGAAGGTCTCATCGTCGGCGATTCCGCTCGGGCCGATGCGCAGTTTGTCGAGCTTCGCGTTCACCAGCGTGTCCACGTAGTTCCATTCGTCCACTTTGGGCTTCGTGTATTGCAGCCCTTTGGGGATGACGATGACTTGCGTGCCCACAGTGAAGGTGTGGAAGCGCGCCATCACGAATGCCTCGCCGCGCTGGCCGGTCGTAATCACGCCATCAGGCCCGATTTTCGCCGAGCCGTCGTTGCTGCTTAAAAAGAGCGACATATCCGTGACATCGCGGTCCGTGCCGTCGCTATATTTGGCTCGCACGGTGATGCGGAACTTCTGCCCCGGAGCTTCGAGCAGCAGGCTCTTGGGCAAAATTTCGGCGCTCAGTGCAGTCGGCACGGCTTCGGGTGCCTCTAGCGGCGCGCCCGCTTCCAGCCAGCGATGCAGGAGCGAGTAGCTCTCGCTTTCCTTCGTGAAAAGTTTCCCGCCCGTGTGGGGTGCATCGCCGGTGTTTTTCGTCAGGAGCATGGACTCAGCGGGGAGCGCGAGATTGATGCGCCGCCCGACTTGCTCGCGGGTGAGATTGCGGTGGTCGCCCTCGGGGTCGTAGCCGAAGAGCGAGAGCCGGAAGCCGTCTTTGCCGCGCGAGGCTCCATGGCAGCCGCCGCTATTGCAGCCGTTGCGCATGAAGATGGGCATCACTTCATTGCGGTAGGAAATCGCGGGGTCTTCTTTGATGGCCTCGACTTTCACCGGCACCTCGACGGTCTGCCCGTTGTATTCCACGCGCAGCTTCGTCTCGCCGTCTGCCAGCGGGAGGACGATGCCGTTTTCAAACTTCGCCTTCGTCGCGTCGGTGAACGAAAATTTGGCCTCCTCGGTGACGTTGCGGTTCACCCCGTTGGGCTCGGTGAATCGGCACACGATAGACTGGCGGTCGCGCAGAAACTTCAGGTTTATGTCCGTCGGAAAGACCTCAAACGACTGCTCCGCAAACGCGAAAGGCGCGGCGGACAGGATGACGAGTGGAATGGAGCGAGAAATAAGATGGCGCATGGGTGTAACTTCAGGTTGTGCGGGAGAACCGAAGGTGCGCGGCTTTCTTTGGGAGAATCTCGCGCTATCCATTGACCACTGCATGGATTGCAGTCAGAAAATCCACCATGAGCAATCAGCATCCTCTTCGACTTTACTTCACCGGAACGATTGCCGTCCTCGCCATCTCGTTTGCTTCCATCGGTATCTATCAATGGCTGGCGGGGCCAAATCCTCACCGGGAACCGCCAGCAGAAGAAAAACGCCCTTCACGCGAGGAACTCCGCGCTCGGACAGAGCAGGCGATTTCAAAAGCCGAAGCTGCGGCGATGGCGGCAGTGAGCGCACGGGCAAAACAGTTCCACGACTTTGTCGCAGCCCGGCAATATAGGACCGTCGCGCCGGGCAAAACTGCGGTCGCCGCTTTTGCCGCCGACCTCCTCACTCTCGGGAGCAAGGGGCGACTCGTTTGGTCGAAGATGCCTTTCACCGACAAAGACGGATACCGGAATCATGTGAACCAGCTCTTCTCAAAGTATTTGTTTTCCCCCGAAGAATTGGGGGCCGAGCTAAAGCGGACCGTGGATGCGGCAGTCAACGATGTCGCGGCCATTGAAAACCAGCTCGCAGTCGAACTAGAGGCGATTATCTCCGGGACTCCGTCAACCGGCGGGCTTACGGCGACGGCGAATCAGCAGTTCAAAGTCGCGATTGCCAAAGTGATTGCTGCCGGAGAGTGGGACGTAACGAAGGATGTGGGAAACTTAGTCGCCTCGGAGGTCGCCGCAGGCATCGCGACGGCGGTTCTCGTGCGTATGGGGATTCAGGCAGGGGTGCTGACCACATCCGCAGGTCTGGGGTGGTGGACCGCAGGTGCCAGTCTGGTAATCGGCGTCCTCGTGGATGTCGCTTGGGGATGGATAGACAACCCGCAAGCCGACATCGAGCAAGATGTCCTTCGCACCACCACCAAGCTCGCTGTAGATAGCATGAACGCCCTGAACGTTGAATTTTCCAACGTAGTCGCACGCCGTCGGCAACTCTGGAACCTCAGCGCAAACAAACTACTCCCATGAAGACTCTCATCGCCTGCCTTTTCGCCTTCGCATTATTGCTGATGCCGACCTCCCACGCAGGCCCGACGACGGCTGCCTTGCGAGAACTCGCCGAAGTCATCGCCAAGAAATTTGGCCGTGGAGTTGCCGGGAGCAGCGTGGATGAAATCGCCGTCGCGGTGGAAAAAGTCATCGCCAAGCACGGCGATGAAGCCCTCCCTTTGCTCCGAGGCGCGGGCCATGCCGGCGTCGAAGCCCTCGAAAGCGCGGGGACCCAAGCGCCCGAAGTCATCAAGCTCTACGCAAAACGAGGCGACTCCTGCGTATGGGTGATTTCCGAGCCCAAGAAGCTCGCCATTTTCCTAAAACACGGAGACTCCGCCGCCGAAGCACTCCTAAAGCACCAAGGAATCGCCGACGACCTACTCGGCCAACTCGGCCCCAAAGTGCTCCCATCCATGCAAAAACTGACCCGCGAAGGCGGTCAGATGCTAGGAATGGCCGCCAAAAACGGCGTCTTCGAGAAAACCGCTCGCAGCGGAGAACTGCTCGGCGTCGTGGAGAAGTTTGGCGACAAAGCGATGGAGTTCATCTGGAAACACAAAGGAGCCCTCACCGCCACCGCGACCCTCACAGCCTTCCTGAACAACCCCGAACCGTTCATTCAGGGGACAAAGGACTTGATCACCGGTGCCGTGATCCCCATCGGAAAAGAAATCGCCCAGCGAACGAACTGGACCCCAGTATTCATCGTAGGGCTGTCAATCTGCGCTGGACTGATTGCGCTGCGGATGTTTTTTACGAAACGGCGAGGGAAGAGCGGAGAGTGAGGCAGGTTACGATGACATTGGCCGTCGCCGCTCATGTCGTATCGGGCTTTGGACGGGGCGATTCCAATCACACCCGACGCTGTAGATTCTCGAAGAGCGAGCTTGCTTTCGGTTCTGTTACTGAAAACGGTGAGATTCGGCAGATTTCCTACAACGACCATGAACATAAACACACCCTCTTCCTCTGATTTACTCTCCAAAACATTGGACGATGATAATGGACTTCTCGTGCGCCGCATCTGGCCGGAGGACAAGAGCGCTGGCAGTTTGCGTGAGGCATTGCGGGAGGCTGGGGCGAGCGAACTATTTGATGCGCTGATGCGGCATTTGCGGCTGATGGATGCCGATCTTCCTATCGTTGCCGTAGCGGGATTGCTCAACGCGGGCAAATCTTCGACCGTAGCGACATTTCTTAGCCCTGCCGGAAGGCAGCGGGTTCTCTGCGGAATCAGTCCCGACGAAGCTACGCAGCGCTTTGTGCTTTGGTGTCCGCGCTCATGGGAACGTGATGAATTGCGTCGGGCTGCCTTGCTTGAGGTTCTTGGTAATGTGTTCGGTGCTGCGGTGGAATTTCTCAGTGAGGAACCGGCGGCAGCTCATCGCCAATACAACTGTCAGGATGGAATCGGCGGAAAGCTCAATACTCCCTTAGTTGCGTTTGATGAGGGCCTCGATAGTGCGGAGTTCGCCGTCTTGGACTGCCCGGACGTGGAGCGAGCGCTACCCAATACTGCGGGAACGCATACCAGCCAATTTCGATTGGAGGTATTAAAAAAGGCCAGCGCCATCGCCTCATATTTGCTCATCATTGCCAGCCATGACGGTGTCAGTGCGGAGAATTTTAGGAACATGGTTCAAAAGGTTCTCGCCGAAATGCCCGGCATTTCTTGGTGGCTCCTTCTAAACAAGGCTGAAACCAAGTGCGAGCCCCATGTGGTGTTGAAGGATTGCGCGCCCGTTGTGTCACCAATAGAGCCGAGAGGTGTCTTTGTGGCGTTTAACTTTGGGTATGATCTGGAGAGATGGCGCAGCCGCACGCCAGCCCCACTGCACTACCTGAGAACGGAAGACGATAAGCTGTCCCAGCCAGCATTCTACTTGGTCGAATCTGACCCCGCCCGCAATCCTCCCAACGCAGTGGATGACAAACGTTTCCTCTCTCACTTGCCGCAGCACTTTACAGCGGAAGGCGGTGTAGGCCAACGATTGAGGGTCATACACACGCGCGGACTCGTAGAAAAGGCACAAAATGCTGAAAATAAGGCAATAGACTTCTGCGGCGCGACACGGCAACAGGCTCGGAAGCTCTGGGAGGAACTTCTGAGGGTCTGCACTCATGCCTTTACGGACAGTCACGGGGAATTGAAAGTGCCAGCGACACCAGAAACGACAGAGCGCCTCCGTGCGGCATTAGTCAAAAGCGCACCGCTAGCTTCGTATCTGGTTAGCCCGCGCAGGAGTGCGGAAAAGATTTTTGAAGAAAGAGCTGGTACATAAAAAGTTGATCAGATCATAAGGTGTTTGTTGAACGTA
>JAYUSJ010000246.1:0-15388 GCA_043755735.1 Verrucomicrobiaceae bacterium | reverse complement strand
TCGCTTTGGAGGTGCCAGCGGCGCCCCGCCGCCCCTGCCTTGCCATCCCGAGGCGACGAGGGCGTCGCCTACACTGCAAGCGACGGGGCGTCGCTTCTACGACACGCTTGCGCGGATCGTCAGCGATTCAGGGCGCCAATCGCCCGGCGTGCGGCGCTGCGCAGACCGTCGTTGCCACTCGTGGTCAGTTTATCGAGCTCCGGCATGAATGCCATCCCTGCATCGCGCCCCAGCCGGCCCGCACGCTCGGCGGCCCACATGCGGACTTCGTCGTTCGGGACACTGAATGCATACGTGATCGACGGGATATCCTTCACTCGCATCGCACGCAGCGCTTCCATCGCGTAGACATGGTCGGACTCATTTTGAATGATGTCGATCAGCGGACGAATCGCGGGAATGGCGCGCACGTTTCCGCCTTCCCCGAGCCGTGCCAGCGCTATTGCCGCAGCTTCGCGGACCACGCGCGCCGGGTCTTTCAATGCGATGACTCCGGCGGCAACGGACGCGTCTTTGTTTGGCTGGAGCAGGCTGAATGCTTCAAGGGCAGCGGCGCGGACGGCTTCCTCGGGCGCGGAAAGCGCAGGCTCGACGACCGGGAGCACGGATGCGGCGTCGCGCGAAGCGACGGCGACAATTTGCAATACCCGCGCACGGGCGGCTGGATCTGCACTGGGAAAAAGAGCGAGTAGCTTTGGGACCGCCGGCGTTGCGGATGCTCCGAGCTTCACCAGCGCTTCAAGGACGGCCGGGCGCATTTCGATGTCGCCGAGATGACCCGAGAGCAGCTCCGCGCTATCGATGCCGCCACCGACCGCGCCCGTGGCACGCAGCGCTGCGACGCGGACGGTTGCATCCTTGTCGTCGATCAATCTCGCGAGGTCTTTGGAAATCGGACGTGCTGCTGCACCCATCGTGATGGCTGCTTCCGCGGCGGCGCGGCGCACGGTCGGGTCGGTGTCTTTGATGAGCTGGCTGATGAACTCCACTGTGCGGGCCGTCGGCACGCCGAGTGGTTCGAGAACGGACAGAACCGCGGCGCGAACGAGCGGCTCGGGATCGGCGGCAAGATTGAGCAGGCGGACCTGCACGCTGCGCGCACCGCTGCCTTGCGCACCGAGCACTTTCACCGCCGCAAGCCGGACGGCGGGGCTGGGTGAGTCGAGCTGTTTGGCCAGCGCGGGGACTGCTGCGCCACCGATGCTGCGAAGGGCACCGACGGCCCAGTGACTTTCGGAAAGGTTCTTCGGCGGGAGCGCTTGAAGCTCGGCAATCAGAACAGGCACGACCCTCGCGCCGAGACGGCTGAGCGCGTCGGTGAAGACCTTGCCCGGCGGAGTCGTGCGTTTTGCTGCGGCAATCAGTGCGGGCGCTGCGGCGCTGGCATCGCCGCCGATAAAGCCCAGCGTCGCTGCGGCGCTTTCGGCGTCCGGGCCGTCGAGAAGCTTCACCAGCGCGGGGACGGCGACCGGCGCAGCGGGCCGGACGAGCACGAACGCATCCACTGCGGCGCGGTGGATTTCGGGGCGTTTATCACACAGCGCATCGATGAGAACGGGGACGCAGGATTCCTGGGCCATCCCGACGCGAGGGACCGCGCCGATGATCGCCGCAAGCACGGAGGTTTCTTTTTCCTCCTTCGCGGCACGCAGTATCGGATCGGCGCCGGCGCGTAGCTCACCAAGTGCGCGGGCGCTTCCCTCGCGGACTCGCGGGTCGGGCCAGCCGAGGCTGGAAATGAGCGGCTCTACCGCAGCAGGACCGATGAGCGCGAGTGCTTCCACGGCGTCGGCACGCAGAGGTTGATCTTCGTGTCCGAGATTCTCAATCAGCGCCGGGATGGCTTCTTTCGAGTCCGGGCCGATGAAGCCGAGCGCCTTTGCACATCCCCGCCGCATACCGGTATCGCCGCTTTTTAGTCCGGCGATCAACTCGGGCGACACGCCGAATTTCGACAGCGCAAATGCGGCGCGCAGCGTTGCCTGGTCCCGGTCGCGCGGACGAAAGCCGCGGCCTTTCCGGCTTTCGAGCAGCTCGAACAGTTTCGGCGCGGCGGCCTTCCCGTCACTCCCCATTGCAGCGATGGCTGCGATGCTGTCGGAGAAAACCTGATTGTCCGAATCGTCGAGCGCGTTGATGAGCTGTGGCAGGAGCGACTTTGCGCCGGTGCCCAGCGCTGCGGCTTGATGCGCGGCATCTCGACGCTGGTCGCGATCGGAAGATGCGAGCTGCTCGGCGAGCTTTGGCAAATTCGGCGCGGCAAACGCCTGCACTGCAAGCAGCGCAAAAATGAGCGGCCTCATCCCTCCAGCCCGCGCAGGAGACCCGTGCTGTCTCCATGTCGCTGGGCGTTCACGCCTGCGCGCTGGAGCATGGACAGGAGCAGATTGCACATCGGCGTCTCGTTCGCGTAACGGATGTGACGGCCCGGCAGGATGCTGCCACCGCCGCGTCCGGCCATGAGAAGCGGGAGGTTTTCGTGCTCGTGGCGATCACCGTCGGCGAGCGCGGCTCCGTAAAGGAGCATGCAATTGTCGAGGAGCGTGCCTTCGCCATCAGGAATGCTCTTCAGCTTGTTGATGAGGTAGGCGAACTGCTCGACGTGGAAGGTATTGATGTCGCGAATCTGGCGAAGATTGTCGGGGTTGTTCTGGTGATGCGAGAGTTCGTGGTGCCCGCGGCTGATGCTGAGATTCCGGTATGCGCGGTTGCTTCCTTCGTTGGCCAGCATGCACGTCGAGACGCGCGTGGTGTCGGTCTGGAATGCGAGCGCCATGAGATCCATCATGAGCGTCGAGTGCTCGGAAAAACTCTCCGGCACTTGCTCGGGCACGTCGTAGCCTTCGATCAGTCCGGCGTCCTGCGCGATTTTCACGCTGCGCTCGGCGGCTTCCACGCGCATTTCGATTTCGCGGACGGCGGTCATATATTCATCGATCTTCTGTTTGTCGCCGCCGCCGACTTTCGCGCTGAGGTCGCGGGCGTCGTCCATTACGAAATCGAGGATGCTCTTGCGGTAACGCTGGCGGCGCGCGGACTCCTCACCGGCGACCGTCGGATTTGCGGAGGAAAACAGACGCTCGAAGACGAGTCGCGGGCTGATTTCCTTGCCGCTCGGCGAACCTTCGTTGCGCCACGAGATATTGTTGGAATAGGCGCAGGCGTAGCCGCTGTCGCATTTACCACCCTGCCGTCCGGGTTCGAGGCCGAGTTCCAGACTGGCGAAACGCGTTTGCTTTTTGAAGGCCTCCGCAGCGACCTGGTCGGCGGAGACTCCGAGGCGGATGGCGGCGCTTTCACTCTTCAGCGGCTGTGCTCCGGTGAGCCACGAACCGGCGGCGCGGGCGTGGTCGCCTGCTCCGTCGCCATTGTTGCGGCCTTTGTCCTGCGCGAGTCCGGTGAGGACGAGGATGTCGTTTTTATGCGGAGCCAGCGGCTGGAGCGTGTGCGGCAGGGCAAAGTCCACGCCCGTGGTCGCCGGCGTCCATTCGCGCATGTTCACGCCGTTTGGCACGTAGAGAAATCCGAGCCGCACCGGCGGGCGGGCAGTTGCCGCGAGGCCGCGTGGGGCGAGCGATTGCAGGAATGGGAGCGCGACGGTGGCGCCGAGTCCGCGAAGGAATGTGCGACGTCCGAGTGGATTGGTAGTCATGGTGTTAAAAGGTGCGTTTACTTGGTTTTGGCTTTGGTCCGGCGGATTCCGAGACGGATTCCATCGAGTGCGGAAATATAACGTCCACTTTCGGCAGCGGCTTCGCCGGACCCGGTGCCGGCTTGGTTTTGTTCACCCTCGGAACCGGGGCGGCGACGAGCGAATCGTGCCCGGCGAATATGGCGTGTGGCTCACTGTCCCGTTTTGCGATTAGTTCCATCTGTCTTGCGATGATCCGCTGATGCCCCGCTTCTTTGAAAGCTTCGGCGTCTTTTAATGCGCGCGCCCTTTTCGCCGCCACGTCGAATCTCCCCTGCCGTCGCTCCAGCTCCACCAGGAGCAGGCTCGTGTTTGCAAAATACTTTCCGCGATCCCCCATCTCGGCGAGCGCCGTGGCAAACCACTCGTGCGCACGGTCGATGCACTGCCTCGCCGCCCGCGGCTTGTGTTCGAGCTGCCACGATGCGCGCAAATAGCTGTGCCCGACGTAATATAACCGCGCCACGAGCTGCTCCGGCTTGTCCTGCGGCGGGCGGAGACGCTCCTGCATTTGCGCCAGCAGGTAATAGCTCGGGTATTTCGACGCCAGTTGCGCGAAATCCTCCGTCGCCACGAGAGGCTTCAAGGCCGCCACGATTTCCGGCGGAAAATTATCCATAAACAGCACCGCCCGGCACTTCGGGCACTGCGGCAGCGTGGGCGGCTGCACCACATCCCCGAGCTGCCGAAGATCCAGCCGCACCCCCTTCACCTCCGCAGAAGTCTCCATGCGCTGCTTCCATTGGAAACCATCAAACGGACACGTGAAATCCTGCTCGATCGAATTCACCGCAAACGCCATCTCCGCGAGTATAAAAAAGACGATGAAGAAACGGAACATCGTCCTCCCATAGCACAACCCGCCGCCGTGGCATACCGGATTCCTCATCGCCCGAGGAACGCCAGCAAATCCGCCACCTCCTCCGCCGTCATGATATTCAGCAAGCCCGGCGGCATCAGGCTCACCAGCGCCTTCTCTTTCTTCAACACGATGTTGTGATAAAACTCCCGCGACGTCCCCTTCACCGCGTCGGTCAGGATGCGGATCGTCCCGCTCGTTTCCTCCTGCATGATTCCCGTCACCTGCTCCCCGCCCACCACCGTCAAAGTCGTCAGCGCATACTGCTCGCTCACCGCCTTATTCGGGTCCGTGATGGCCTCCAAAATATCATGCCGCTGGAACCTCTGCGCGACCGCCGAAAGGTCCGGCCCGACATTCCCACCCGCATCCTTATATAAATGGCAGCGCGAACACTGCGCATCCACGTAGAGTTGCTTCCCGCGGGCCAGGTCCGGCTTGTAGCCCTTCAGCGCATCGAGCTCTTTTTCCAAATCAGCAAGCGTCCACGCCTTGATTGCGGCGCGCGGCGAGATGAGTTCCGGCGCGGGCCCGGTCAAAGGGATGAGCCACTGCGAAAGCGCCACCTTTTCCGCATCCGGGACGCGACTTGCCGCCTCCGCATGGATCTTCCGAACGAATCCCGCGAGCGAATTCCCACCGCTCAGCCGCGCACCCTTTTGATGAAACCACCGGAAATACCGCACCCGTTGTTCAGAAGTCCACCCATGCGCCCAGCGGAGGACGAGGGCGTAATGGATCTGCTCCTCCTGAGAAAGCGCGGCATCCATGAGCGCCAAAGTCTTCTCGATGACCTGCTGCCCGAGCTCGGCGTGGAACAATTGCCCCTTCCTGCCCTTATGTTCCACAGCACCGGGGTTTGGGACCGGTTTTTCGGACTCGCGTTGTAAGTCCTTTGAAACCAGGTATGTCCCCCGCAAGCCTTTCGACTTTTCGGGCACCTCAGACGACTTTTTGCCCTCTCCAGACGCCTCGGCGGACACGCCGGACGGCTTTGCGGGGTCTCCCGACGACTCAATGGGCTTTTCTGACGACTTCGCAATGGTTCCCGAGGGCTCCACGCCCTCTTCGGACGACTTTTTTACCCCATCTGATAACTTTGCGGCTTCATCGGACTGCTGAATACCCGCGCCGGGCTGCTTCGCGGGTCCGCCCGACGGCTCGACGCCTCCATCTTTCGGCTCGGCGGCGGCAACTTGCGTCAAGTCGCCCAGCTCCGGCTGCGAAAGCCAAACGAGGAGCTGGGAAAGCTCGCGATTCAGGTCCGTTGCCCGCGGCCCTTGCGCAGGGTAGGAAGCCAGCAGTTTTTCCAACCCCACCTTCTGCCATTCCTCCGAAGGCCGTCCCTGCCGGGCGAAGGTCAGTTGCAGGATGCGGAGCTTGAGGAGCTTTAGATCGTCGGGGAGTTTCGCGAGGGGGAAGTCGGTTAGTTTTTTTAATATTACGGACTGCGTGGAGGCGTCACCGAGTTGAGCTATATTCAGCAATCTGCCCGAGAGCGTGGGAGCTGGTTCATTATTATTTAGACGAAGAAACCATTTGAGCGTGTCTCGCTCATGTTGCTCTGCGGCGCTTTTCGGTACTTGCGCTCTCATATACTGCCGTTTGGCGTACGTAAGAAATGGGTCCACGCCTTCACTGATTTGGTTCAACAGAGCTTGTGTCTTCGGGTTTCTGAAGACTCGGTTTTCAAATGCCTCATCCGAACCGCCCGACTCAGCGACTCGCCGGAGTTCACGTGCCAGTTGCGCCTTCTCCGCATCGCCAGCAGCGCCGCCATTGATGAGTCCCAGAGTTTCCGCTCGCTCCCCCTTTGCTGCTTCAAGTTCCGCCTTTATCTCAGCACGCGTGTGCCCGTTTTGCTTCGACGCGACATCTCCTTTGTAAACATCTTGGATTGTCCTCGCGATCTCTACGGCTGACGCCGGTAGCGCACCCAATAAGGAGGTCCCCGATGGAACCGGGTAAAGGTATTCATTCTTTTCCAATATGTGAAAGCCCGTGGTGGCAGGCTCATAGCTCACCCGATAAAGCCCCGCGCTCGTCCCGCGGCCTCCGGTGGTGAAGACCATGCTGCCGTCTTTGAGAAACTCGACATCGGTGACGGGCATCCCCTTCCCCACGACGAAGGGCTCTACGTCCACGGAGGACTCGGCGTCTTTGGGGAAGGTGGTGCTTTTGAGCGGGTTCGTGGCGGTGTAGCTCGCGCCCTTTTCCTTCATGTGGACGGCGAGGATGCGGCCGTAGGTCCAGTCGCACGCGAAGAATGCGCGGCGGTATTTATCCGGCCAACCGGTGGCGGCGGTGCCGAACTTCACGCCGGTGGGGCAGCCGAGGCCGATATCGACTGCGGCGGGCAGGGTGTCGGGGTAGTAGGCGGGCATTTTTGCGGAGCCTTCGCGGAAGCCGTATTCGCCGCCGGGGACGATGTGGAGCACTCGCGTGGGGCGATACCACGGGAGGCCGCGGTCCCATTCCATGTCGCTGTCGTAGGTGAAGAGTTCGCCGTCGGCGTTGAAGTCGATGTCGTAGGGGTTGCGGAAGCCGCCGGCGATGAGCTCCCACTTTTCGCCCGCCTCGTCGGTGCGGACGACGTAGCCGTAGGGGGCTTTGATGCTGTCGAAGAATGTGGCGGTGGGGTCTTTGAGTTTCGGGAGGAGATCGTCTTCGCCCCAGTTGCGATACGGGGAGTCGGGCGCGATGCCGTCGATGAGCCCGGTGGCGTTGCCGTGGACGATGTAGATGTTCTTTTTGTCCGGGCTCAAGACGAGGGCATGAGCGCCGTGTTCGCCTGCGCCGCCGGGGACTTTTTTCCACATCACGGCGGAGTCGGGGAGCCCGTCGCCGTCGGTGTCTTTGCAGCGGTAAATCCCCCGCCCTTCCGGGCCGTTGCCGGAGACGTAGAGGGAGTCAAACGCCCAGAGCATGCCCATGCTGTCGCCCACGGGGACGGGGACTTTTTCCCAAGCGGTCACTTTTCCCTCCACGACGGTGGAGCGCCACAGCCCGCCCCATTTGGAGTCCTTCGCCATGCCGCTCTCCGGGATGCTGCCTTGCGGGGAAATGTAGATGCGCCCCTCGGCATCGAGCGCCATGGAGATCCACGAGCCCTCGCGCTGTCCAGCCTCGCGGAGGAGTTCCACTTTAAACCCCGGCGGCACTTTGATATCCGAGACGGGCGTGGCTGCGTGTGCGGTGATGGCGATGGTGAGGAGTAGGAGCGGCTTCATGGGCGAAGTAATGCAACAGGCGACGGCTCCTGTCGAGCGCGGGAGGCGAGAGTCCGCTGAACAGTCAACTTGTCCGAACAGCCTCTTGAAAAACTCCACCGACAAACATCTTCGCCCGCAGATTTCGCAGATTGGCTCAGTGGATCCGCTACCCGCTCGTGAATCGCACTCAACTTTTCGATCTCACTGCCGACAAACCCGAGCACGCTGCAAAAATCACGGAGTTGACCGCACTGCTCGCGAAAGAAATGGCTTCTCACGCGGCCCCCATTCCACTCATCGTCACCAATCCAACACCCGCCGAGTGGACTCCACCGGCAACCGGTGACAAGCCCGCCAGACGCGCGGCAAAGAATGCTCAACAGTAAAAACATCGATCATGAAAAAACAAGTTATCGCCAGTCTCTTCCTTTCGGCCTTATGGACGGCCACGCCTGCATTGGCAGAGCCCGCGACTCCCGCAACTCCCACGGACAAAAAGGCCGGGCGGAAAGAAAAGGCTGCGGCTCAGCCCGGCGCGAAGACCCCCGAAGCCGCGCCAGCCAAGCCGGATGACAAAGCAAAACCTGATGCGAAGCCGAAGGACAAACCGAAGAAGGCGGAGCCAAAAGCGGGCGGACCTCACGCTCCCTCGGCGGAGCCCGCAGCGGCGACTGCAAAGCGTCCGCAAGCCGTCGCGCCGCCGAGCAAGGGCGAGCGCATCGTGCTCATCGGCAACGGCCTCGCCGAGCGAGACGTTTACTACAGCCGCATCGAGACCGAGCTGAGCCTGCGATATCCGGAGCAACAGTTGATCTTCCGCAACATGGGGCACGTCGGCGATACGCCCGCTTTCCGTCCGCATCCGTCGCGCAACTCGCAGTGGGCTTTTCCGGGCGCTGAGAAATTTCATCCGGAACTCAAGGTCCACAATGGACAGGGCTTTTATTCAACGCCCGACCAATGGCTCACGCATCTCAAGGCCGACACGATTGTCGCATTTTTCGGCTACAACGAATCGTTCGACGGTCCGAGCAAGGTCGCAAACTTCCAGGCCGAACTCGACGCATGGGTGCAGCACACGCTGAGCAAGGCTTACAACGGCCAGGCCGCACCGCGCCTCGTGCTCGTGTCGCCGATTGCGTTTGAGAACCAATCGAAACGGCGCGACCTTCCAAACGGCGAAAAAGAGAACGCAAATCTCGTCCTCTACGCCGGTGCAGTCGAAGCCGTCGCGAAGAAAAACGGCCTGACTTTTATCGACCTCTTCAACCCGACCAAAGCCCTTTACGCGAAAGCTGCGAAGCCGCTGACCACCGGCGGATTTGTCCCAAACGAAGAAGGCTATCAGCAAGTCGCGAACATGCTTTTTACCGGCATGTATGGACACCAATCCCGTGTCTCGAAAGCCGACCCAAAGCTCGTTCTCGAGGCCGTCAAGGCGAAGGATTATTTTTGGAACAACGACTACAATCTCGTCAACGGCGTGCACGCCCACGGGCGTCGGTATAATCCGTACGGCCCGCAGAACTACCCCGACGAAGTCAAGAAGACCCGCGAAATGACTGCTCTGCGCGACTCGCTCATCCACGCTGTCGCCTCGGGTAAAAAGACCGATCTCAAAGTCGATGACAGCAAGACGCACCAACTCGCGCCCGTGCCCACAAACTACCAGCCGAGCGTGAAAAACGGCAGCGAGACGTACCTCTACGGCGAAGAAGCCGTGAAGTCCCTGACCGTGCCGGAAGGCTACAAAGTGCAGCTTTTTGCCAGCGAGAAAGAGTTCCCGAATCTGGCGAATCCGATGCAGATGTCGTTCGACAACAAAGGCCGGCTGTGGGTCGCCACGATGCCGACTTATCCGCACTACCGCCCCGGCGATGCGCTGCCAAATGACATGCTTCTGATCTACGAAGACACGAACGGCGATGGCAAGGCGGACAAAGAAACCATCTTCGCCGACAAGCTGCATCTGCCCATCGGCTTCGAGTTTGCGCCCGAGGGCGTGTATGTCTCGCAAGAGCCGAACCTCGTGCTGCTCAGCGACACAAACGGCGATGACAAAGCCGACCGAACCGAGATCGTTCTCGGAGGCTTCGATACCCACGACACGCATCACGCAATCAGCGCTTACGCCGCCGACCCGAGCGGCGCGTTCATGCTCTGCGAAGGCGTCTTTTTGCACTCAAATATCGAGACTCCCTACGGGCCGGTGCGCTGCGTGGATGGCGGCTTTTTCCGCTACAGTCCGCAGCGTGGTCACTTGGAGCGCACCATCCAAATGAGCATCCCAAATCCGTGGGGCTACGTGTTCGATAAGTGGGGCCAGGACTTCTTCCTCCACACTTCCGGCACGACAATGAACTGGGCGTTGCCGATGCAGGTGAAACCGACCTTCGGCAGCAAAACTCCGGGGACAGTGGACCTCATCCCCGCAGGCGAAAAAGTGCGCCCCACATCCGGGCTCGAAATCGTTTCGTCGCGTCACTTCCCCGACGAAGTGCAAGGCGACATCCTCCTCTGCAACGCCATCGGTTTCCTCGGTATCAAACAGCATCAGATCGAGGACGACGGCACCGGCTGGAAGACCACGTTCCGCCACAATCTCCTGCAAAGCAAAGACGGTAACTTCCGCCCTGTGGACCTCGAGTTTGCGCCGGACGGATCGCTCTACGTCATCGACTGGCACAACGTCCTCATCGGGCACATGCAGCACAACGCCCGCGACCCGCTCCGCGACCACGTCCATGGCCGCATCTACCGAATCACCTACCCGAGCCGCCCGCTCGTGAAGCCCGTGCAAGTCGCAAGCGCGAGCGTTGAAAAATTGCTGAACAACTTGAAGGAACCCGAGTCCCGCACCCGCTACCGCACACGCCGCGAACTCCGCGCGCACCCCGCGAGCGAAGTCCTGCCCGCCGCGAAAAAATGGGCCGCCGCGCAGACCGACGTCCACGCGAAACTCGAAGCACTCTGGACCACGTGGGGCATGAACGCCGCCGACGAAACCCTGCTGCGCGAACTTCTCGGCAGCACAGACGCCCATGCGCGCGCTGCCGCCGTCCGCGTGCTGCGCTACAATACGCATCGCATCGCGGGATACGCCGCGCTGTTGGAAAAAGCCGCCGCCGATGAAGATGGCCGCGTCCGACTCGAAGCCACCGTCGCCGCCTCATGGCTGCCCGACACCGCCGCCGCGACGAAGATCGTCGCCATCGCCGCAAGCAAACCGACCGACGTATGGAGCTCGAAAGTCGTGAAAACCGCCTCCGACCGACTCAGCGGAAAAGCTGAGACCGAGCATCCCGAATTCGCCGTGGCGAAAGCTCCGTCGCATCTCGATGCGAAAGGACAGGAGCAGTTCCTCGCAGGACAAAAAATCTACGTCCGAGAAGGACACTGCGTCACCTGCCATCAAGCCGACGGCAAGGGCCTCGACCCGAGTTTCCCATCCATCGCAAACAGCCAGTGGGTTGCTGGCGACAAGGATCGACTCATCAAACTGTCGTTGTATGGACTCATGGGCCCGCTCGAAATCAACGGCAAGAAATACGACGGCCAAGTCCCCATGACCCCATTTGGCGGGATGTTGAACGACAACGAAATGGCCGCAGTCCTGACGTATACGCGCAACAGCTTTGGCAACAAAGCCGAGCCAGTCACACCCGACGAAGTGCAAAAAGTCCGCGCAGCCTCCAAAGGCCGGCTGATGTTTTACAACACGGAAGAACTGCTGAAAGAGCACCCGCTGAAGTAACCACAACAACAGAATATTCTCGGACGATCTCCGGACGGAACTCGGATGCCACGGAAACGCCGTGAACAGGACCCCGAATATCGACCGATTGGCCTCGCGGGGCATGGTGTTCAACCATGAGCGACGGAGCCACTGATACGATCTTTCAGAAATAATCGGACGATTCGCCGCGTGGTGGCAGCATGTGGCGAGTCCGCCCCAGCAAGTCGTAGCTGCGACGCCGCATTCGCTCGGGAACATCTCTTTATTTGTGAAAGATGGTGTGAGTAATGGCTTCCGGTTGGACCGGAGTTCGAGGACCGTGCCGCATTCCAAAGCAAAGGCAGTGTTGCGCCTGGCACGCCGAATGTTTAACCACACCTCAATGAGTTCACTCCTCAGCAACGAAATCAAAAGCGCCGAGCGTCAAAAACAGGCGCTTGAACTCGCCTTGCGCTTTCGCACTTACGACAGTCTGGAGATTCGCTGCTCGGACGATGCGTGCTATCTCGTCGTGACCGTTCTCGGCACGCCGACAGTGCTCGGAGACGGGAGCGGAGAAGCGAAGGGATTCCGTCACGCATGGCAGATTCGCGAATGGCTGCACTCGCGCTTTGAAATCGTCGTGGATCGCCCTGCAAACGAAGATTATCGGTGGGCACCGCGCAAAACCGCGGCGCGGGTGGAAAAGGAAGCCGAAGCACGGAAACGCGGAGCACAGATGTTCCCGCCCCGCCGCCATCGTTAGTCGAACCTCGGTTTTCGTTTTCGACTGAAATTCAAATCGCCCGACCCAACCTCCAATCATGCGTCCGCTAAGCCGTCTCTTTCTCGCAATCGTCATCCTCATGCTCGCGATTGGAGCCACGATTTTGTGGCGGCGCTCGAATCGTCCCCAGGATACTCGCCTGGCACCCCGATCACCCGGGAGCGTGGAGCGCGCATTGTTGACGTCCGAGACATTCCATCTTCAAACGGACCCTCGCTGGGCCGACGAGACGGTGGGCGGGAGTGGAGAAAGCCTCGCGTCCGTCGGCTGCACGCTTTGTTGCGTGAGCACCGCGCTCGCTGATCACGGCTTGAGCATTTCACCCGGCGACCTAAATCGCCGCCTTAAAGATGCCGGAGGATACACCGAGCGCGGATGGATCAAATGGGGCGCGTTCGATCAAATCGCGAAAGGGTTTGCGCGCATCGCCATCCCTAACTCGCCGACTCACCGGGACATCGATGATGCACTTCGGAAAGGGAATCCGGTTCTCGTCAAAGTCCTTCTCTCCCCCGGCGTCAATCATTGGGTCCTGCTCGTCGGGCGCGACGGCCGCGAGTATCTCATAAAAGATCCGCTGCGCAGCGGCCGTGACATCGTTCCGCTTTCCATCATCGCGAGCGATATTTACGCGGTGCGCATTGCGGAGAAAACGGGGCATTGAGCGGGAAAAACCCGGAACTCACCGAGATCAGGTAGCCTGCAATCTAAAGCGTGCGGAGCAGATACTCGCAGGAAAGGATACGGCGAAAGTCCCGGCGGAACTGGAACGGCGAACCCGTTCACGGTCCGAGCCCGCAACGATCATTTCCCTGGCAGCTTCATCGGTTTGCCTGCGGCGGCATTGCAAACAGCGCACTCTGTGAGATCCACATAGGCAGGTGCGGCCTGTGCGACGCCGAAGTTCTCGCCGTGCTCTTTCTTGCGAAAGCTTTCCAACATTTTCATCCCCTCCTCACGCTTGAGTTCAAGCTGCTTCACAAGTGCCTTCTGTTCATCGCCTGAAAGGCGCAGGCGTTTCATCCGGCGTTCGATCCAGGATTTCACGAGCGTATTGATTGCCGTGAGCCGCTGCGCTGGGTCCTTGCTGAAAAGCTGGTCGTGCAGTTCCTTCGCGAGCCCTCCGCCAAATGTGCCCCCACTCAGCTTCAGCCCGTATAAGCTTCCGGGGCGCGACTGATACGCCTCAAGTGCCCAGATCGTCGCATTGCAAACGGGGCACGCGTAGATGAAGTGAAAATACGATTCCTTTTCCCGGCGCATGAGGATTTGCGCGAGGTCGTCGTTCGTGAGCCCGTCCTCGTACAGCCCTTCGAGAACGCTGTGAAAGATGAACTGCGAAGTCGCATCAATCCTGCCTTTGCGCTCCGCTTCCTCCGCGACAAGCGGAGCCGGAGCGAGAGGTGCGACGAATGTAGCGAAACCTATGGCGAGTGCGAGGAGTGATGCTTTCATGGTGAAAGCACGATACACGAAAGCGCGCGACCGATTGTCAGGAAAATGTATGGCAGAAGTGAAAAAACTGAGGCGAATTTCGCGGGAGGCGACTCGGGACGGAGTGAGGGCACACGTGAAGAGAGAAATGGGAATGCAGGACCACAATGCACCCCTTCCCGCCATCGGGAGCAATATCTACGCGGTGCGCATTGCGGAGAAAGCCGGCCGTGAAGCGAGAGCCTGTGCTGGTTGCCAGAAATTGGAGCGCGGCTAAAGGAACCTGCTAAATGAAAGCTTTGACCGTTCGTTGCAACGAATGCGGAACTCCGCTGGAAGCCTCGGATTCGGTGCGATATCTCACCTGCGGGAACTGCGGCGCCCAGCTTTCGGTCATGCGGATATCGTCGACAATATTCACAGAGAAACTTGAAGCCACAGGAAACGCCGAGATGGTGAGAATACAGAATGACATCGTGCAACTAGACTACCTGTGGGAACTCGAACGTCAAAAATACCTCGTGCGCTTCAAGCGTAGCTACTACGAACCGGGATTATTCGACTTTGTGATTTGGACGGTATTTACGCTCTTGGGTTTGAGTTTCATTTTTGGCTCAACCGGTCCGAAAGGCGGCGCCCTCGATGTTATTTTCGGAATTCTTATCGCGAGCTGTTCGATCGCAAAGTTCGTGGACACGGTCCAGAAAGCCGCAAGGCTCAAAGCCGGACGGTCTATCTACGAGGCGAAACGCACAGCGCTTCGAGCAGCTTTAGTAGAACTTCGGGAGTGATCTATTCTACCGTGACTTCGCGCACGGGGGTGATGTCTGTGCCACGCGGTTCGCGTGGAGCGCTGAATGTTGGAAAGCGACCTTTTCCGAAGGGCGCTGCGAGTTCGTGGACGCGTAAAGGAGCGGCGAATTCATTCGCCGACCCTCACAACGCGAAGCGTCAAATCAGTGAGTCGTGCCCGAGCCAGATCGATGCGCAATAGATTGGGCGCTGCGCGCGATGGTGGTCGGCGAATAAATTCGCCGCTCCTTCACGCGTGTTCGCATAGCCGGGCTATTCGTATCTGAGTGCGACCGCTTTATTCGTCGGGTTTCACGGATGCTCTACTCCACCACTGCGCTCAGCCGTCCGAAGCCTTTGCTGGTGCTTACCGGTGCTGTGGTGCGGCAGGTGACGTTCTCTGTGCCGTCGGCGTTGTTCACGCTGCCGTGGAGCGCGAAGTCGGCTGCTTGCCACGTGCCGAGGTCGGGCGAGAATTGCGGGGTCCATGTCGCGCTGGTGGCTCCGATGTGGCGGCGGAAGGTGTACGTGAAATAATTCCCGGTTACGCCCAGGACAGTGATCGGTTGAATCGCGGCGCTGCTCGTGGCGACGTTCGGGATGAGCGGGTTTGTGCGTAGTGCGTATTCGAGCGCGTTGTTCAATCCGTCGCGGTCTTCGTCGTCGAGCGGGGCGGTGAGTGTGAGCGCTGGGAAGGTGGCGAGCCATGCGGTGAAGGTCATGTTTTCCACCACGCCGGGACTTCCGCCGATTGCGGCGCTGCTGGTCCAGTTTTGCGGGAGCGTGGCGTCGGGATTTGTTTTTGGGCGGATGACTTGCAGCGAGTAGCCGGGGCCGTCGGCGCTTGCGGGCCACGGGTTGTTGTCTTCGTAGCGGAACGTCTCGATGGTCGCGCTCG
>JAYUSJ010000245.1:0-15447 GCA_043755735.1 Verrucomicrobiaceae bacterium | reverse complement strand
CGTAACCGGCGAACAACCGCTCCTGCTTCGATGCGTCCGAGAGCACCTTGTCGAGAGCCATTGCCGCGTGCTCTCCGCTATGAATCGCGAGAAAAACCCCCGTGCTAAAAATCGGATCGATAAAGCCCGCAGCATCGCCCGTGAGCATCCAGCGGTCGCCGGTGAAACGCTCGTTGCGAAACGAGTAATCGCTCGCGCTGTGCGCCTTTCCGATGCGCGTCGCACTCCGCATCCGCTCACGCATCAGCGGACTCTCCGCAATGGCGGCATCGAGCATATCGTCGGGCGACAATTTCCGCGCGCGGAAAGTCGATGCATCCATCACGAGACCAACGCTCGTGCGCTTTTCATCGAGCGGGATGAGCCAGAACCAAAAGCCCTCTCCGCGAACGAGGCGTGTGAGCGTTCCATCAATCCCGTCATCCCGTTGCACGCCCTCGAAGTGGCCAAAGCACGAGAATTTTTTCAAATGCGGATATGGCTTCCGAAGTCCGAGCTGGTTACCAAGAACCGAGTTCCGACCGCTTCCATCGATGACGTAGCGGGCGCGCACAGTGCCCTCATTGGTGTGGAGCGTCACGCCTTCGCTGTTCAGGTCCACACGCTCCACGTGGACCCCTTCGCGCACTTCCGCGCCGACCTCGCGGGCGCGGTTCAGAAGAACTTGATCAAACTCGGAGCGCTCCATCTGGAATGCATCGCCATGCTTCAGGCGGAATCCGTTCTTGAAGTAAAATTTGATCTGCCTTGTCCCGCACGCCGTGGCGATCTCCGCACCGTTTTTCGGCATCGCCTTTTTCTTTAACTCCTCGCGGACCCCCAGTCGATCAAATGCGCCCATCGAGTACGGCAGGAGCGACTCGCCGATGCGGAAGCGCGGAAACTTCTCCCGCTCCAGCACGACGACCTTGCGGCCCTTCTGCGCGAGCAAAATCGCGGGAGTGGCCCCGGCGGGCCCTCCCCCGATGATCGCGACGTCGTATTCGTAGTCAGACATATCGCGACCAAAAGACCATACTCGACGCAGAAGCGGAAACGAAATCTGCGCGACCTTGCGGTTATGGCATCGTGCAGCTACACGCTTGTCTCACCATGCTCCGCCTTGCCTTGATTTCTGCCGTATGCCTCGCCGCCGCGATTCCGTCGCGTGCCGCCGAGTATGAGTTCGACGGACCGCCGCACGACTACTGGAAGCGCCCGCTGCACGATCCATTCACGAAGTTCATCGGCGAAGTGGAAGCGGGACGCGTAAAGCTGGATGGAAGCGGCGAGCTGCCGTATCTGCGCTCGCTTTTGACCGCCCTGAAAGTGCCCGTGTCTTCGCAGATGCTCGTCTTTTCAAATACGAGCCTCCAGCTCCGGCTCATCTCGCCCCGCAATCCACGCGCTCTCTTTTTTAATGAGGACGTCTATGTCGGGTTCATTCCCGGCGGACGGATCGAGATCGTCTCGATCGACCCCGAGGCCGGCGGGATTTTCTACATCTTCGACATCCCGCGCGACGGCAGCGCATTCAAAGCAGAGCGGTCTGATCGCTGCATGAACTGCCACGCAAAAGAAGAGACGTTTTATGTGCCGGGGATCTTCATCAAATCAGTCGTCCCGCTCGCGACGGGCGGGAGTTTGCAGGCGTTCCGGCAGAAGCAAAGCGGGCACGCCATTCCTTTCGCAGAGCGGTTCGGCGGCTGGTACGTGACGGGCAAACACGGCATCGCAGAGCACTGGGGCAATGCGCTCGGACGTAATTCGCCGGAGGGAGTTTTGCAAAAGGTCCCGCTGGAGCCCGGAAAGCTGTTCGACTATGCGCGGTATCCTGTGGTCGGCAGCGACATCCTTCCGCAACTCCTGCACGAGCATCAGGCGGGCTTTGTGAACCGCGTTCTGGAGGCGACCTACAAGACGCGCGACGTCATGAACACAAGCAAGGGCAAGCCGTCCGCCGCGGAAAATACCGCGCTCGACGAACTGGCTCGGGCGTTGGTGCGCTACATTCTTTTTGCCGATGAGGCACCGCTTCCCGGCGTGGAGGGCGACTCCGCTTTCAAGTCGGATTTCCAAAAGTCCGGAATCCCGGCGCTTCGGGACTTCGACCTGAAAACCCGCCTATTCAAGAACCGGTGCAGCTATATGATCGACAGCGACGTCTTCGCCGCGATGCCCCGCGAAATGAAGCTGCGCGTGTATCGCCAGCTCGCGCTGGCGCTCGGCGAAGCCCAGCCGGACAAAGCGTTCGCGTATTTGCCGGTGACGGAAAAGCGTGTGATCCGCACCGCTCTCCGGGGTGCGCTGAAGGATGCGCCTGCGGGATGGTTTTGACCTTTGGGCATCCGTAGCGATACATGCGCGGGATGCAGCAATCTCATCTCGACGACCTTTTCGCTTTCATTCGTTTTCCCAGCGTCTCCACGGAGCCCCGCCACAAAGGCGACGTCGCCGCGTGCGCTGCCTGGCTGGCGGCAAAGCTGACCGCAATCGGCCTTAGTTCGCAGGTCCACGAAACGCCAGGACATCCCATCGTCACGGCGAAAAACGAGCACAAACCCGGACGCAAAACGGTGATGATTTACGGCCACTACGATGTGCAGCCCGTCGATCCCGTGAACGAGTGGACGAGCCCGCCATTCGAGCCCGTCATTCGCGATGGAGTCATCTACGCGCGCGGCTCGACGGACAACAAAGGGCAGATTCTCGGCCACGTTCTCGGCGTCGGCGAGACGATGCGTGAAAACGGAGACGTTCCAGTGAATCTCACGTTTCTCATCGAGGGCGAAGAGGAAGTCGGCAGCAAGAATCTCGAATCATTTCTCACCACACACCGCGAGATGCTCAAGTGCGACATCATCGCCATCAGCGACACCGGAATGGTCGCACGCAACACGCCCACGTTCACGTATGGCCTGCGCGGAATTGCGGCGATGGAACTCCGCGTCAGCGGACCTTCGACGGACCTCCACAGCGGCATCTACGGAGGCGCGGTGATGAATCCCGCCACCGCCATCGCACGCATTGTGGCGTCGCTCCACGACACCGACGGTCGCGTCGCAGTGCCCGGCTTTTACGACGACGTCGCGCCACTTCAGCCGTGGGAACGCGAGGCATGGCAGCGCCTGCCATTTGGCGATGCCGAGATTCAAGCCGTCACGGGCGTGCCCGAGCTTTTCGGCGAAGCAGGCTACAGCAACGTCGAGCGCACATGGGCCCGGCCCACTGCGGAGGTGAACGGCATCTGGGGCGGCTTCCAGGGCACGGGAAGCAAGACCGTCATTCCCCGCGAAGCCTTTGCCAAACTGACTTTCCGCCTGGTGCCGAGCCAAAAGCCCGCGGACGTCATGGCGAAAGTGCGCGCTCATCTGGAGCAACACACGCCGCCCGGCGTCCGGCTGGAAATCACTGTGGGCCACAGCGGCGAGCCATACGCCACCGACCCGCATTCCGCATTTGGAAAAGCCGCGCAACGTGCACTCGCCGTCGCCTTCCCCGGCAAGGAGCTCGCGCTCATCCGCGAGGGCGGCAGCATTCCGATCGTGACCACCTTCAAGCGCATCCTCGGCGTGGAAACCCTGCTCCTCGGCCTCGCATTACCCGACTGCCGTGCGCACGCCCCCGATGAAAATTTCCCCGTGGAAAACTTCGAGGCCGGCATCCGGCTCAACCGGGCACTGCTCGCTGAACTGGCGATGTGATTGCGCGGTTCGCACGCTGGTTTGGCGACAGCTTCGTGTCGCTCTGCTTTCCCGCACACTGCGGAGTCTGCCGCGATTCAACGGAAGCCGGGGTCCATCTCTGCGAGGCCTGCGCGGAAGAGGTGGAGCGCATCCTACCGCCGTATTGCGCAAAGTGCTCATCGCCGTTCCAAGGCGCGATCACGCAGGAGTTCGTCTGCGCGAATTGCAAAGAACGCGAACTCCACTTTGAGTGCGCGATTTCATGCTACGTGAGCAGCGGTCCGGTCCGCGACTTCGTGCACGGCTTCAAATATCTCGGCCACACGCACCTCGCTAAAACTCTAGCCGCATGGCTCGCGGAAACACTCGACGATCCACGCATGATGGCAAAGCCATTCGATGCGCTCGTGCCCGTTCCGCTTCATCACATCCGCCAGCGCGAGCGGGAGTTCAACCAAGCCGAAGTCCTCGCCAGCCTCATCGCCAAAAAGGCCGGACGCCCCGTTTGGAACGCGTTGAAGCGCATCCGCAAAACCCCTACGCAAACACGACTGGACCGAAGCGAGCGCATGGAAAACCTGAGGGGCGCCTTCAAAGTCCGGAATCCCGCACAGGTGAAAGGAAAAGACCTTATCCTCGTGGACGACGTCTTCACCACCGGCAGCACCGTGGAGGAATGCAGCCGCGTCCTGTTGAAAGCCGGAGCCGCCTCCGTTCGCGTAATCACCGTGGCGCGCGCTTAAGTAACATTCGTAAGAAATCCTGACTCTCCACTTGCACGCCGCGCAGCCTGCGCTCTAGTTTGCGTCGTTATGTCTGATTCGCACTCTGAAAAAGCTTGGGACGAGTTCAAGTGGGAGCGGTTTCTCCAGGAGCAGGAGCGGCGTACCGAGAAGTATATCGAGCTTCTCGAAAAATACATCGACCACCCCCAGCGTGACGAGATCATCGCGGAGGAAATGGGATGGAAGCACATGATCGATGGCGACTCGCGCGATTGGGAAGAGGAGGTCGAAGCGACATTTGAGGACGACGAATCCGACGAGGATAACGACGACGCGGACGCGGGATTCAGCTTTGAGCGACATCCGATTTATCAGCAAGCGGTCGCGTTCAACATGGAATTGGACAACCTGCTCGACGATTCGGACGAAAAGGTCCGCGAGCATCCGGCAATGGTCGCACTCAACACTCAGACCACGCTCGCGACCGCCAAGCTTTCCCTCGCGTTGAGCGACGAACAGGTCGAGGATTTGGGAATGTGCATCGCGTATCTCAAGCGCGCCCTCGCGGCGCTTACCTCGGGCCTCGACTCCACGATGCACCTGCTCGAAGGCGGGTTTATCACCGAAGAATTATTCCAAAAGCTCCGCGCCAGCATCTTCAGCATCCGGAATGACATCATCAAAACGATGGGCGACTACCGCGCCGAGTTCCGCCGCAGACACGGGCGGGGTTAAGCGACCACTCCACTTCAGCCAGCCGTCCACAAACGGTGCCAGCCTCGCCGCCATATCGGCGGCGAACCACGCGGCAAACGCCCCGGAGATCACATCCATCGTATAATGGGCGCGCAGGACGAGCACGAGCACCGCTTCTCCGATTGCGACCGCGATTGCCACAGCCCCGAGCCTCCACCAGCGCCAGTGCGATGACTCCGATTCTCAAACCGATCGCGGTCATAGTCGTTCCGTCCCCGTCTCTACCCGCCCGCCTCCCATCGAGACGAGCATTAACCCGAATGAAGCGATGTCACCGGAAGATTCCCAAGCGCGCCGCCACTAATCGTTAAACTGGAGTCCTCGCCGCATCAATTACGTGGAGCAGTGCAGCACTGTTCGCCCGCAGGTGCGCCAGGATTCAGTTCAAGACCACACATGCAATATTTCATGCATCCAATTCCAAAGCTCCATCGCAGTGAAGGGAGAGGTGAATACAATAAAATCAATGTTTAGAAGTGACTGCGGCACTCCGCATCCAGCACGATGACCTCGTCCGCGACGCATGAGCTTGAAGCCCAGTTATCGCGACACAGTTTTATGGCTGAACGCGAAGCATCTGACTTGATTCAAAAAGACTTGATCCGGCGAATCTCGGAACAGGATCATGGTGCCATGGCCGAGTTCTACGATCAGGTCAGCGGAGTGCTTTTTTCCACGGCCATCCGGATCCTGCGCGATACCCACGACGCAGAGGAAATCCTCCAGGACGTATTTGTGCAGATTTGGAACAAAGCCAGGGATTTCAACCCGGCGATGGGAACACCGCTCCACTGGAGTCTTGCGATTACCCGTCACCGCTGTATCGACCGCCTTCGCTCGCGCCAGCGCCGCACGCGCCTGTTTGATGAACTGACCCAGCAGTCGAGTATGGAAAGCGCTTCGTCTTCGCGTCCGCCGGTTCAGCTTTTGGGCGCTGCAGAGGTGGGCGCAGTACAGCAGGCTGTGAAAGCTTTGCCCCCCGAACAAAGGATCGCGATCGAGATGGCGTTCTTCAGCGGGCTATCCCATGGAGAAATCGCGGAGTCGCTGAAGGAACCACTTGGCACGGTGAAAGCACGCATTCGCCGTGGGATGCTGAAATTGCGTGAACAACTAACAAACTACCTATGATTACCGAACAACAGCAGGAACTCGCGAGCCTCTACGCGCTCGGCGCTTTGGACCCGGGCGAGGCGGAGAGCTTTGAGGTGGAATTGCGCGGCAATCCGGAATTGCAGGCACTTGTTGCTGATTTCCATGCGATGTCGGACCTCATGTGCATCGCTTCTCCGCAAGTAACACCACCTGATTCATTGCGTGAAAAAGTTTTGGCGCGAATCGCAGCCGTGACACCGTCGGTTCGATCGAGTGTTCCGTCTATGCCTCCCGCGCTCATGGCGATGGCGGGATTGCGCTTTGAAGATTCCGCCGAATCGCGGGGATGGAAGTCGCTTCCGATCCCGGGAGCTTACATCAAATTACTATCGATGGAGAAAGAGCGCGGCTACGCCGTGCTGCTCGGGAAACTGGAGAAGGGAACTCGCTATCCCGCGCACATCAACGCAGGTCCGGAGGACTTCTTTATCCTTAGCGGCGACCTCGTCATCGGTAGCCGGAAGATGGAAGCTGGAGATTTTCACCACGCCGATAGCGGATCGGTCCACGAGGAAAACTATTCGGTCGAAGGATGCACCTTGCTTGCGGTATTGACGCTCGACGATCCCCTCGTCGCGTTTGCGACCGCTTGATGCCGGACAATCATGACTGGCGACGCGATGCAAAATCCGCCCGCACGGATTCGCTCACCGCACCCGGTTTGTAGAACTTGTCGTAGAATTCCACATCCAGATGGCACGCTTGAAATCCGACTACGGTCCGATACGGCGCCATGTGAACGGGGAATCTCCCGTATCGCTTCCACAAATATTCGCAGTAGGCGATAGTCGCCTCAATGGCCCTTTCGCTCACGGGAGGTACCTGCCCGGCGGTTTGCGCATGGTTCGCCCATGCGCTTCCATGACCCTCCGCGCGAAAGACTCCTGACGCGCCGAATTTAAGGTCAACGACTGCGCGCACCGCCTCGGCCATCGATTTGTAATATGGCGGACAGAAGGGCTTCAACAAAACCTCCCCGTCGCGCTCCAGCCCTACTGGATAGGGAATGGAAGGATTCTGCCGCAGCAGATTCATCATCATCGAAGGGAGCCAGCCAGCGCCCACATAGCGGCTTGCGGGCATCGTCTCCATCCTGAACTCCAGGGCCTCAAACCACGCGAACTCGTGATTTGCAAAACTCGGATACCCGCCGAGACCCATAGCCTCCGCCATGAGCGAGAGATTCTGCACCATCATCCCCTGCTCCAGAGTGACAAACTCAGTCACAAACTGCTCCACCTGCCGCACTGTCGCCACGCGATTTTTCGAGGGATCAGATTCGAGATGTCCTCCACGGTTGCGGGCAAACTTCGCAAGTCCGGCGGGAAGAAAATTGTTCCGCTCGTCCAGGATGAAAGCGCCCGTGTGTTCGTTGAGCACCTCCAGAAGTCCGTTCACATACATAAATGTGAGGTCGTTGATCGGCAGAAAAAGAGTGGTGCCGGGAGCATGCGCCGACCAGCGATTCGTGTTCAGATTAAACAATGGGTCCCCCGGCGGATGCGCGCGGCCATCTTTAATCTTCACGCGCGAGCGGCGATACACTTCGCGAAACTCCCCCGCCTTTCCCAAAGCGATCAGACTGGCGATTTCACTGGCAGGCAATTCCCTCGGACGCCGCACTAAATATGTCGCATCGTCGTTCGTGACCACCAACGGAACGCACTGCAATGCGTCTCCGCTCGCGATCGTTCGCCCGACCAGACCGCCCATGATGTTGCCACCGCCATCCTTCGTGTGGCACAGGTCCGCAAGCGCGTGCCCCGTGATGCCGCTGGCCGCAAAAGCGAGCGCAGACTCCTCGTCCTCCGTAAGCGGTCGCGACTTGTGGCGACTCTCAAATGCAAGCGGGCCGCCGGGAAGTGTCATCCCACATGAGAAACGCCGGGAACGGCGATCGCGGAGAGCCGCAAGAAGTGAAAATTGCTCGAGCAAAGGCATGCTTGTTTGTTCGTGAGAGCTTTACAGCCGTGATCCCCACCAAGATGCAAATAATTTCGGAAATCGTCCGCAGGCTGGTCGTGCTCGCGATCACGAATGCCAAAAACTTCCCCTGCCCATCGAGGTTCACTCCCTCCATTTCGCTTCTTTCGATTCGCAATGCATCCAATTGCCCAAATCCGTCGATGTAGCTGCGGAACCAACAAAACCCGGTTCCAAAAACACAATGAAAACAATAAATCAAACTTCACATTCCACCGGCCCGTTCGCCTCCGCGAACAAGGCCTCCAAACTCGCTCTCGCAGCGACCATCGCGACCGCGCTCTGTCTCTCGCATGCCCCAAATGCGCAGGCCTCCAGCCACAGCGACGCACCGCTCATCAAGCTCGATCCACAGGCCAACCTCTCCGACGTCTATGCGTTCGTCCGCATGCGACCAAGCGGCGAGCGAGTGCTCGTCGTCGAGGTCAACGTCCATCCATTTATGGAACCGGGCGATGGACTGATGTATGACGCATTCTCGCCGGATGCGATTTACAGCATCCACATCGCAAATCCAGTCACCGGCGCAGACCTTCAGCGCTACGATTTCAAATTCTCGCCCGTTGACGCCAAGCTCGGAGCCTACAAAAACACAAACACGATTCTCCGCTACGGACGCGGCGCGGATGTGAACGGCGGCCCCGATGTCGGCGGAATCATGACGGTCGGCGACGCTCATCAGAATTTTGTTCAAAGCTACTCGGTCACACGCACCGTAGGCCGCGGCCCACGTATCGCACTGAACACGGAACCTCTTTTGGTCGCACCTCCGAACGTCGGACCAAGGACTACGCCGCTCTACAACGACGCAAACGGTCGCGCCGTATCCGGAGCGACGAACCGCGCCGCCCTTGACCCATACACGGCGCAGACGACCGTGGATGTGGCATACAAAAACGCGACATTCACCATGTTTGCCGGGCCGCGCGAGGACTCGTTCTTCGCCGACGTCCCCGGAATTTCCGATCTCCTCGACGGCCGTATTCTCGGCAGCAGCCTCGGACAGGGCGGCGGCGGAGTGGACGGATTCAAGGGATTCAACGTGTTGCACTATGCGATCGTCATTCCGTTGACCGAGCTTCCAAGCGTCACCTACACCGGCGCGCTGCAACCGGAGAGCACGGGCGTCGGCGTGTATGCATCGGTCAGCCGTCCTCGCCTCACGCTTCGGCGGGCAAACCGGGACGACGTGAATTCTCGCTCGGTCACCCAGGTAAACCGGCTGGGCAACCCGCTCTTCAACGAAGTCCTCGTGGCGCTCGCAGACAAGGATAACTACAATCGCACTTCCCCAAAAGACGATGCGACGAACTTCTCCAAGTATGCGCTCAATCCGGAAATCGCGGTGCTCATCAATGCGGTGTTTGGCACCGGCTTCCAAACCACAGACCGTCTTGATTTGCAGGCGATCTTCATCCCGGATGTGATCCGCGTGAACACAACGACTGGCGCGATTCGCACCTCGGGAGATGACGGCTTTAATCGCCTCAGCTTCATCGGTGGCGACACTGTGGCCAACGGTGCTGGCACTCAAATCCCATCGGGCTGGCCGAATGGCCGTCGCTTCGGCGACGACGTCGTGGACATCGCGCTCACAGCGATCGCGAGCGGTCCCACATTCCAGACGATCACCGTTGTAGGCGACAACGTCCCGTCGAACGATGCGACCCACAACCGCACATTCCCATACGCCGCGACTCCAAACTCCGGCACCCGCAACAGCAAGGATTCCGGCGTCAACGTCGGCTTCTAAGAAGCTCATCCGAAACCAACGCACCGGCGCATTCCTCGACGAATGCGCCGGTGCAGTCCGGCACCCGACTTATGAATCCAACTTCCGACAACTCGCCCACGCCCTCAACCCGCTTTCCACTATGGCGTGTTGCCGCAATCACTGGATGCATCGGCGCCGCCCTGTGCGCAGCCGTCTTATTCAGGGAATCGCCCACCCGGAACGAAATCCCCGCCCCAGTCCCCCTCACCGGCGAGCAGACGCTCGCACAAATTCCGACCCCCACGGACACCTCCGCAACCTCGCGCGCGCTTGCGGATGCACTCTCAAAAGTCCGCGCAAAAACCGGGGACACCGCCCGCTGGGTAAATCTCGGTGACGCACTCGCGCAAATGCTCCGGGATACCGGCGACGAAAAATACTACGACCACGCCGAGACCGCCTACCGGTATGCTCTAAAGCTACAGCCCACAACGGTGGACGGACTCACGGGCATGGCGTGGGTGACCGGCGGTCGCCATCAATTTGACCAAAGCCGCGAGTGGGCAAACCAAGCCCTCGCTCTCGATCCCGAAAACGCAACGGCTTGCGGCATTCTCGGGGATGCCGCTCTGGAACTCGGCGACTACGACGCAGCCTACGAGCACTACCAAAAGATGATGGACCTCAAGCCGGACCTTTCTTCATGGAGTCGCGGCGCATGTTTACTCCACATGACCGGCGATACCGGCGGAGCGATCACATTGATGGAAAAAGCGATCCGAGCCGGAGCACCATTCGCCGAGAACACCGCATGGTGCCGGGCCAAACTCGCGACGATGCACTTTAGCCAGGGCGCATTGCTCCCTGCTGCGCAGGCGCTGGAGCGACCGCTTAAATCAGGCTCCAAAAATACACACGTCCTGCTCGCTGCGGGCAGGATCGCTGCGGCCCGCGAAGACTTCCCCGCCGCCACACAATACTACCGCACTCTGCTGGAAGCCGGCCCGAATCACGATGCGCTCGTCGCGCTCGGCGACCTCTGCGCGGTGCAGGGCGACAAGGACGGCGCCGAGCGATACTACGAACAAGTCGAGTCGCTCGAAGCAGCACAAAACGCCCGCACCGGACACAGCCACATGGCCATGGCAAAATTCTACGCAGACCACGATCGCAAGCCCATCGAGGCACTCCGGATGGCCGAGGCCCGCAAGCTCACCCGCAACGTCAACGAAGCAGACACACTCGCCTGGGTGTATTTCAAAAACGGCGATCAACCTCGCGCAATCGACGCGATCAAACGGGCTCTCAGCCAGAAGACCCAGGATGCCGAGATTCACTTTCACGCCGGAATGATCGCCGCGAAGTTCGGCGACCGCGTGTCCGCGCGAAAGCATTTGCAGCAGGCCCTGAATCTCAATCCCCGCTTCAGCATCCTTCAAGCAACCGTCGCATCGAAAACACTCGAAACGCTCGGCACCGGCAGCCAGCCCGTCGCCGCAACCAATGGAGGCGCACAGTGAGTTCCCTGCCTCGTATTATTCGTCGTGCGATCGGCGCGCTCATCGCACTCGCCATGGTCTCCAGCTCCATCGCTCACGAAGAGCCGACGAGCTTCCTCGAGCTCCACATCAGCGCAGATGGTGTGAATGCCACGCTCACCGCGTCCGCCACCGACCTCGCACACGACCTGCCCGACGTCGAATCCGGCACGCTGCTCTCACAAACCGTGGCAACCGCCCAAGGTGCGCGACTTTCCAAAATCCTCCTCGGACGGATGACAGTCCTCGGCGACGGAAAACCCCTCGCCGCCGAACTTCGCGCAATCACGCCCCTTCCCGAAAAGCGCGACGTGCTCCTCCAGTTTCACTACCCGTGGACTGCGGCACCGGCCCGCATCACCGTGCAATGCAGCCTCTTTCCGTATGACTCCCGCCATCGGACATTCCTCAGCGTCCACGAAAGCGGAAAGCTCGTGCGGCAGGAAATCTTTCACGGCGACAACCACTCGGTCGAGTTCGACGCTGGCGCCACGCAAAGCCTCGGGGCAGTCATCGCGCAGTTCTTCTTATCCGGAATCCACCACATCTTCATCGGCCCCGATCATATTCTTTTCGTCATCGGGCTCCTTCTGCTCGGCGGGACCGTCGGGCGGCTCTTCAAGGTCGTCACCACATTCACCGTTGCCCACAGCATCACGCTTGCACTCGCGACATTCGGGATCTTCACGCCACCCGCATCGATCGCCGAGCCCGTCATCGCGCTGAGCATTGTCGTCGTCGGCATCCATGCGTTCTTCGATCGAAAAGGCCGGGACCCACGGCTGCTCTTCGCGTTTTGTTTCGGGCTCATTCACGGCTTCGGGTTCGCCAGCGTCTTGCAGGAAATGGTCCTCCCCGCCGCCGCCCTCGGCTGGTCCCTCTTTGCATTCAATGCCGGAGTCGAAATCGGCCAGGCCTGCATCATCATCATCGTCGCCCCGCTCCTCGCATTGCTGCACCGCTGGAGCAAGCCCATCGCCGCACAAGTCATCTCAGGCGGGGCACTCGTCATCACAGCCGCAGGAGCATTCTGGTTCTTCCAGCGCATCCTGCCCTGATGCGCAAAAAACCGCCTTCTCCATTCCCGCATTTGCAAAAGACAAGGAAATCACCCTTGCCGAAGCACCCGCCGGAGTTCAGGCCACCGTCAAAAAAGCCACCGACGCCGGAGCCACCCTCGACAAAATCGAACTCGAAGAAGACAGCGGCAACAAACTCTTCGGCGCAAAGATCACCGACAAAAACGGCATCCGCTGGGAAATCATCATGGACGCCGAAGGAAAGATCACCCGCACCGAGCAAAAGAAGCCCAAGAAGTCCAAATAGCCCGCCTACCGAGCCAGCGACCCGATCAGCTCGTTCACCTTATCCACCACCGCCTGAAGCTCCGCCTGCGTCGGCGGATTGCTCACCGTGATTCCCAGCATCGACACCGTGTTCGGATTTCGCGCCGTCCCTGCGATCTCCCCCGCCAGCGTCGCGTTCGACACTTCGCCCGGCGCTCCCGTGTCGCCCGCCGGGATGGTGAATGACAGCTCCACATTATTCCCGAAGACATTCACCTGCGCCCCCGCTGGCGAGCCCGGCGTCCCCGTCGTCACCGATCCGATTTGGATACTGGAAAACGCCGGACCGACCGGCCCCACCGGCCCCGCTGGACCTGAGGGACCAGCGGGAATCGCGTCGATGTCGGCTTTGAGCGCGGTGAGTTGCGCGCGCATTTCCGCGGAGGAATTGGGCGAGCCGTTGACGGGCTTTGTGGGATCGAAGGGCATTTGTGATTTCGGATTTCAGATTTCGGATTTCGGAAAGCTTTCCGCGGTGGGTGCTCCTCAACTCACGCAATCACCGCCTGCGCCTCTGGGCAAGGGGCGGCGTTGCCGCCGTCGTTTGCGGCGACTACGCGCACCTTCACGGTTTGTCCGGCGGTGAATCCTTTTAGGATTACGGTGAGGTCTTTCGAGTTTGCGGCGGTGTGCCAGTCGGGGTCCACGCCGACGATGAGGATCTCGATGATGTATCGCGTCGCGCGCACTGCGTACGGCCATGTCACTTCCAGACGATTCGCGCTTGCGGGGGCCAGCGTCACGGATGCCACGGACTCCGGCGCGCTTGGGTTGGCGGGGATGTTGAGTCCGAAATCCTCCCACCGCGCATCGTCGTCGGCGAGGAGTCCTCCCTCCAGTTCGTTGATGAGCCCGCGCACCCGCTTGCGCAGGGTGTTCTCGGCGGTGGTGCGATTGGCAAATGCCGTCGTCTGCGCCGACTCCGCATTCGCCACCGCCTGCCGCGCGTTCGAGAGCACCGTCCACGCCGCGAAACAGATTGCCGCCGTCGCGCCCATGTCCACGCTCTCGTTGGCCGGCACGGCGGTGAAGTAATCCTTCAGGCTGTCGAGCAGCGTAAAGCGCTCGTCCATGATCGTCGGGACGGCGGTCGATTGGCTGGGGAAGCCCGTCGGCTCCCACGCCGCGCTCCAGCGTTGGCCGAGTTTTTGCGCGAGGCGCAGCTTGCAGTCGGTGAGCACTTTCAGGCCTGCCGCATCCTCGGTCGCAAGGACCTCGAATGCATCGCTCAGGGCGGATTTTTTCAAGCCCACTTGCAATTCGGATTGTGCGAGGCCGGTGATGGCGGCGCGGATGACTGCTTCCGTGTTTTGTTTAATGCCGATAGGCCCTTCGTGTTTATTGCAGCCGTCCGCGATCCGGTCGGCCAGCGCGCGGAGGATGTCGTTGTTATCAGGTGTTGCGTTACTACTCATGGTTCGTGTGTTGTGTTTTTTGGTTTTTGGGGGAGAAAGCGGCGGCGGCGCGGATGGAGAGTCCCATGTCCCTTGGTCCCAAAATGCGGACGGGTCATCCCAATTTGGCATGGCGTAAATGAGCTGCGGATTGGCGGGCGGCGAAAGTAGTCAGCGACTTTAGTCGGCGCGGTGCATTGGAGCGCCGAAGGTGCGGGATGTAATAGCCCTGGGTGAAGCCCAGGGTACGCGGTAGAAAGAGCACTAAGCCCTGCAAGGGCGGTATGTGGTTACTTTCGCCAGACGAGCGATAATGGAATCGCGGAAAGCGAATCGGAGCGGGGCTTTCCAAAGCCCCGTTTGTCCCGATCCATCGGGACCATGTGCGATTGCCACTTGCGTGGCCTCGGGGCTTAGGAAAGCCCCGCTCCGATGGCACCGGCACGTCAGCCAGAGATTCTGGCTGGCACCGCCGAGACTCCGGCACGTCAGCCAGAGATTCTGGCTGGCACCACCGAAGCTCCGACACGTCAGCCAGAGATTCTGGCTGGCACTGCCGAGGCTCCGACACGTCAGCCAGAGATTCTGGCTGGCACCACCAAGGCTCCGGCACGTCAGCCAGAGATTCTGGCTGGCACCACCGAGGCTCCGACACGTCAGCCAGAGATTCTGGCTGACGCCGTCCCGTCTCAGAGCCATCAGAGAAGACCAAATCCCCGCACCACCGCGCCGGTTTCCCGCCGTTTCCCAACCCCGGCCCGCCCCGACCAGACGCCCCGCGCGCGATTCCGCGGACAGTCTGAAGTGCGATGGCGAAGCGTTTGTGCATGGGGAAAGAAAGCCACAAACGCCGTTCGCGGTCACTGACTCTAAAGTTGGCACTTTTTCCTCTGTAACCGCCCGCACCGCCGCGCCGCCCCGAGCACCGCCGCGATGGGATCCAGCCCCATCGCCTCACAAATCCGCGCCGCCACATTGAACGAAAACCACGACCGCCCCGAAACCAATTTGCGCAAGGCCTCGCGCGAGAGCTGCGCCCGCTTCATCACCCCCGCCGCCTTGAGTCGATGCGTCCGCAGCCACTTCCGCATCTCCGCCGCCAGCGCCGGCGCGAGCGGATGCAAATAATCCGCCGAAGGCGAACACCGCACCTTCACCCCCAGCGTCGCCA
>JAYUSJ010000244.1:0-15512 GCA_043755735.1 Verrucomicrobiaceae bacterium | reverse complement strand
AACCCGGAGAGGAGAATCCCTCGTAATCAAATCGCGCGCTACGGCTGCCGCACGATTTTTTGAACGTCCGACTTCGTCCCGTCTTTGTACGTGACCCGCACGCACGCAAACTTCGTGTCCTTCGGAACCGCGATGTAGGGAATCCCGTCCACCTCATACATTTTGGTCGAGGGCTTGAAGGCGTACGTCTTGTCCACCACATCGCTATCGAGCGAGTAGTGAATCTCGGAAATCACCGGGCGAAACGACATCAGCGAAGTGAAATACAAAAGCGTCCTTCCTTCGTGATCGCGGAACGAGAGCCACGAGCCCGCAGTCGCATTGAGCATCATCTTCCCTTGTGCGAGCTGCTCGCTGGCGGTGGAAAACTTCAGCGTGTAGGGGCCGTTCGGCTGGTCGTTCTTGTCGGTGTATTTTACCTCCACAGTATGATCGCCAGGCGCGAGGCCGGGGAGTGGAACGAACGTATTTACCATCGGTGTTCCGGTCTGCTGGTTTTGGGTCGGCAGATGGCCCGTGCTCTTGAATTCACCCTGCCCGTCGAGTCGAAAAAAGAGCTCCTTCACGCGGAAATCCACCAGCCCGAATGTCACACCCCAGCCGGAATTGCTCTGCATCGTCGTGATCGTCACAGGATTCTCCATCGTCTTCGCCGGCATCGCGGAAAGCCGCGTCCACGCTGCGTCTGCGGCGTCGATCCATTTTTGCGCCTCCTTCTTGTCGAGGATGTGACGGACGAAATTGCCGGCCGCATTTGCCTCGCGAAATTTCCCGAGCCACTCCTTCTCCAGCCGCTGCTCTGCGAGGGTCGCCTCGCCCCGTTTCGTGTTGGAGTATTCCTGTGCGAGCAGCCAGGGAAGCGGGCCGTAGTTGGGGTTCGCCCCGGCGAGAGATTGCAACGCGGCGATGCGCGGATCGCGTTCCTCCAGGAGCGCCTTCGCGACCGCGAGCGATACGCTCTTTTGCCCGCGCGCGACAAAGAATTGCAGCGCCTCGCGGGCACCCTCGCGACCCTCCTGGATCTTCAGCAGCGCCGTGTAGTTTTGCCACGGGTCCAGCACATCGAGATCGGCTGAGAGAAACTCGGTGTAGGACTTTCGCGCCGCAGCGAAATTGCCGCCGAGTTCGTGGACGCGTGCGTTGTGGTAGTGCTCCTCCGGGGTCTTCGGCGCAGGAAGGACGCCGCCTGCAGAGCCGAGAGCGTCAAACCGTTTTGCGATATCCTCCAGCGAGTTTGCGATCTTCGCCGTGTTCGCGGAGGTCGCTGCGGCTTCGGTCCGCAGTGCGGTCGTGTCCGCCTGAATGCTTGCAGTGCTGTTCTGGATCGCATCGATCTTTTTCTCCACACGGAAGAGCGAGTCTTGCAGCGCCGCCATTCCCGGAATCGTGCTTGCGAGGACACCCTTATCGCCATCACCGGCGACGCGCTCGGCAACGACAAAGCCGCCCATTACCACGCTCGCCACGACGGAGAATGCAAACGTCACCGACCAAACATTCCGCTCGCCAAGTTCCATCACCTCCTCCGGCTGCATCACGCCATCGCGGGCTGCGGCCATGAACTGCCGCCGATAGCGCAAAAACCAAAGCAACCCGGAGACGAGCGCCGCACACATGGCGAAGATAAGGATGTAGAGCGCGAACTTTCCAATGGTGGAAGCGAGGTCCGCAATCGCGCCGCAAACCATCGCGACGGGAGCACCGATTTTCGTCCCTCGACCGACGAAAGTGCGCATCTTTGAAAATGCGGTGACTCCAAGAGTTAAGGCACTCTTTCCTGCTTCAATCGGTGAGCTCATGCGCTGTGAGTATCACACTGCGGGCGTTGAGCAATGTCGGGGTTTCGAGCAAGTGCCACAGCAGACCGTAGTGGCGCAGGCGACCCGCCTGCATGGGTCTGTGCGGGCGACCTCGCCCGTGTGCGCGATCCCGGCGGGTCGCCGGGGGGACCAATGCAGGCGGGTCGCCTGCGCCACTACGCCACTGCGCCACTGCCAGCGCTAGACGGCCACGAGCCGAAGGTTCGGATCGATATCGGTCGTGAGCGCGCTGGACTCGCCGGCTGCGAGGCGAAGGGAGGCGACGTAGCCGATCATCGCGGCATTGTCGGTGCAGAGCGACGGGGCTGCGAGCAGCAGCTCGATGCCGGCTTTTGCGCATGCAGCCGATAATTTTTCGCGCAGTCGCGTATTGCAACTCACTCCCCCGCTCACGGCCACGGTATTGCGGCCGACGCTGCGCGCAGCGCGGATGGTCTTGGCGACGAGCACGTCCACAACAGCTTCCTGAAACGAAGCGCACACGTCGGCGATCGGGATTTCGGCGATCTTCGGCAGCAAGTAGCGCACGCTCGTTTTCAGCCCGCTAAAGCTGAATGCGAAATCGTCGGAATGCATCATCGAGCGCGGGAATTCGATGGCCTCGGGGTTGCCCTCTTTTGCGAGACGATTGACGTTTGGTCCGCCAGGATACGGCAATCCGAGGAGCTTGCCCACTTTGTCAAATGCCTCGCCGGCCGCGTCATCGACGGTCTGTCCGAGCAGCCGGTAGTCGGCCATGGCTGCGATATCGATGAGCATAGTGTGTCCGCCGCTCACGATTAATCCCGCCGCGGGACGCGGCCCGCCTTTGCCGAAAAACGGCGAGAGCAAATGTCCTTCCATGTGGTTCACGGCGAGGAACGGTTTGTCAAAACCCACCGCGAGCCCCTTGGCCACAGACATCCCAATCATCAGTGATGTCGCGAGGCCCGGTCCGCGAGTCGCGGCGAATGCATCCACGTCGGAAAGCGTGATTCCCGCTTGTGCCAGCGCGGCGTCGAGCGTGGGGCGGAGCATTCGCAGATGACTGCGCGAGGCGACTTCCGGGACTACGCCGCCGGTCTTGGCATGCAGCGCGATTTGCGAAGCGACCTCGCTCGCGAGGAGCGTGTCATCGCGTAAAATGGCGACGGCGGTTTCGTCGCACGAGCTCTCCAGTGCGAGGACGATCACTGCGGCTTGCGCGACTGGAATACGAGCACGCCCTTCAGCGCATCGACGGCGCGATCGAGTTGCGTGTCGCGGAAGTTCGCCAGGTCCTTTTTCTTCTGCTCGTCCGTGAGATCTTCGCGGCGGGAAAGCATCAGCAACCGCTCCTGATCCTGCGTCATGGTCGCGCGAATCGTCGGAGTGATTCCCCGCTCGTGAATCACGTTGTGGCTGGGTGTGTAATACTTTGCGGTCGTGAGCCGGATGGCTGATCCGTCCGGCATGGGAACGACACTTTGCACGCTGCCCTTTCCGAAGCTCGTCTCGCCGACGATAATGGCGCGGTTCAAATCCTTGAGCGCGCCCGCCGCGAGCTCGCTGCCGCTGGCGCTGCCATAGTTGATCAGCACGGCGAGCGGATATTTCTGCTTTCGGACGAGAGCTGCTTCACCTTTGTAAATTCCTTTTTGCGAAGCCTTCCTGCCTTCTGTCGTGCAGACGATTTCGTTGATCGGCAGGAACATCCCTGCCGTATCCACGGCTGTCTGGATCAAGCCGCCGGGGTTAAACCGCAGATCGATCACGAGCGCCTGCATCCCTTGTTTTTCCAGCTCATCGAGTTTTTTCGCGAGTTCCGCGGAAGTCGGCGCGTTGAATTGTGTGATGCGCACGTAGCCGATTTTCTGATCGGGCGCGCCGGGGTCCACGGGGAGAATCTTTGCGTCCTTTACGCTCCACACTTTGATCGTGTCGCGGGTGAGATCGAACTCTTTGATCTCCTTCGTTCCCGGACGCATGATCGTGAGCTGCACCTTTGTCCCCACCGGGCCGCGGAGCTTTTCCGAGGCCTCGTTGAGGTCCATCTTCTCGGTGTTCTTCCCGTCGATTTTGATGAGCTGGTCGCCCGGCATCAGGCCCGCTTTGAACCCCGGAGAGTCCTCCATCGGCGACACGATGATGAGGTCGCCATTGCGCTCGGTGACGTGGATGCCGAGCCCGCCGAAGCGGCTGTCGGTCATCTCTTTCATGTCCTGAAAACCTTCCGGCTCCATATACTGCGAGTGCGGGTCGAGGCTCTGCAACATCCCCTTCAGCGCCGCACGCGTGAGCGCCTCATAGTTCACTTTTTTCTCATCCACATAGTCCTTGCGAATGAGCTGCATCGCCCGCGCGAGCACTTTGATCTGCTCATAAGGCGAATCGAGCCCGTCTTTCTCAACGGGCTCCTCCTGCGCAAAGGACGGGCGGAGCAGCAAAGCGAACGCGGCAAACAGTGTGACGACCGGACGGAGTTTCATGGGCACGCACCGTAACAGCGCGGAGGACTTTGGGAAGAGGGTTGTGAACGGAGAAAAAAGCAGGGCAGCCCGCAAAATGGTCGGGCTACGACTCGCCGAGCTGCCGGAGCTGCGCTTTGTAATCCGCCTTCGGAAAATCGTAGCCATCCCGTCGGGCTTCGATGGCGGGACGAATGATCTCTTTGCGCACATCGATTTCCTTACCCCACAGCTCCTGCCACAAAACGCGCGTATTGGTCGTGATGTCGCCCACCATTTCTTCGTCGAAGTTCGGGCGAAAAAGGTCCACGGCAAATTGCAACTCGCGCCGAAGCTCGTCCTCGGTCGGATGGCCCGTGCGATCAATCACAAGGCGGAAAGCGGCGAGGTCCTTGTCAGCGAGGCGGTGAAGTTTTGCGATGAGGATGTCGATCGGGTGAGGAAGCGTGAGGGTGACGTTTGGCGCTGCTTCCGTCGTGAATGCGCGCCGCTGCCATCGCGGGCTCGAACGAAAGTTCGATTCGCTACAGAGCTGAATGTAAAGCGTGCGCGCTTTGTCGGAAAGGCCCGTCGCCGACAAAACATCGTCCAGCAAATCGCGCGTCTCGTCGCAGAATAAATCCACATCGCCGCTCAGAAATCCGCTATCAACCCCGAGCTGCAATGGTGACGAGCCAAACAACGTGATGTGAAAATGACGGTCTTTTGGAAGCGCGTCGAAAAACATTTTGAGCACCACACCGGCTGGCGATTGCCACGAAATATCGGGTTTCCAGTCCATGTCAGTGACGCCGGTAATATGGGAAAACGTCGGCACGAATAGCCGCGTCGAGATAGCAAAGGCCTTGCTCTACGAGCCGGTTCTCCACCGACTTATCCGCAGCAAACCGCAACGCCAGCCGCTTGTCGCGCGCGTTCAGCGGGCGCTTCCGTGCTTTCAACAGGATGCGCGCGGCGATTCTCGCCTTGTGCCACGATGGATCGAGTTTCTCTCTCACAGCAGAGACTTTAACTCAGCGGAAACAACCGGGCAAGCCGTGGTTCGGCGACTACGCGGGTGGTGGAGTCGGCGGTGGAGTGCCGCCGTCAGCAGGGTCTTCCTCGGGCTCGCCGGGGTTGGTGGCGAAGCGCATCCCGTAGCGGCGCAGTGCGCGGCGGATGCTTGGGTCGTCGAGCTTGCGGTTGAAGTGCGCCACTTCCGCCCGCACGTCTTCGAGGATGTCGTCCACATCGAAGACCATTCCTTGAGCGGCGGCCAGAGCAGCGTCCAGCGCGCTATCGGCGGGGGCGATGTCATCCTGCTCGGCTTCATATGCGATGCGGGCGGCTTCCACTTCGGGGCCGGTGGGGTTGCTCATCTTCGGGAAGCCGGCCGTAAACATGTCGTTGTCGCCCTTTGCGATCTGTTTTGCGAACGCCACCGCCGCTGCTTCGTTCGGAATCCCGGGCACATCGCCGGTGAGGGGGAGGCTGGCGAAAAGGAGCACGCTCGCATCGTGGTCGTCCCGCCCGGTGCGGCGCTTGAGGCCCTCCCAATAGTCGCGGATGAATGCGAGGAGCTTGGCGTATTTCGCATTCTTCTGGCTCACCTCCAGCGAGCGCTTTGCCTCCGCCGTGGCGATGGCGAGGACGATGGGCTCATAGATCGTGATGATGCCGAGGCGGGAGACCGTGGCGTCGGAGAGGATGCGTTTGTTTTGCGCAAAATCTGCGAGGTCCGCGGCCTTTGCGGCCTTGAGGTTTGCTAGGCGGTCAACGTGAGAGCGTGCTGGGACGTAGTATGGCATAGGGCGCGGAAAGTGGCAGAGTTTGGGGGATGTGGGAAGGGGGATTTTTGCGGTAGGAGAACGACGGTTAGTCATGCAGGTCGCCGATTTGTCTTTCGCGATATGGTGCTTGCTATGTGGCGAATCGGCATCTTGATGCCGGCCTATGAAAACCAATTCATTTTTTTCCCAGATCGAAATCCTCGAAACCCGCATCGCTCCGGCGGTCATGCTCTCGGTCACTGGCATCGGCACCCCAGTCGCCCATTACTTGGACGTGGACGGCGACATGGTCAAAGTCACCGCCAGCGGCGGCGGCGGCGTTTTTACGAACGCAATGTTCAACACCACCATCCCCAGCTTCACGGCGGAGCAATTGGAACTGCTCGACCTCAGCGGCGGCGCGTTGGCGACCATGAACCTCATCTTCACCGTCACCCAAGTTCCCGGCGGCAACGGGCTGGCGAATGTCGGCTACATCGACTCCACCGGGTTCCGCCTCGGCACAGTCACCGTCAAGGGCGACCTCGGCCAGATCGATGCGACCAGCAACATGACGGGGGTTCCAGCCATCAAATCGCTCACCGCGAATTCCATGGGCCGGTTTGGCGCGGATACGCAGGCCGCAGGCACGGTCGATCCGCTACACAGCCAAATCTCCGGCGCGCTCGGTGCGCTCACGGTAAAGCATGACGTCATCAACGCATTCATTGATGTCACCGGCGCGGACGGGAAGATCGGCCCGGTCCTGATCAAAGGCTCGCTCATCGGCGGCTCGACGCTCAATAGCGGCAAAATTTTCAGCAGCATCGACATGGCCCGGGTGAAAATCGAAGGCGACGTGCAGGGCGGCTCGGGTGCCCAGTCCGGGCTCATCCAAAGTGCTGGCACACTCGCAAACGTCCCTCTCGGCATCGAGATTCGCGGCTCGCTCATCGGCGGTTCGGGACAATTCAGCGGAGAGATTACCAGCACCGGCGACATGGGCATGGTGAAGATCGGACGCAATGTGCAGGGCGGCACAGGTCCGCAGTCCGGGCTCATCAGCGTCGGTGGGAAACTTAAAAGCGTTTCGCTCGGCGGCTCGCTTCTCGGCGGCTCGGATACGAGCAGCGGCCAGATTCTCAGCCTCGTGGAAATCGGCGCGGTGGTCATCGCCCACGACGTAAAGGGCGGCGCAGGCACCGATTCTGGGAGCATATCATCGAGTGGTAAAATCGCGTCCATCACCATCGGCGGCTCCGTCATCGGCGACAGCGGCACGAACAGTGGCCTGATCGTCACCGGCTCCACCATGGGAAATGTGAAGATCGGCGACGATGTGGTTGGCGGCTCGGGGCAGCTATCCGGGACGATCCGGAGCAACGGCAGCCTCGGCACCGTCACCATCCACGGCTCGCTCATCGGCGGCTCGGGAGTCTCCTCTGGCGATATCCTCAGCCTCGGTGTCGGCGGTTCGATGGGAGCGGTGAAGATCGACCAAGATGTGCGAGGCGGTTCAGGTTCTCGGACCGGATTTATTCAAAGCGTCGGCACAATCGCCAGCGTGATGATCGGCGGCTCTCTCATCGGCGGCTCGGGCACCGATAGCGGCGAAGTTTTATCCTCCGACAACATGGGCCCAGTGACCATTGGACATGACGTGGTGGGCGGCCCGGCGCTCGACTCCGGATTCGTCCGGGTGGATGGCAAGCTCGCGAGCTTGAACATCGGCGGCTCGCTCATCGGCGGCGCGGGCGGGAACAGCGGCACCATTCTCGTCATGGGCGACATCGGGATGGTGAAAATCGACCACGACGTGAAAGGCGGTTCCGGCTTGCAGTCCGGCTTCATCATTTCTTCCTCGGATAAAATCGCGGGCGTGACCATCGGCGGCTCGCTGATTGGTGGTTCGAATACGAACACCGGTTCGATTTCCAGCGATGGTGACATGGGGATGGTGACGGTCGTCCACAATGTGCAGGGTGGAGCGGGTTCCCGCTCCGGAATGCTCGTCTCCGGCAATGGAAAGATCGCGGGCGTGACCATCGGCGGCTCGCTCATCGGCGGCGGCGGCGCAAACAGCGGCGAAGTTTTAAGCAGTGGAGACATGGGCATCGTGTTTATCGGTTCCGACGTGCAGGGCGGTACGGGCATTGATTCCGGGTTCATCAACGCCTCCGCCGGTAAACTCGCCGGGCTCACCATCCGCGGTTCACTCATCGGCGGCGCGAATACGAACACTGGCTCGATTTACAGCTTCGGGGACTTGGGCGCGGTGCTAATCCACCGCGACGTAGCGGGCGGCTCGGGCTCCGACTCGGGGGAAATCCAAACGAAGGGCACCCTCGCCAGCGTAACCATCCTCGGCTCCCTCATCGGCGGCTCCAATATGGGCAGCGGCTCGATCCAGAGCGGTTTGCTCATGGGGCCGGTGAGGGTTGACCATGATGTGTCAGGCGGCTCGGGTTTCTTCTCCGGCGTCGTCTTTAGCGGTGGGAACCTCATCAGCGTGGCGATCAAAGGCTCCCTCATCGGCGGGACAAACGCCGGAAATGTTCTCTCCCCCATCTCCAGCGGCGCCATTTACAGCACCGGCAACATGGGCAAAGTGAAGATTGACCACGACGTGATAGGCGGCACGGGGATTGGCTCCGGAGTGGTTCGGAGCGGAGGTGCGCTGGCCATTGTTCCGGCTGGTATCGACATTGGCGGCTCGCTCATCGGTGGCACGGGGGACAGCAGCGGGGCACTCATCAGCGTTGGTAACATGGGCAAAGTGAAGATCGGTGCCGATGTCCTCGGCGGCGCGGGCGTCCTCTCCGGGGCAATCCAGAGCGATGCAACTCTCGCCCCCGTTCCGGGCGGCGTGACCATCCTCGGCTCCCTCATCGGCAGCACGGGGGACAAGAGCGGGGCAATTTTGAGCATCGGCAACATGGGCAAAGTGACCATCGGCCATGACGTGGCAGGCAGCGCTGGCTCCCTTTCCGGCGTCATCAACAGCCTCGGCAAACTTGCAGGCGTGGAGATTAAAGGCTCGCTCTACGGCGGCTCCAATCCCGGCTTTGCAGGCTCCCCGATCGCCAGCGGCGGGATTTTCAGCCTCGGGGACATGGGCCAAGTGAAGATCAAACGCGACATGGTCGGCGGCACGGGCTTTGCCTCCGGCAGTATCCAGTGCAACAGCATCCTCACGGGCGTGAATATCGGCGGCTCGCTCATCGGCGGCACCGGTGACAAGAGCGGCACCATCTTTGTGATCGGCGATCTGGGCACGGTGCTGATTGGCAAAGATTTCACCGGCGGCAGCGTCTCCGGCACGACTGCGACGCTGGACCGCTCCGGCTTCATCACCAGCTCCACCGGGCGAATCACTGGCGTGAGCGTCGGCGGCTCGATCATCACCGGCACCGATACCAGCACCAACGGCAATCTCACGAAAAATGCCTCCATCCGCGCCGCCAATGACCTCGGCTTCCTTTACGTCGGCGGCAGTATCATCGGCACCGGCGCGTCGCCCGTCACCATTAGCGCGCGGGGCCAACTCGCCCCGAGCGCGACGACCGATCTCGCCATTGGCCCCATCACCGTCGTCGGTCGTGTCGAGCACGCCAATTTCCTCGCCGGCTACGACTTCAACCTCAATGCCATCAACGGCGACGCCTCCATCAGCCTCGTCAACGTCGGAGCCACATGGGTCGCCAGCAACCTCGTGGCCGGAGTGATGAACCTCGGTGCCGACGGCCTCGCTGGCGGGGTCGGCCTCAACGCGGACAACGTCAACTTTGGCGACGCCAACGATGCACCGATCGGCGGCAGCCTCATCTCGAAAATCGTCGGCATCATCATCAGCGGCCAAGTCTTCGGCACACCCACCAATGTAAACATCACCGACCACTTCGGCTTCGTCGCCAACCACGTCGTCTCGCTCCAAATCGGCGGCACCGGAATCCCCCTCACAGCCCTCTCGTTGAATGACAACAAACACGTCGGCGAGACAGTCTTCGCGACGCTCGTGAACGACGTGAGAGTTCACGAAATCTAAGATCGCCGCGAGCCACGAGCGGCTACCTTGGGAACCGTTTACAATTGGATTGAGAGTCTGCTTTGCGGGATGCTTTTGGCTGCACCTTTCCCGACAAATCTGGACAGACGGGGCTATGAAAACCCCGCACCGTGGAACTCGCCATGGAACATTTTGCGCGCATTGGGGCTCTCAGTTTCGAGAATCGCTGTAAATGCCTGAGCGGTGGGGCTCAACTCGGCTCCGAGGCCATTGCGGGCGTACGCAATGGGGGTCTTTTGGGCTCGGGGGGCGTTGTGGGGGTGCGCAATGGCTCTCGTGGCGGCATGGGGCGGTTTGCGGGGGTACGCAGAGGGGGGCTAGCGGGCTCGGCGGGTGTTGCGGGGGTACGCAATGGGTGCGGTGGCTGGACGAGGCCATTGTGGGCGTCCGCAATGGGTGCGGTGCAGCGGTGAGGGGTGTTGCGTACGCCGGCAATGGGCGCGGTGGCTGGACGAGGCCATTGTGCATGCCCGCAATGGGCGCGGTGCCGGGTTGAGGGGCTTTGCGTACGCCCGCAATGGGCTATTTTGTCCGGTCCTGGTAGGTGGGTTTTTTCGGGGCTACGACGGGGGCTTTTTCGAGCATGGCTTTGATTTCGGTGATGGAGCGCTCTAGCTGGGGGTCGGTGCCTTTGGCGAGTTGGGCGGGATCGTCGATGACGGCGATGTCGGGATCGACGCCGTGGCCTTCGATGATCCATTTTCCGGCGTTGTCGTAGATGCTGAAGGTGGGGACGGTGACGGTGCCGCCGTCGATGAGCGGCGGGCAGCCGGTCATGCCGATGAGGCCGCCCCAAGTGCGCGTGCCGATGACGGGGCCGAGTTTGTTTTGCTGGAAGAGCCACGGGAAGCAGTCGCCGCCGGAGCCGCTCCAGCGGTTGGCGAGCATGACTTTGGCCTGCGGGACGGGGACGAACGGGGTGGTCCAATCGCGCCCGTCGCGGACGCCCCAGCGGGCGGTGATGGGGCGGCTGAGGAGCTCGATGAAGCGGTCGGGGATTTGGCCGCCGGCGTTCCAGCGTTCGTCGATGATGAGGCCGTCTTTGTGGGTTTGCGCGCGCCATTGGCGGTAGAGCTCGGTCTGTCCGTCGATGCCGGTGTTTTTGACGTAAACGTAGCCGGCTTTTCCGCCGGTGGCTTCATCGACGCGGCGGCGGTTTTGCTCGATCCATGCGTAGTGGCGGAGGGGGGCTTCGGTGCCGATGGTCTGGATGAGGATTTCTTTTGCGCCGTCGAGTGTGGGTTTGTCGTTGATGCTGAGGATGACGGCTTTGTCGGCGAGGCCTTGGAATGCGGCGTAGATTTCCTGCGTGGGATCGATTTTTCGTCCGTTCACCGCGAGGAGGTAGTCGCCCACTTTGATGGTGATGCCGGGGCCGCGGAGTGGTGAGCGGACGCCGGTGTCCCATGCCGCGACGTCGAGGATTTTGCTGATGCGATAGGCGTTTTCTTTTAGCTCGAAATCGCACCCGAGGTAGCCGACGGAGCGGGAGATGCCGCCATCGAGGTCGCCGCCGCTGCGGTATGCGTGGGAGCTGTTGAGCTCGCCGAGGAGTTCGCCAAGGACGTAGTTTACGTCGTGCCGGGAGACGCAGCCGGTAAGCATTTTTCCGTAGCGCTCGCGCATTTGCTGCCATGCGACCATGTGAAGGTGCGGGTCGTAGAAGAAGTCGCGCTCGATGCGCCATGCGTCGTTGAACATTTGCTTCCACTCGGAGATGGGATCGACGGTCATTTCGAGCGTGGCGTTGACGCCTTTGCCCACGCCTGCGCCTGCGCTGGTGCCGGTGACGCTCCATGCGCCGCCGCGGACGATGAGGAGTTTTTTGCCGTCGCCGGAAATCTCGTAGCCGCCGATGTCATCGACGATCTGGCTCTCGGACCGTGACTCGAGGTCATAGACGCTGAGTGGCGCGGTGCGGCCGCTGCCGCCCTTGCGCGGCGGCCAGCGGAAGAGGACTTTCCCCGGCAGTGCGCCGAGCTGATCGATGTGGCCGCTGCCGACGGGAAGCACGATGGCGCGGGCCTCGAAGCCATCGAGGTCGATCTTGAGGTCCTTGGACTCCGGCTTTTTCTCCTCGGGTTTTTTCTCGGCGACTTTCACGGGTTCGCGAGTGGCTTTCCACGGGATCTTCTGGCCTTCGACTTCGGAGAAGCCAGTGAGTGTATCGCCGTCGAGCGTGGCGGTGATTTTGGCTTCGGGGCCTTTGTCGGGCTTGGCCGTGCCGGTGAGTAATTTGCGCTCCGGGTCGTAGGTGCCAGTGAATGTTCCGACCAATTCAAATGCGGTGAAAGTGCCGGAGATGGCGTTGCCGTTGGCTTCGAGCTTGAGGGTGATGGTGCTCTCGCCTTTTGGCGACTGGACTTTGCCGATCCACGTTCCGGCGATGGCGGTGGTGTCCGCCTTTTTCTCCTCGGGTTTCTTTTCCTCGGGCGCTGCGGATTTCTTTTCCGGGTCGGTGGACTTCGGCCCTTCCTTCTTGGCGTCGTCCTTCTTGTAAGGCTCCTCGTCGTTCTTCGGGGCGAGCGGCGAAGGCATGTCTTTGCGAAGCGGGACGCAAATCAGCGCGTGGGAATTTACGTAAGCCCACGTGTTGTCAAAGTCGCTGTAGTGCGCCTGGAACGTGCGTCTGCTGCGGTAAAAGAGGTAGTTCCCGGCGGGGTCGAAGACGGGGAGTTCGTCGTCGTAAAATGCGCTCGTCACCGGATTGTTTTTCTTCGCTTTCACGTCGTACAAAACGATGACGCACTGCTGCGCATCCGTGTCGCCCGCATAAGCGAGCCAGTGGCTGTCGCTGCTCCAGCTCACGCGGAAACGGTCGAGGTCGCCGTGATACATCCACTTTTGCTGGGCAACTTGCGTGGTCGTTTGCGCGTCGATGTCGTGCAGCCATATCTTCATCGCGCTGTCGATGAAGACGAGCTTCTTCGAGTCGGGCGACCAATGCGGCTGGTAGCGCCAGCCGGGGCCGAGCGTGGTGATTTGCTTTTCCGCGCCCTTGCCGTCGGCGGGCAAAAGCGTGAGCTCGTACTCGCCGCTCCGGTCGGAGAAATAGGCGATCCATTTTCCATCCGGCGACCAGGTCGGGTAACGCTCTGCGATTCCCTGTGTCTCGGTGATGTTGCGAATCACGCCATTCTCCGCAGGTGCGGAGAAAATATCGCCGCGCGCCTCGAAGAGCACGCGCTTGCCCTGTGGCGAAATGGCGGCGTTTGTCACGCGGCTGCTCACATTTTCCAGTCGCGGGCGGAGCGTGGCCTTGTCGGTGATGACGTCCACTTTCACCTCGCGGGTTTTTTCAGTGGCGAGATCGAGGAGGACGAGTGCGCCGCCGTTTTCAAAGACGATCTCCTTCGGCCCGATGCTCGGGAAGCGAACGTCGAAGTCTTTATATGTGGTGACCTGGCGCAGCGATTTCGCGGCGGTGTCGTAGCACCAGAGGTTCGCGCGCTTCGCGGCATCGCGGTCGGACAGGAAATACAGCTTCGTAGCGCTCGCCCACATCGGAGCGGAGTCGCATGCGTCGTTGTCGGTGACGTTTTCCGCCGTGCCGGTTTCCAAATTGAAGAGCCACACGTCCGGAGCCATGCCGCCGCGATAACGCTTCCACGAGGCGCGGTCGGTGTCGGTCATCGTGTAGGCGACCGTCTTGCTATCGGGAGAAACTGCCGCGAGTTCGCCGTATGGAATTGCGAGCTGCTCCGCCTTTCCGCCCATCGCGCTGATTTTGAAAAACTGCCCGACGCGCTCGCTAAAGCTGTCGCGGCGGGAGGCGAAAAGGAGCGACTTCCCGTCCGGCCACCAAGCAATCATGCGCTCAGCACCGCCATGATAGGTCACGCGCCGGGGCTCGCCGCCGGAAATGGGCATCACGTAAATATCCTCGTTGCCCTCGTAGTTGCCGCTGAACGCGACTTCGCGGCCGTTCGGCGAGAAGCGCGGCCATGATTCCTCACCGCGTGGCGAGGAGAGGCGCTGTGCAGTGCCGCCTTCCTTCGGCGCGACCCAGATGTCGCCGGCATAGACGAAGGCGAGGTTCTTTTCCGAGACAGCGGGCATCCGCATCAAGCCGGCATCGAGAGTGTCATCCGCATAAGCGGAAACGACGGACGAAGCGGCGAACAAAAGAACGGGAAGAGATTTCATGCGGCGCGGAGGAAACACAGTCGGAGCGCGCGCGGCAACGGTCAAATCTTCGCAACGAATCGCGAAACGGTGTGTTAAAGGCATGATGAATCGAGAACGACTGTTACCGTTTGGCGCGCTGCTTCTGGCGCTTATTGTGGTCATAAAGTGGGCCATTTCCGGCTGGGGGCTCATCACGGTCCATGCGGACGGGAGATCGCTTTCCGAGGTTATCCGCTCAATCGAGAAACAGGCGGGTATCACGATCCGGACTAACATGGAACCCAGCACGCCCACCACCATGCATGTGGATAAAGTGCCGCTCGCCGAGGCGTTGGAGGTTCTCAGCGCGGTGAGCGATTCGCGGTGCCGGCTCGCTTACGTGCTCGCGAGCGACGCGGCTACGGTCGATGCCGGGATTGCCGCGTGGACTAGCGGACCCCGTCCCGAGGGATGGAAGGTGCTGGAGGTCCCGCTGATGGGCCGTGGCGGAAATGGTGGCGCGGATGCTACACCGCTCGACCTGCGCAAGGACGTGTGGACCGTGGAATCACCGGCGGAGAAGACATTGCAGGGTTATTTGCAAAACGCGGCGGTGCATGTCTCGGCTGCGTTTGCCTGTCCGGAGACTTTCAATCCTGCTGTAAATAAAGCTCCGTCTTCCGGCGAGATCCGCAAAGCCATCCCCGCGCTCGCCAGCTCTGCGGGCGCGAAGGTGAAAGAGATTTTCTTTTTGCAGGGCCGTCCGCCGGGAGCGACCGAGGTGGACGAAGAGGACGGTCCCCCGCGTGGCGGTGGCGGCGGTGGTGGACGCCCAGATTTCGACTTAGTCCGTCAACGGCGCATGAATGAAATCGCGAAACTTCCCGCCAGCCAGCAAGCATCAGCAAAGGCGGAGATGGAGGAAATGGAGAAGGTGTTCGCCGACGTCCGCGGGCTGCCACAAGAGGAGCGGCGCGCCAAGATGCAGGAGATTTTCAACCGCCCTGAGATGATGGATCGTATGGACGATCGCCGCTTGGCGCGTGATGAACTTCGCACCCCTGAACAGCGCCAGAAGCGCTACCAGAAATACGTGGACCGCAAGCGGGAGGCGCAGAAATGATTCGCCGCGACGCCGCTTTTACCCTCATGGAAATTCTCGCAGTGATCACCATCATCGCGCTGCTTGCCGGGCTCGGTTTCCCCGCTTTTCAGAATGCGCGGCAACGTGCCGATGGGATGACTTGCGTGAACAATCTTCGACAGATCGGCGTGGCGGTGAACGGCTTCGTCGGGCAAAACGACGGTCGTTTCCCGGAAGTCGAGCCGGACCCTCGGCATCCGA
>JAYUSJ010000243.1:0-15574 GCA_043755735.1 Verrucomicrobiaceae bacterium | reverse complement strand
TCTCATTTGGACCGCGCGCGCCGGCGATATCCTTGAGAAAGTGAAGCGCGCTCGCGCAAATCTCGATAAGTTACGCTCTGTTTGACGGACTACACTAGATGGTTGTCTTGCGGTCCATCGCGAGCGTCGGGTTTGAGAATAGCGCGCCTACTTGCCGCACGCAGCGTCGAGCATCTTGATCCATGGGCCGACATAGTGGCCATTATCGTGGTACGTGCGCCCGCTTACCATGTGGCGGTCGATGACGCACGGTTCGTTGACGTAGATGCCACCGCACACTTCGAGGTCGAATTTGCACTTCGCCACCGTCGCCATGCGCAGCCCCTTTACGATGCCGGCACGCGCGGGAATCTCCACGCCGTGGCATACGCTCGCCATGGGCTTCTTGTTCTCCCACATCCAGCGCGTGACGTTCAGCAGCGCCTCGTCCTCGCGGATGTATTCCGGGGCACGGCCGCCGCTGAAAAAGATCCCGGCGTATTCCTCGGGCTTGATGTCCTTGAATGCGATGTCGGCGTCGATCGTGTAGCCCTCCCACTCCTTCGTGATCGTCCAGCCGGGCTTCACCTCGTGCATCACCATCTGGTATCTGCGCTGCTCCGGAGCCGCGACGACCGGCTGATATCCGCCCTCGATGCGACGGTAGAAAGGATAGAGCGTATCCACGGTTTCCGTGGCGTCGCCGATGATGATGAGGACTTTTGGTTTGTTCATGGATGATACTGATTTTGAAGAATCTGCCGGACTGAGGCAGGTTACTCCGGCAGTCAGAAGACTGGAAGTAACGATGAAATGGCTACATTCAAATAGAGCCACGGCCTGTGGCCTGGTCGATTCAGGCGCGCAGTCCGCGGATCGCCGAGGCCATGTCTGCCGCGCCGAAGACGCTGCTGCCGGCGACCAGCGTATCGGCTCCGGCGGCGCGACTTTGTGCGCCGGTGGTCGCGTTGATGCCGCCATCGACTTCGATGCGGTAATCCAGGCCGAGCCCGGCTCGGAGGTCGCGGGCTGAGGCAACTTTCTCCATCTGCGAGGCGAGAAATGGCTGGCCGCCAAAGCCCGGCTCGACAGTCATCACGAGCACGAGATCGACGTACGCAAGGTGCGGCTCGATTTCTGAGAATGCAGTGCCCGGTTTGAGGGAAATCCCAGCGCCGATACCGGCTGCGCGGATGTCGCGAAGCGTGGCGGGGACATCGCACTCGGCTTCCACATGGATCGTGATGTTCCGGGCGATTTTCGCGAAGCGCGGCCAATAGTGGTCGGGGCGCGAGATCATGAGATGCACGTCGAGCGGCGTGGTGGCGACTTTCGCGACGCTGTCGCAGAACGCCGGGCCGAAGCTGATGTTGTCAACGAGTCGGCCGTCCATGACATCGAGGTGGAGCCAGTCCGCTCCGGCGGTTTCGACCTGGCGGATTTGCTCGTGAAGTCGCCCCCAGTCGGCGGCGAGGACGGATGGTGCAATGATGATTGGGTGCATAGAAAAGGATGAGATCAGCGGCGTGAGCGAGGGTCGAGAGCATCCCGGAGCGCGTCGCCCAAAAAGTTGAGGGAGAGAAGTGTGAGGGACATTGCGGCAGCAGGGAAGGCGAGAAGCCACCAATAGCTGCGCACGGGGTTGATGGCGTTTTTTCCATCGCTGAGAAGACTGCCCCAGCTCGCCTGCGGGTCGCTGATTCCAAGGCCGAGGAAGCTCAGGAACGACTCGTCGAGAATGACGGCGGGAATGGTGAGTGTGAGATATACGACGACGACTCCGATGAGGTTCGGAAGGAGGTGGCGCAGGATGATGCGGGTGTGGCTTTGGCCGAGTGCCCGTGCGGCGAGGACGAACTGCTGCTCTTTTAAAGTGAGCACCTGGCCGCGGACGATTCGGGCCATGGAGAGCCATTCGATGAGGCCGAGACTGAGGATGATGAGAAAGACTTTCGAGTAGCCTTTCATTGCCGGCCAGTGGACGTGAAGAAACCCCTCCAATCGCGGTGCAAATGTGAAAATCGCGACGATGATAATGATGAGACGCGGCACGCTGTGGAGGACCTCAATAAGGCGCATCATGACGTTGTCCGTCCGTCCGCCGACATAGCCCGAGATGAGACCGTAGGCGGTGCCAATCAGGAAGCTCACCAACGCACCACACAGGCCTACGATGAGCGAGACACGAGCTCCTTGCATCACGCGGGAGAAGAGGTCGCGTCCGTTCAAATCTGTGCCGAACCAATGCTGCGACGATGGTAGCTGGAGCTTTGCGGCTGTCGTGGTTTCGGGTGCGTATGGGAAGACCCATGGTCCCGCGACGGCGAGAAATACGACGAATCCGAGCACCGTGATCGCGGCGAGCGCCTTCGGATTCTTGAGCAAGCGGCGGAGCGCTCCGGGATGTGACGCGGGGCTACTCATCGAGTGTGATTCGTGGGTCGAGGAACTTGTAGGTGATGTCCACGACGAGATTCAAAAGGACGAGCAGTGTGCAGTAGATGACGACTGTTCCGCAGCAAAGGAAGACATCGCGGTTGAGCACGGAGTTCACGAAGAAGCCGCCCATTCCCGGAAGGTTGAAGACCGATTCGACGACCAGTGATCCCGTCACAAGATTCGCCGCGAGTGGTCCGACGAAGCTGACCACAGGAAGGATGGCGACTTTCAGGGCATGGCGATAAATGACGCGCTTTTCGGCGAGTCCTTTCGCCCGCGCCGTGCGGATGAAATCCTGCCCGAGAACCTCCAGCATACTTGTGCGCGTGAGGCGGCTGATATACGCGATAAACGGCCCGGCGAGCGTTATGGCTGGAAGTATGATGCTCGACGCGCCGTTCCATCCGCCCACGGGCAGCCATCCCAGCCAAAGGGCGAAGACTAAAATGAGAGCAGGTCCTACGACAAACGTCGGCAGTGAGACGGCAAAGAGAGCGAAAAACATCGTCCCTGCGTCGGCGAGTTTGTCTTTTTTTAGCGCGGCGAGACTGCCGATGGTGACGCCGACAAATGTGGAGAGGAGCAGCGTGAGCGCACCAAGCGTGGCTGAGACGGGGATGGTTTGGACGATAAGTTCGCGGACGGTGCGGTCCTTGTATTTGAGGCACGGCGAGAAATCGCCCTGCAACAAGCCGCTGAAACGACCGTCGTTTTTCGGGGCAACGCCGATGTAGCGTGCCCATTGCGAGAAGAGCGAGCCATCGAGGTCATACTTGCGTTCCTCCGCGTTGAGTTGCTCCGGCGTCATCGCACGCTCGCTTTGAGTGAAAGGGTTCCCCGGGGCCAGTCGCAGCAGGCAAAAGCTCGCCGTCACCGCGACAAGCAGTACGAGAAAAAGCGAAAAGATGCGCCGGACGATAAAAGTGAACATTCAGCGCGCGCAGATAGGCGCGAAACCGGCGCTTCGCGGCAAGTCATTTGTCCAAAAGGCGTTGATTTGTAGCGCGAAGTCCAAGCTTCGACGGGCAATCGCCGTAGTGGACTTTGATTTCCTGGGCTGCCGAAGTCTTCACGAAACGTAAATTCAAACAAAAGCGGCTTGCCACTTTCGCAAAAGCCATTATTTTCCGCGCCCCGCATCCGGAAACGCCAGGGTAGCTCAGCGGTAGAGCAGGGGACTCATAAGCCCTTGGTCGCGAGTTCGATTCTCGCCCTTGGCACTTTCGGGGGATTGGTCAGAGCTTAACGTGAAAGACTCCAGTTTGTCACAAGGCAGCGTGAGTTCCATTATTCCTCTTGCTGCCATTTCCCCCTTCCTCGCGATTAAGATTATCCTCGGTCTATTCGTGTTGATGATCCTGCTTCAGATTTCCCTTCTGGTGGTCGCGGCGCGGCGCGGGATTCTTTGGTTCCTCGCCTGCCTGTTTGTCCCGTTTGCGACTATCGTTTTGGTGATTGTCGATTCCAGCGCAAGGCGCAATTTCCTCTATCAGGTGCTCGTCGCGATTGCAGCTTTCGGCGTGGGCTTCGGCACCTTGAATGAAGACCAGCGCAAAGAGTTTTGGAGTAGCGGGAAAGTCTCGGAAAGCAGCGAAAAGACGGCTGAAAATACCAGTGTGGAAAGCGGCGCTATGCCGACGCTGGCCGAGCGGCAGGACCGCATCCGCACCTGGCAAAAGAAACTGGCAGCGATGAAGCTCGCGCTTCCTCCCGGAGATTCCCCGGAGAAGGCCGCGTTTGACCGTGAGTTGGCGGAGTATTTGGCCGAGTTGGAGAAGGTCAAAGCTGCGACGCCGCCCGGAACATAAAGGCTTTAAGCGAGCTCCGGCGGCTTCGCGCCGACTTCGCGCACCACTTCCTCCAGAAAGGAAGCATCCATTTCCACAAGATGACTGCGCTCCGGGAATCTGCCTTCGTTTACATCCGCAACGTATTCGCGGAACGCGGCGAGTCTTTCCTGCTGGAGACGGCGGTGCTCGGCGGCGAAGTTGCGGTATGCTTTCGCGTGGCGCGGCGGGCGCTCCTCGTAGTCGCCGAGAATGTCGTCTGAGAAAAGAAATTGCGTGTCGCATCCGCTGCCGCTGCCGAGGGACATGAGGAGCATTTTTGTCTGCGAACACAGGAAGCTGGCGAGGTTGTGCGGCACGACTTCCAGCTCTGCGGCGTAGGCTCCGGCGGACTCCAGTTCTTTCATACGACGATGGAGTTCCCTGGCTTCCGCGACGGTGCGTCCGATGGCCCGATAGCCGGTCCATGTGACGTGCCGTGGCACAAGCCCGAGATGCCCGACGACCGGGATGCCCTCGCGTGCCATTGCCTCAATAATGAAGGGGCTTGCGGAGCAATACACCGAGCTCGCGCCGATTTTTAGTGCGCGGAATGCAACGCGAATGGCTTCCTCCTGCGAGGCCAGTCCATGTGGCGTGGCGCAGGAGAGAAAGCTGTTCGGCGCTGCGGAGACGAGCGCTGGCAGACGTGATTGGGATTCCGGGCTGTCGAAGCTGCAACTCATCAAATCGATGCCGGCTTCCTCCGCCGCTTCGGCTTCCTGCGGGGATTTGACATGGATGTGCGTCAGGCAGCGTTTGCCTTTTAGTTGCTGGAGATCGAAGACGGTGTATTTTTTGCGAGGTCGGAGCATGGCGCAAACGTCTATCGAAGCGCGGGGTTTCTGTGAATCCCCGTCTTTTCGAGTCTGTCCGTCCCGCCTACTTCAACTCGCGGATGTAGAGGTTGCCGAGCTCCACGGCTTCACCTCCGTGGATGATGTGAATGCGCACGGTTTTCGCGTCTTCGAGCGCCCGGAAAGCGACATCATTTCCATCGACAGTGCCGGAAATCATCGTCCCTTTTCGTGTGAGCACCAGCCGGTTCCACGCTCCGGGCTTGAGACCCGCTTGTTGCTGGAAGGGGAGTGTCACAGCCGTTTGCGACCCGATCGCGATTCCTCCGGCGGCATTCTCCGACGCGCCTTTCCCGAGCTTCACATCGGCGACCAATTCAAAATCGCCGTATTCTTTCTCTGTGGAAATCGACTGCCCTCCAGCGCCGGCCTTGAGCACGAGTCGCCAGTCACTAGGGACGAAATCCGTTGCTTTTTCCGCGCCCTGCCAGCCGCGGAGGTCGAGCCCGTTGTAAAGCGGCACGTGGCCTTTGAGTTCATCCGCAGTCTGCTCGGGTGTTGCCGAATTGCCGGGCAGTTCGCGGATGCGCACGAGCCGCCATTCGGTCGGTGCGCCCTCGCTCTCCAGCCCCACATAGCCTTTGCGCCAGTTGCAATTCTCGCCGCCGCTGACCTCCTTGCCGTTCACGCTCAGCCGGAGCACTCCGTCCTTCGCGGAGATATCATAGCGGTTCCATTCGGGCGACGGCTTGCTTCGCTCCTCGCTCGGGAAACTCCGCATCCCGTTATGCCGCCCAAACGGCACCATCGACGAACCATGAATCGGGAACACATCGCCGTGCGTCGTGTAGCTCTTCGTATTGCCATAGCCATGGTCGAGCACCTGCACCTCGATGGCTCGCAGAAACGGCTGGCCCTTTGCGGCAATCGGAGAAGACCAAATGAAAATGCCGGCATTCCCTCCGCTCTTCATGTGCCGCCACTCCACTTGCATCTCGAAATTCTCATACATTCTCGGGATGATCAAAGCGCCCGTCGGCTTGCCGGTGCAGCGGATCACGCCATCCGCGACGGTCCAGGTCTCCGGCGCACAATTGACATTCCGCCAATTGGCCAGGTCCTTACCGTTGAAGACATCGACCCAGCCGTCATCGGCGGCGAACAGTGTGGTGGCGAGGAGTGGAAGCAGGAAGATACGCATAGCGGGAGTGGTCGGGGAGATTCGCCTCGCGGACAAGGACAAAAGCGAGGCGTCCTTGCGCTGCAGCGCATGGTTGGAGTGAACTGACGGTTTATGGCGAGAAGTCTTTCGAGTTGTTGCGAAGTTTTCTCTAGTCGTATAGCGGCGGGCACCTGCTCTACGACTCGTTCTTTATGAATTCTGAAGCTGTCTTGCAAAAACTCTCTGATGTGTGTCGCCGAACGCACTAGAGCGTCCGCCTGGCTTCGTCCTTCCGGCCTGCTGCGTAGGCTTCAAACACGGCACGGATTTGGTCGCGCACCCGGCGGAAGACGGCGAGTTGCTCTTCTTCCGCACCGGTCGCGTGCGCCGGGTCATCAAAGCCCCAATGGTAGCGGTTTACCTGTCCCGGAAACATCGGGCACGCTTGGTCTGCATTGCCGCAAACCGTCACGACGGTTTCAACCGGCACCGAAAGGAATTCGCTCAGATGCTTTGAGTGATGCGCCGAAATGTCGATGCCGATTTCCCGCATCACTTTGATCGAGAGCGGATGAACGTAGCCCGATGGTTTGGAGCCGGCGCTTGCGACATTGAAGAGTCCGCCTGACGCTGCGCGCAGGATGCCTTCCGCCAGGTGCGAGCGGCAGGAATTGCCGGTGCAGAGAACGAGAACGAGCGGCTTTTCCATTAGCAGCACCCTCCGCTCGCGCAGCATGCGTCCGCGTCTTTCGGCGCGGGCGTGCAAAGCTCCTTGGCGAGACAGTCCGTGTGCTTCACGCCGAGATGAAAGCTCAGCACCGCCCCGTCGTCCTCCGCACTCAGCACCGGGAACTGCGAGAGAAAGCCGTCCTCATACTCGACTTCCACGTCGAGTTCATCCGTACCGAGCACAGGCTGCGCTTTTCCGAGAATGCCCACGAGCCCGGCGGGCAGCAGGCGGTGGTCGAAGTCCTTTGCCACCCATGCTTGCAGCGTGCAGGCCGACACGGCGCGCACCGTGCCGCCGCAGTCGATGAATCGCCGGTCGGTGCGCCCGACTTCGGTGATGTGCGCATGCACGGGGATGAAGCCGCCGTCCGGCAGGACAAAGCGCAGCGCATGCTGTGGTGAGGATTTCAAGTGGTCGCGGAATTCGGATACTTTCATTGGTTTTATTTTTTGATGTTCGTTTGAGATTTGATGGCCTTGCCCTTGGCTGGTGCACAGCACGCCAGCGCTGTTTCGATCCACGCGACGTCGCTCTGAATCGCCTTCAGTGCTCTGAGGTCTTTCTTAAAGACCGGCTCCGTCTGCGCGCAGTCCTGAAGGCATTTGAGGTTCTTTTCCAGCTCCGGCGTCCGCTTTGCGGGAAGGCAGTAAATCATCCAGTTCTGATGCCGCGCCGAGGCAACCATGCCCCGCTCTTTCAAGTAGGAAAGATGCTTTGAAATCTTCACCTGCGACTCACCGAGCAGCGATTGAAAATGGCACACGCACAACGGCCCCTGCGTGAGCAAGTGGAGCATCCGCAGCCGCGTCTCATCGCAAAAACACTGATAGATTTGAACCAGTTCCATGGGAGCTATATTCCATTCACGGTATATTCTGTCAAGGGAATAGTAAAGACACGATTCGCTCTCCGGGATGATGAAACCGGGGCATGTAGAACGGGCGATGCGAGCACTTTTTTCTTGTACGGCCTGCTGGCATCGCTCGCCGATGTGTTGCAGACTTCAATCCCTCTGCGATCAAAGGCGGTGTTCGGGATGAACGGCGCGAGAATGCAGTGTCCCGATTTATCGGGATAACAACAGCAGCGCGCCATCTCTTTTGTTGTGCTGCTGCGCGGCGCATCCGGTCGGAGCGGCAACTATAAGTCTCGGCACCGCCATTACATCCCGCGATCACCGCCTGCGCTGCGCGCCGGTGAGGGCTGGTAATTTGGCGATGGATGGCGATTCCGTTTCCGCGACCCGCTTCGTGGCGGCACTGCGGAGTTCGCGCCAGCGATCCCATTCGTAGTCGGGCGCATGCGCGATGTGTCGGAGGACGCTGCGCCACTCGATGATGGCGCGCTCGATGTCGCCGGGGCGGATGGATTCTGTGAGGAGTTTGGCGCGAGGGATGTCGAGCTCGACAATCTCGCGCACCAACTCGGAGGCACACGAACCTTACTCGGTGGGCACGCCCATCGTGAGGTAGTCGTCGAAGTCCGCGCGCTCATAGACGGTCTGGCAGCGTGCCCCGAGACGTCCTGCGAAAGGGGATTCGTCGCCGGCGAAGCGGGGTCCGGCGCGAAGGTTGGCGAGGTCGAAAATGAGGTCTTCGATGGGGTAGGTTTCGTCCTCGAGTGCGGCAGCGATGGCGAGCCCTTCGCCGTGGTGGAAGAAGCTGAACAGGTCGCCGCGGCGGGTGGGCTTTCCATCGGGCTCGATCAGCCCGAGCCGACGCCAGGCCCATGCCGGGGTGATCGCGATGGCCGTGCTTTTGCACCACGGCAGCTCGTCGCAGCTCTCGCAGCAGGCGGGCAAAGACTCCCTCTCCTCCGGGGCGACGATTGCTTTGCCACTGCGCTCCCGGAATGCGGAGACAAGGTCGGACGAGAAATCGATGCGTGCAAAAAGTTGCTCGCCGCGGGGAACGAGCGCGCTGAGTTTTCCTGCCGCAGGTTTTTTTGTGGAGGTGGCGATGCACGCAGGGAGCTTCGAGAGGATCTCGGATTCCAGTCCATGCAGGCTCATTCGACGAACGCCGGTTTGTTCGCGAAGCCAGGGCGCGAGCTCGAGTTCTCCGCCTCGCCGGGTGCCGAGGTGGACTTCCCGCCCGTAGATTTTGCGTCCCGGACTTTCCAGTTTGCAGAGCTGTCCCCAGCCGCGACCATCCAGGGTTTTGGCGATGCTGAGCGCGGGCCGGTTTTGGATCCACACTTCGCCGAGCGGCACGATCCCCGGCGCAGGGCGGGGTTCCCACGCGCCCGATGAGTTTTGCATTTCCGGGATTCCGCGCCGGGCAAAGCGCGCGCGTTCTGCATCGACGGAAAGTCCGCACGGGCGCGGGCCGGTGACTCTCGTGTGCTCAACGCCGAGTGTGACTTCCTGCGGACTGAACAGTCGGCGGTTGAGCTCCGTCGCGGCTGCAAACGGCTCTGCGGCGTGCCGCATGACGGCGATGAGCGTGGGCCAGTCGAGCTGTGTCGCCCTGCGCAACTGCCGCGGGCGGGCGTCCAGCAGGCGAGGGGGCTGCGAGGTGTGGAGCACATATCCGGTTTCATCCAGCCCGCGCCGGCCTGCGCGTCCGAACATCTGCAACAGTTCATCGGGCTGCACCTGTCGCTCGAAATTGCCGACGCGGTAGCGCGTGTCCGTGACGACGACGGAGCGCATGGAAAAGTTGATCCCCGCCGCCAGTCCCGTCGTGGCGACCACTACGCGGAGCTGTCCGTTCTTCGCGAGCGGCTCGACGACTCTAGCCCGCGCCGCGTAGCTGAGGCCGCTGTGATGATAGGAAACGCGCGCCTTGAGCAGCTTCGCAAGGCGCGGGCCGACGAGTGCTTCCTGCTCGGCGGAAAGAACGAGCGGGTCTTCACACGGGAGTTGCGACGCGAGCGTTTGCGCAAATTCTTCCGCGGCATTTCGTCGGGGTGCGAACATGAGGATGGGGCCGAAGTCGGCGCGCAGAGCGTTTGCGATGAGACGCGGCCAGTGCCCGCGAATCGCGAGCGATGCACGGCTTTGGAGCAACTCCAGATCGACATCGCTGAGCGGAACCGGTCGGTGGTCGGTGGAGACGAGGACGGCATCGCGTCCGATTCGACGGAGCCAGGTTACAACGTCTTTCGGATTTGCGACACTGCCGCTGAGCAACAGGAGTTGCGTGGATGCAGGCGCGAGAGCCAGCGCCAGTTCGTAGTTCACGCCGCGATGTGAATCGCCGATCATTTGGTATTCATCCACGACGAGAAGACGCGGGCCTTCCCGACGAAGGAAGCGCGCACGCTGGGTCTCCAGCGTTGCTACGACGACGCGGGCATCGAGATTCCGGGCGAGATCGCCCGTGGCGATTCCGACTTCCCAGCCGCGAGCGGTCCACTCGGCGAGCTTGTCGTTTGCCAGCGCGCGTGTGGGCACGGTGAAGACGGCCTGGCCTTTCAGTTCGGGGTAGATGGTTTCAAAAACGAATGTTTTTCCGGCTCCCGTCGGCGCGTGAACGACCACATCCCGGCCCGACCGGAGGTGCTGGACCGCCTCGCGCTGCCACAAGTCGGGCACGGTGAGATGTTGAAACAAAGAGTTCACTTGGAATGGACGCCGCCGCTGCCTTTGCGGATGCTAAGCGTTGATAGCCGAATGAACGTCCAACTTTCAATGCGATGAGCGAAGCCATTTTTCACGACGAGGGGCCGGAAGGGATCGCCCTTGCCGAAATGGCGCGATACCCGCGCCTGCAAGATGCGCGGGAACGCGGCCTCGTGGTCACAACAATGGATCTGCCGCATTGGATCGTTCGTCACGGGAAGGAATACGCATTGTGCGTGGAAGAGGCGCAGCGCGAGCGTGTGCAGGCTGCGCTCGACGAGTTTGAGGCCGATGAGAAGACGCGAACGGAGGAGCGAAAAGTAGAGCCTCTCGTCATCCCGAAGGCCGCCGTGGCGTTCACCGCGCTCTCGATGATTGCGCTGTATTTTGTGCAGGTCGACGCGGCTCCGGTGTGGATCGAACGTGGCGTCGCAGATGATATCCTGATTCGTGGCGGGCAATGGTGGCGCTGCTTCACAGCGCTGACTTTGCACGGCGACAGCGAGCATCTTATCTCCAATCTTTCCCTCGCGCTTTTCGCGTTCGCTTTTGTGTATGCGCGACTCGGCGTGGGCTTCGGGCTTCTCGGGACCATCCTCGGCGGAGCGCTGGGGAATGCGATGAACAGTATCGTTCATTTTTCTGATGCGCATCGGAGTCTCGGCAGTTCCACCGCGCTTTTTGCCGCGCTCGGACTTCTCTCGGGGACGGAGATTGTGGCGCGTTTGCAGCATCAAGGACGGGCACGCTGGCCGCTCATTGTTCCCATCGGCGCGGCTGTCGCGTTTTTGGGGCTCTTTGGCGGCGGTGGCGGAGTGAAGCCCGATGGCACTCCGATTCCTGTTGGACGTGTAGATCTTGGCGCGCATCTTTTCGGAATTGCGGCAGGAGTGATCGTCGGTGCGTTTTTCTACTATCTCGGAGTCCGCGCGCAAACAGCGAGGACGGGCCAGATTGCAGCGGGCTTTGCAGCCGTTTTGCTTCTGATGTCAGCCTGGTTTTTCGCAGGGCGAATGTGATGATGTAACGGCGGGGTTCGACTTTCCAAAGTCGAGTTCTGAGCATTCTTTGTCGGAGCCTTCACTCGACATCGGAATGTCGAGCTACGCTTCGCGACCGCGCCTACAAACTCTCGCAGCGAGGCGGTCCAAGGACTTCGCGGAGAACCAATGCGCTGCGGAGGCTGTCCGGCGAGCGCAGGAGATCGTGGATCGATTTTCCGGTTACCGCTGTCGGATGAAGCTGCCGCGTTCCATCCGCTTCCGCATGCCGTTCGAGTTCCGGAACGGGTTGCATAGCCATCCCTTTCGACATGGTGTCGAAGACTTGCTCGATTGCATTTGCGGGCTCCTCCAGTCTTCCCGCGAGCGCCATTTCCTCTTCCTCGACAACCGGCACTGGCTTTCGGACCACAGGTTTCGGAACGTGCCGCGGTTGGGGACGCTGGGCCGGGCGCGCCGGTGGTTGGACCGGGCGAGGCACCGCCTGAGTGGGGCGCGGCGCGGCGGGAACGGGCTTTGGCGGTTGCTGATTTGCAGGGACGCCGAGCGCCTCAAGAAACTTGCGCAACCGTTCCGCCTCCGCGGCCTCAGTCTGCGTCTGCGTTTGTTCCGCACGGGGCTCTGGGGCCTGTCGAAGCGGAGCGGGCTCAGAGCTCGATTGCTCGCTCTTCTTGTTCCGAATCCACGAAATCACACCCCATACCGCCGCAGCGATATAGAGGATGATTTCGAAATCGGATTTCGCGGCTGCGAGGATCACGGCTGGTTATTTGCCTTCCTGTTGTTTGTCGCCTGCGATGCTCTCGCGCATTGCGGTGTCGGCCGAGAGGTTCTTCATGCGCTGATAGTCCATGATGCCGAGGTTGCCGCTGCGGAATGCGTCTGCCATTGCCTGCGGAACGAGGGCTTCGGCTTCTACAACCTTGGCGCGCATCTCCTGAGTGCGGGCACGCATTTCCTGCTCGGTGGCGACGGCCTGCGCGCGCTGTGCTTCGGCGCGAGCCTGTGCGGTGCGTTTGTCTGCCTCGGCCTGTTCGGCCTGGAGTTTTGCACCGACGTTTTCACCGATGTCGATGTCTGCGATGTCGATGGAAAGAATCTCGAACTGCGTGGAGCTATCGAGCCCTTTTCCGAGAACGGTCTTGGAAATGCGGTCGGGGTTTTCTAGCACATCTTTGTAGCTGTTGGACGAACCAATGCTCGTCACGATGCCTTCGCCGACACGGGCGATGATGGTTTCCTCCGTGGCACCGCCGACGAAGCGTTCCAGATTCGTGCGGACGGTTACGCGGGCTTTCACTTTCACGCCGATGCCGTCCTTTGCGACCGCGTCGATGGTCGAGCGGCCGGAAGCAGGGTTCGGGCAATCGATGACCTTGGGATTGATGCTCGTTTTGACGGCATCAAGGACGGTTTTCCCGGTGCCCTTCGTTGCCAGGTCGATTGCGCAGGCTTTGCGCCAGTCGAGAACGATCTCCGCTTTGTCCGCCGCGATGAGCGCGAGTATGACGCTCTGGATGTCGCCGCCGGCGAGGTAATGGGCCTCGATCGGGTCGGTCTCCAACTGGAGTCCGGCCTTGGTGGCCGTGACGCGCGTATCAACGATTTGTGCGACGGGCACGCCGCGGAGGCGCATGGCGATCATCGCGAGCATGCTGACTGGTGCGCCGGCGAGTCGGGCGCGAATCCAGATTCCCATGAAGTTGAAAAGGACGAGTGTGACGACGAGCAGGACGACTACGATGACGCCGATAAGAATCGGGTTCGTGAGAAGGCTGGTTTCCCCGGTTTTTTGAGCGAAGTTCCCAGTTTTTTGAGCGAGAATGATCAGGTTGTTCATATTGGTGTGTTTTTAAAGTTTGATACGGCGGACGACGACGCAGATGGCTTGCGCGCTGATGATGCGGATGGCTGCACCGGATTCGATGAGCTCGCCGTCGGAAATCGCGTCCACTCTTTTGCCGTCGATGAGAATCGTCCCGCCCGGGCGGAGAGTGGTGAGCGCGGTGCCTTCCGCGCCCACGAGAGCCGATAGTCCGGGAGTGACTGCGGTGCCGGTCCCGGATTCCTGCAAGGTCATCCTGCGACCGAAGCGGGTGTTTTGAAAATGAGTAGCCCACCACCACCAGAGAATGCCAGAGGCTACCAATGCGATGATGAGCGCCACATTCCCGCCCTCCGCGCCGTAGTGCTCATACGACATGCTGACTGAAATAATCAGCAGCACAGCGCCCGCAATGCCCGCGATCATGCCCGGCAGGAACATCTCCAGAAATAAAAGCAGTAGCCCTGCGGCACCCAAACCTACGATGGTAGTGAACATCTCAACCTCTTTTAGCGCGCTCCCGGGATGATGACATTTCTTTTTTACGGGAATTTCGTGGACCATTCGCATGAAGTTCCGGTTTCCTATGGGCGTGCTCAGCTTTGCCTATCGTCATCTCGTCCGTCCGATCCTGTTCCGTTTCGATGCGGAACGCGTCCATCATTTTGCGATGGCGTTTCTTTCCGGGCTTGGCCCCGCGATGCAGGCTGTGCGGAGGGAGTTTGGCGCGGATGCAACAAAGGAGCGCGAGGTCTTTGGTCTGAAGTTCCCGAATGCCGTCGGTCTAGCCGCGGGATTCGACAAAAATGCGCTTGTTCTTCCGGCTTGGGAAGGGCTCGGGTTTGGGTTCGCCGAAGTCGGCACGATTACGGCGCGTGCGCAACCGGGGAACCCTCAGCCGCGGCTCTTCCGGGTTCCGGAGATTTGTGGAGTCATCAATCGCATGGGTTTCAACAACGAAGGAGCGGATGTGGTTGCGGGCCGATTGGAAAAACTGCGGGCGACTCCGCGATGGCCGCGATTTCCGGTGGGCATCAATATTGGTAAATCGAAAGTCACTCCGTTGGAAGAGGCGACGGCGGATTATTTGTACTCCTTTAACCGGATGCGCGAACTCGGCGATTACTTTGTGCTCAACGTGTCTTCACCGAATACGCCGGGGCTCCGGAAACTCCAGGATCGCGGCGCGCTCGGCGAGCTCTTCGGGGCTGTCCAAGCGGCGAACGGAACCGCAAAACCCGTGCTCGTCAAAATCGCGCCGGACCTCACTTGGGAAGCTGTGGACGATGTGCTCGCGCTCGTGGAAGAGCACGGAATCGCCGGAATCATCGCGACGAACACGACGATCGATCATTCGCCTGTGCCGGAGCATCGCCGGCAGACCGGCGGGTTGAGCGGAAAGCCTGTTCGAGATCGTTCCACGGAAATCATTCGCTACATCACCAAGCACACAAAAGTGCCTGTCATCGGCGTCGGCGGGATTTTCAGCGCCGAGGATGCACGCGAGAAACTCGATGCCGGAGCCTCGCTTGTGCAGCTCTACACGGGATTCATTTACGAAGGCCCGTCGCTCGTGAGTCGCTGTGCCGCAGTGTAATATAATTGGGCAGAAGACAGGGGCGACTACGAAGGGCGCGAAGGGCGCGAAGCCATTCGGATTACGTCAGGATCAGAAAAAGCTTCGCGTTCTTCGCGCTCTTCGTAGTCACATTATCTCCAAAATCCGGGATAAGATCGCTACACTCCCAGTTCCCGCTTCACCGCGATGAATGATGCAACGGCGTGTTCCAGTTCGGCACGCGTGTGGGCGGCACTGATCTGGGTGCGAATTCGCGCCTTGCCTTGCGGCACGACGGGATAGCTGAAGCCGATGACGTACACGCCGCGATTGAGCATTGCTTCCGCGAAGCTCGCGGCGAGCGCTGCGTCGCCGAGCATGATCGGGACAATCGGGTGTGTGCCCGGCACAATGTTAAAACCTGCGGCTGTCATCTGTTCGCGGAAAAAGCGCGTGTTGGATTCTAGCGTGTCGCGCAACGAAGTGTCCTGCCGAAGCAGGTCGAGCACTGCAATCGAGGCTCCTGCGATAGTTGGTGCTAGCGTGTTGGAAAAAAGATAGGGCCGTGATCGCTGGCGCAGGAGTTCGATGATTTCCTTCCGCCCGCTCGTGTATCCGCCGCTCGCTCCGCCGAGCGCTTTGCCGAGCGTGCCGGTGAGGATGTCGATGCGACCCATGACGCCGCAATGCTC
>JAYUSJ010000242.1:0-15633 GCA_043755735.1 Verrucomicrobiaceae bacterium | reverse complement strand
TGCCTCCGGAATAGACGGTTCCCGTCGTGCTTGTGGGAATCGCGCCCTCGCTGCTGGCCGCCGTATCCGTATATCGAATCGTTGCGCCCGGCGTGGTCGTCGTGAGCGTGACCGTTTGCCCCGTAGAAAAGAACCCGCCCTGAATACTTGCCGTCGGAGCCTCGGCGGACGCGGTGAGTTCTGTCCCTGCATTCGCAGCGCCCGGAGTCGTCGCATCGAAAAATACGTAATTCCCCGCGCCGTTTCGCCCGAAACTGTGATGTGGCGAGCCCTTCGGCAGCAGCGTGAACTGCTGCACCAGCGTCCCCGCCTGGTCACGCAGCCCGAGATACTCGCCATCCGCATCGAGCTTAAAGTCCGCGTGCAAATAGCCGTTCACCCCCGGAGTTTTGACGCTCTCCCCGTCGAGAATCACCACGATGTATCCTCCGGCAGGAATACTTACATTTGGGAAGAGCCACTTCTGCGGCGAGCCATTGTCGTCCGTCAGAGCCCAGCCATTCAGAGAAACGGCAGCGCCGCCGTTGTTGTGAAGTTCCACCCAGTCGTTCACCGACTCCGCCGCGTCGGGGTTGTCCTCCACGGCACCGTCCAGGTCCACCACGGGTTCCTGCGTGCCCACGAAATAGCGCCAGGACGAGGCGTTGTTTGCCACGAGAATCGCGCCCGCCGCCCCGATTCGCAGGTCTGCTTTCACTGCGATATCAGAGTCCCCGATGGTGACGTTGTGCGTTTGAATCGCCAGCACGTTCGCACCTTGCACGAGCACGTTTTTCGCAGGGTCGATCGTATAGGTCGTCGTTGTTCCGTAGTTTCGGACTGCCGTCGCCACGGCGTTGCGCGGCACCACGGTGTTTGGCGTGCCCTGGTTCGCCCGCGCGACTTCCACGCCGTTGAGGTAGGCGACGAAGGAATCGTCGAAATCCATGAGCAATTGCAGCGGCGTCAGATCGACGGACTGTGCCGCATCGACATTGAAAACGATGCGTGTGTAAAGCGACGGCGTCACCCCGACTACTCCGGCCACCGTGGTGCCCAGCCCTGCGATGCCCTGTCCATGCGGGCCCGTGCCCGTCGTCCACGCAGTATCCTGATACGCAAGTTTCCCCCATGGCACCGACAGCCGTCCGGCAAAAAGCATCGCCGGATCATAAAGGCCGCCCGCCGGTTCCACCACACCGGGGAAAAACCTCCACGCATCCGAACTGTTCACCAGCGTCACCGGCGAAGCCCCGCCGATTCGCAGAGTGCCGCCAAAAACAAAGTTCGTGTTGATGTAGCTGACATTGAGCGCGTGAACTGCGATCACATTCGTCCCCTCGACCAGTCGCGTATTTGCCGGACCGAGGTTCAAAGTTTCGTTGTATTTGTAAGGGTCCGATGTTGTCGAACTCAGATCCGGATCATAAGCGTGCTGATCGTGATACTGAAATTGCCTCGCCGGTCCCGCCCAGCGCCGCGCGACCTCCACGCCGTTCACATACACAATAAAGCCGTCATTGTAGTCCGCCACCAACTCCAGCGGGTCCGTTTTCGCCGCATCACCCGCGCTCACACTGATCGTCTTCCTTAAATAGAGAGTCGGTGTGAGATACAGCATCTGCGTCTGCGTATTCGTCCCATAGACCAGCGTGTTCGCTGCAAACGGGGTCACTGGATCCGTCGTATTTCCAAATCCAAACGGCCCGTTTCCCGTCTGCCAACCGCGCGCGGCACTGTCATCGTAGTTGGTCGCGTAGAATGCAGGTCCGGATCCCAGGGTCGGGATGCCATTTGGGTGGGGTGCCGACCATTTCAAAACGCGCTCCGAAGCCGCATGGACCACTTCATTGATCACAATATCCGCCCTCGCACTGGAGAGTGTGGCGCAGAACGCAAGAAGGAGAGAAATAGCTGTTTTGAGCATTTTTGTTGGTGGCGGAAGGATGCGATAAACTTATTGTTTGGATATCAAATTAGTCAACGGACGATTTGCTCGTTTCCGTAACCGGATGTTGCTAAATCAGGCTTCCCGCAGCTCGGCGGCAGAAAAAGGGCGTGGTTCCGAAGAACCACGCCCGTTTTGAATTCTGAACTCGAACGACTATGCGCGGCGGCGACGGCGGGCGAGGACCACGAGTCCGCCGATCATCAGGGCGACTGATGATGGCTCGGGGACTACGTTGTATTTCACGGTCACTGCGCCCGCAGTTTGATCAATCCAGTAAACGGATTCCGAATTGGCGTCAAATGGCGTCTGGTCATTGATGCGGGTGGCGGTGAATGGTCCGCTGCCGACGTCGAAGATGGCGTCGAAATTAATCAGGCTGGTGTTCGCGATGTCGAATGCATCGCCGCCAAGCGTGATTGCTCCGCCGATGACTCCGAGGTTGAACGTTCCCGTAAGTGGCACTCCGAGGAACGTGCCGTCAGGAATTCCCATTCCGGTCACATCCAGTGTGAGACCCGCAGTGTTGTCGAACGCTCCGCTGATGTCGAAGGTCTTATCGGCGTCGAGCTTGAGCGTGGACCCGGCATCCGATGTGGTGAGAGGTCCATTGATGTCAATAATACCTGCATTGCTGCGGCTGACAGTGCCTGCGCCGAAGGAGAAGGTGCCGTTGCTGGTGTCGAATCCACCGTTCACGTTTACACGTCCGCCACCCAGGGCGAAGGTGCCGGTGCCGTTGCCTTGAAGGTCGAAATTGCCCGCCACCGTTAAAGTTCCGCCGGCCTGGCCGATCGTGCCGTTGCCATTTTCACCGATGATGATTCCGTCTCCTCCGACATTGACGACTGCCGTGTCGCTGATGGTCAGGAATCCGGTGCCGTTGCCTGTCCATCCGACCCGGATTCCGTCCACGCTCGCATTGGCGGTGGAGGATATATTCCATGTGCCGCTACCGCCGGCGTTCTCTCCCAGAAGAACCTGTCCGGCACCTGCGGTGATAAATGAACCGCCGGACTGGGCGATCGTGCCGATTCCGGAGAGCGAACCAACGACGACGTGGTTTGGTCCCGTTTTGATGAGGCTGCCGGTGTCGCTGATGTTTACGACTCCGGTCGCGTTCTGGCGTCCGACAGCGATCCAGTTGTTCGCTGACACTGTGCCGGCCGAGATGTTCATCGTGGCATTGCCATTTGCTGCCTGTCCGACCCAGAGTTCCCCGTTCACGGCGAGTGAGCCGCCTCCGACGTTTGCAAATGCGGCATTTGGTCCGCCATTTCCGAAAACTGCGTTTCCATTCACGTTTACGGTTCCGCCCGATTGATTGTATGTGCCAAATCCGGCACCACCGACTTGAAGCCCGCCGCTGATATTCACGAGCGCGCTGTTCGCTACTGTGAACAAGCCGGTCCCGGTCCCTGCTGACTGGTTGGCGGGCGCACCGACATTGATGCCGCCATTATCAACCGTGAGCGTGGCGGTTCCGCGGGCGATGAGGGTCCCGTTGCCGGTTGGGCTGACGCCGAGAGAAATGGCCTGATTTGCAGTGACGTTGCCGCCAGAGATATCAACCGTTCCGGGGCTGTTGATGCCGACGCGCATTTCACGGTTATAGACGGTGCCGGCTGTGACGTTCAGCGTTCCATTTCCGCCAGCAGCCATACCGATTTGCGTCCAGCCAGTCGTGGTGATGAGCGAGCCGCCGTTGACGTTGACCGTGCCGGTTCCAGCATTTCCGATATGCAAGTCGTAGCTCGATGTGACTGACGACGTGCCGTTGATGTTGACCGTCCCGGTGCTCGTTGCAGCATTTCCGACGAGCAATTCTCGAATCCGCGCGGTGGCTGTGTCCTGCAAGGTCCATGTGCCTTGGCTTCCCCCGTTGCGTCCGATGATGATGTTTCCTTTGTTCGTTCCTCGAGCGGAAGTATCCACGACGGCTTGGTCGTTCAGCACCGAGTTGCCGGACATCGTGTAAATGCCGACGCCGCCTTCACCGACGGTGAGGAAGTCGGTATGGTTCTGGTTGAGCGTTCCGCCGGTCTGCGTGAGGTTGCCTTGCGAACCAGCGGTCGCCGCTAGCACGGTCCACTGATTGGAATCGACGCGACCTCCTGCCAGGTTGACTTGGCCGACCGAGCCGTTGTTGCGCCCGATGAAAATATCGAACGCCGAGCTTGTCCCGCCGCTGATGTTGAGCGTGCCCGAGCCGTTTTCGCCGATATAGAAGCCAGTCTCGGTGGCTGGCGCTGTTTGTGTGAAGTTCCCGGAGATTGTTGCCGAGGCTCCATCATTGACTGTCAGACGCGTGCCATAGGACGCCGCGCCGGCACTCGTCAAAGTCCCGCCTGCGCCGACTGTGATTGCGCCGGGCGTCGTGGTTGTGCTGCCTGCGCCGAGGTTCGTCGTGTTGTTTACGTCGATGTTCGACGTTCCGGTGATGGAACCATTGTTATTGAAGGTTCCCGCATTCAAATCGGTGAAGCCGGTGTAGTTCGATGTGCCCGTGTGGGTGACGACGCTTGCCGCATCCTGCGAGATGGAACCGCCGCCGGTGATGTTGCCGGCGATGGTCGCGTTCGTCGTGCTATTCAGCGAAATGCGTGTGTTGGCAGCGAGCGAGAAATTTCCCGACGGGAGAGCGCCCCCTGCACCGCCCGTGCCGGCTTGCACAAGGCCGCCGTTGACGATCAATCCGCCCGTGCTGGCTGTTGTGCCGTTGAGGACGAGTGTTCCGTTTCCGGACTTGGTGATCGCGCCTGCGCCCGAGACATCGCCCAATTGCAGTGCGGTGCCGGTCGCTGTGGTGACGCCTGTGGCGTTTGGCAGTGCGAGCGGCGTATTGATGAAGTGATTGCCGCTGACCACAGCGATGGAGCCCGCCGCAAGTCCGTTATCGAGCGTGAAAGTTCCTGTTCCGCCGACGGTGTAGCTGTTCGCGTTATCAAAAGTCAGCTTGCCGGACGTCTTGTTGCCATCGATATCGATGGTCGAAGCGGCAGTGATTGTGCCGACGAAGTTCACGTCCGCAGTCGGGACGTTCGGGGTGATGTTGGGCTGCCAGTTTGTGTTGGTGGACCACAAGCCGCCGCCCACTTGGTTCCACTGAACGAGCACCGCATCCGCGATGGACATGCGCAATGTCGTGTCGCCGAGATTGTTTGCGAGCTGGTAGGATTTGCCTACGACCGCATTGCCAATCGTGAAGCCGGACGGGCTTCCCGTGACGCTCGTGGCGTAATCAAACAGCGAGTAGGTGCCGTTTGTGGAGAACGCGTTGGCGGTGCCTACGTCGAACAAGTTGACGGTGTATGCTCCGCCGAAGGTGATCCCGCCGGAGGAGACGATTTGATCAAAAGTCGCGCCGGCTGCGCTGAAGTCGAAGTTCAGAGTAGATCCTGCTCCGACGGTGAGACTGGCTGCGTTCAACGCTCCAACTGCGCCGCCGAGCGGGAGCAATGTGCCGCCCGAGTTCACGCTCACAGCGGCTGTCGCCAAATCACCGGCAGCGGTATTCACGAGTCGTCCGCCGTTGACGTTGACCGTTCCAGTGAAGCCCGCGAAGCCGCTCGAAACCGTGAGGATGTTAGCGCCGTTTTTCGCGTAGGAGCCTGGACCGGTAATTGTGTTTGTATTCGTCACATCATCCGAGCGATTGAGCGCGAATGTTCCGGCAGCACCGATGTCGATGGTTCCAGGAAGGGAGCCCGTGGTGCCGCCATTACCGGCTGAAAGGGTGCCGCCGTTTACCGTCGTGGTGCCCGCATAAGTCGGCGCTCCCGTGATCGTCAGCGTGCCGTTTCCGATCTTCGTCAGCCCACCCACACCCGCGAGGTTTTGGGTGATGGTGACTGCGTTATTGTTCGTATCGAACGTCAGGCCCCCCGCCTGCACATTGATTTGCGCATCGCTGAGGTTTTGGAAGTAGTTCGCTTGTGCGGAGCGGGCCTGCAAAGTTCCGCCATTCAAGTTTACCTGTCCGGCACCGCTTGGACGATTGATGAAATTTGCGGAAACCGTGCCGCCGTCCAAGGTAAGCGTGCCGTTTCCAGAACCGACCGCACCGAGGCGAAGACCATCAGCGCCCGTCACGTTTGCCACGCCCGTGCCGCTCACAAACAGCAAGCCATTTCCCGAGTCGCCGACATTGAACGTTCCGTTCGTGTTTAACGTGCCTGCGGAGAGATTGTAGGTTCCGGTCGAGCCTGCGAACTGCCCCATATTGGTGGCCTCTGCTCCGGCGGTAAAGTTCACCGTGCCGCCGGCCTGGTTGAAAGTACCTGAATAGTGACGACCGACTGCGACATTGCGCGCGTTCAGCGTTCCTCCGCTGATGTTATAGGTCGCAGTCGAAGCCACCGCCGCTCCATTTTCCTGCGAAGCCATCCAGAAGCGCCCGTTCGCATCGGAAGTTCCATTTCCCACCACACCGCCGGTTTGGTTGACCACACCAGTCGCACTGGCCCCGCCGTGCGTTTCACCGATGATCATCCATGTGGCGGCGTTCACTGTTCCAGCGGCAACATTTAAGGTCCCGCTGGCACCTCGCGTGCCCACCGAAAGGTCGCTGCCTGCGTTGACCGTGCCGGTCGTATTGACGGTCATCGAGCCAGTGCCGCCGAGCGCGACATCCCGTGTTCCGCCAATGTAAATGCGCCCGGTGGACATGCTCGTGTTGTTCAATACGTTCCAAGCTCCCGTGCCACCCTGGTCGCCGATAAACGTCCATCCGACGTTATTGTGATTTCCCGAAACCTGGTTCACCGTTCCCGAATTCCCAGCACCGCGCCCGACGAACGGATCCTGAATGCTATTGGTGTTGGTGTTGATGTTCACGGTGCCCCCGTTGTTGACGTAAACGAAGTTGCCGCCGCCGCCGCCGGGGACGGAGTTGGTGTTCCAGTTGGAAGCGGTTTCCCAATCGCCTGTTCCGGCGTTGTTCCAATGGAAATCAACGGCGCTGACGACTGTGGTGCTTGCGATGAGTGCGGAGATGGAGGCGAGTAGGACGGATGGACGGAATTTCATTGGTCTTTGTAGGATTGGTTTGGGTGAGGACTCATAAAGCGCGGCAACCGCCCTTGCTGAGTCGTTTTTTCATCGCACCATCGACGCCTGAATGCAAGGGGAATGCACCCGTTCCATCCACCAATATCTATCTCAAATCCACATTTTGCGGGATGAATCCCTTTGACTGCTCCACGAACGCCCGTGCTACCCGAAGCGCAACGCCTCAATCGGCGGAATCCGGCTCGCCTTCCACGCGGGGTAAATCCCGCTTACGATACCGATGCACACTGCGCTGACAAAGCTGATGAGCGCGCTGTGCGGATCGATGATCGGCGCGTTCGCATCCGGGGTGATCGCGATGAGGATCTGGATGATCCCTTTCGACGCTGCCAGCCCCAGCGCACCGCCGATGACACCGATGACGGCGCTCTCGACGATAATCTGCACAAAGATATGATGCCCCTTTGCTCCCACGGCCCGCCGGACTCCGATTTCTCGGATTCGCTCCGTGATGCTGGCGAGCATGATATTCATGATGCCGATTCCGCCCACGATGAGGCTGATACTCGAAATGAGCCCGCCGCTCAGCCGCGTGTTGCGAATATTCGCGTCGATGGTCTGCAGCCAGTCCTCCTTCGTATCGAACGAAAAGTCCTCTATCCCGCGGTGGTTCACTTTTATTACCGCGCTCACGTCCTCGATTGTCTCGTGGAACTTATCCACGTCCGCGATTTGAAACGACAGCCCGTCCAGCTTGTGAATCGGCCCGCTGTCCTCCGCCTTCGACCCGGAGCCGGAAACAGAATAGCTCTTAAAGTCGTAAAAGGCCGTATTGAATGGAATCAGCACCGCCCGATTCTTCCGGTAATAAGGATCCCAGCCCCTCCGGCCCTTTGATGAAAACCCGCTGGGGGAAGGCCCGGCCAGCCCGAGTTGCTTGCGCTTCTTATCCTGCTCGCTCTGGTAGAGCTCAAACACCCCCACCACCGTAAACGGCCGCGAGTTCACAAAAATCGTCTCCCCCAGCGGGTTAAACTGCGGACGCTCCGGCCACAATTCGTCCACTACCTTCCGCCCGATCACGCAGACATGCGAAGCATTATCGAGGTCGAGCTGCGCAATATTGCGCCCGAGTTCCACGAAGTGATTGTTGATCGGCACGTAATCCGGCCACACCCCCGCAACCTCCGCCACCATAGTATTGCTGCCCCGCGTCAGCTTCCCCGGCTGAAGCTCGTAAATGGGCGACACATAACTCACTCCCGGCACCTGCTCCAAAATCGCCTCAGCGTCTGCGACCGTGCGCCCTTTGGAAATCTCCGCCTTCCCTTGCTGCGACTCCGGCGGCTCCTGCGTCATCAGGCCCACTTTTTCCACCCCGCCAAACTGCTGCATCATCTCCTTTTGTCCCTCCGCCATGCCCGCCACCAGCGCGAAAGTCGCCAGCAATGCGGCCACGCCGAGGATAATGCCCAGCATCGTCAAAAAACTGCGGAACTTGTGGGACCAGATCTCCCGGACCCCAATCATGAGGCTGTTCCAAAGTGTCAGCATCGGTGTGGAAATATAAAGAGAGTCGTCATTCGAAAAATGCCGGCCGCCCGGCGCGGGGATAATCCAGCCGGGATTCAGACGTTAGCCCGCATCTCAGCCGCGGGCGCCCGCAGGTTTGATCAAAAGTGGAACTGCGGTGACTGGCTGTGGTTGCGATGGGTCAAAGGATTCCTCATGCTGCGGCTTGGAATTCCTGTCATGCGGCGGCTCGCTCTTTCATTCGTCTTACTTGTCTTCCATCTCGCGCAGAGTTGCGCGGCGGAGTTTCGGAGCGATGTGATGGCGGTGCTCAGCAAGTCCGGCTGCAATCTCGGGGCGTGCCACGGAAACGGGCAGGGGAAAGGGGGCTTCAAACTTTCCCTCCGCGGGCAGGATGCTGCGGACGACTGGCAGGCGATGGTCCGCGAGCAGGGCGGGCGGCGCATCAACGTGTTTGAGCCTGCGGAAAGTCTCGTTTTTTTGAAGGCGACCGCCGCGATTCCGCACGAGGGCGGAAAGCGCTTTGGTGTCGATTCCGTAGAAGGAAAACTGGTTCTAGACTGGCTCCGCGGCGGCGCTCTCGACTCTCCGGAAGTCTCCGTGCCCACGAACCTCCGAGTGTCGCCGGAGAGCGAAGTCATTGTTGAGCCTCGCAAGGAAACGAAGATTCGCGTCATCGCTGAGTTTGCCGACGGCACCGAGCGCGACGTGTCCCGGCTGGCCGTTTATGATCCGAGCAATCTGCTCGTCAAAGTGAGCTCCGACGGGCTTGTGGAATCGGTGAAGCCCGGCGAAGTCACCGTTGTCGTGCGTTACCTCGGGCAGCAGCGTCCCGTGCGGCTGGCGTTCGTTCCAGCTCGGCCGGACTTTCGCTGGAGCGGCCCGGAAACTGACAACGCAATTGACGCGGCCATCTTTGCAAAGCTCCGCTCCCTCCGCATGAATCCATCCGCCGTGTGCAGCGACGCGACGTTTGTGCGCCGGGTATATCTCGACATGCTCGGCGTCATCCCCGGCGAAGAAACCGCGCGCGCATTCTTCGCCGATACCGCCCCCGACAAGCGACAGCAACTCATCGAGCGACTGCTTCAGCGCGATGAGTTCACCGATTTCTGGACTTTGAAATGGGCGGATCTTCTCCGCATCGAGGAGCGTCAACTCGACGCGAAAGGCGTAAAGCTTTTCCACGGTTGGATCCGCGGGAGCATCGCTGCAAACAAGCCCCTCGATCAGTTTGCCCGCGAGCTCCTTTCCGCGCGGGGCAGCACGTACGACAATCCGCCGACGAACTGGTGGCGGGCCAATCGCGATCCCGTCTCCCGCGCCGAAAATACCGCGCGCGTTTTCCTCGGCTCCCAGATCAATTGCGCGCAGTGCCACAATCATCCTTTCGAGCGTTGGACCCAGGCCGACTACTACGACTGGGCTGCCGTGTTCCAGCGCGTGGACTACAAGATCGTGAAGAACGATCGGAAGGACGAGAGCGATAAAAAGGAGTTCAAAGGCGACCAGATTGTGAATCTCAACAGCAAGGAGCGCGTCATCAATCCACGCACGGGCATGCAAGCATCCATGCGCTTTCTCGGTGCTGGAGCGCCGGAGACTTCAGCGGAGAAAGACGAGCTTCAGGCTCTCGGAGACTGGCTACCTCACACGCCGCAGTTTGCCCGTATTCAGGTGAACCGCGTATGGGCCAATCTTCTCGGTCGCGGCTTCGTCGATCCCGCCGACGATTTCCGCGCCAGTAACCCGCCGTCCCACCCCGAGCTTCTCGACGCCCTTGCCAAAGACTTCGCGGTCCACGGCTACGACCTCCGCTGGCTCATCCGGACCATTCTCCTCACTCGCACCTACCAGCTCGACGCCGCGCCGAATGACACCAACGCAGCCGACGAATCCAACGCGGCCCGCGCTGTGGTGAAACGTCTCGGCGCGGAGCAGATCCTCGACTCCACCGCCAAAGCTCTCGGCGTAGCGTTGCAAATCCCCGACTACCCCGAGCTTGCCCGCATCGCGCAAGTCCCCGCCGGGCGCAAACATTACCGGCCGCTGGAGTCGGACTGGGACTTCTTCCAGCTCGCCTTCGGCAAACCTCCGCGTCTCGTCGCGACGGACTGCGAGAGACTCAGCGAACCTACCGTCGTGCAGGCGTTCCAGCTTATTTCCGGTTCCGTCATGCGCGATCTGCTTGGCCGTTCGCCGCGCATCTCCGTGTGGAGCGAGCAACCGCCGGCCTTCGCAGTGGATTCGATTTTCTGGAGCATCCTCAATCGCGCGCCGAGCAGCGCCGAGACAGAAAAATTCACCGACTATCTGGCGAAAAGCGACCGTCGCAAAGCTACTGAGGACGCAGCATGGGCGCTCCTGAACTCGAAGGAGTTCCTCTTCCGCAAATAGGGCGCCTCAAACGATCCCGACGCCGATGAGTTCACGGACTTGCTCTGGAATGCCCGCGATTCCGGCGCGCATGAGGGACTCGCCGACGAGGATGGCGTTGCAGCCGCAATCAAACGCACGCTGTGTGTCTTTGCGGGTTTTCAGTCCGCTCTCGCTGACGAGCAGGATGTCCTTCGGAGCTTCTTCGCTCAGTTCCTCCGTCGCACGCACATCGACTTCGAAGGTGTGCAAATTGCGATTATTGATCCCGATGAGCGTAGCGCCGAGGTCGATTGCGCGGTCCATTTCTTCGCGGGTGTGGACTTCCACGAGCACGTCGAGCTGGCAGGCGAGTGCTTCCTTGTAGAGCTTCTCGAGTTGCGGCTGCTCCAGCGCGGCGACGATGAGCAGGATGGCGTCGGCACCGGCCACGCTCGCTTCCCAAATCTGCGCTTCGTGAATGGTGAAATCCTTTCGCAGCAACGGCAGGCGCACGGCCCGGCGAATTTGGGCAAGGTAGCCGAGGCTTCCTTGGAAAAACTGCTCGTCGGTGAGCACGGAAATGCATTGCGCTCCGGCAGCTTCGTAAGCTTCGGCAATCGCGACGGCGTCAAAGTCCGCAGAGATGACTCCGGCGCTGGGGCTCGCCTTTTTCACCTCGGCGATAAGCGCGAGCGTGAGTGGGTCGCCGTTCTCGTCGCGTCCGCGGTCGAGTGCTGCGGCGAATCCGCGGAACTCATTGCGCTCCAGCGCGGCTGCGCGGAGATAGTCGGCTTTCGGGAGGATTTTGGCGACCTCGCGTTCCTTTACGTCGATGATTTGTTTGAGGCGGGTCGGCAGCATGGAGACCGATCAGGCTGCCTTCGCTTTGCCCAGGGCTGCGAGGATACTCTGGAAAATGAGGCGTCCATCAGTGCTGCCGAGCGCTGCGTCGCACGCACGCTCCGGGTGCGGCATGAGCCCGAAGACGTTGCGGGCTGCGTTGCAGATCCCTGCGATATTTTCGGTCGCGCCGTTCGGGTTTGCAGGATCGGTGATGGCTCCGGACGCATCGCTGTAGCGGAGAAGGATGCGCTGTTCAGCCTTGAGCTGCGCAAGCGTGGTGGCGTCGCAGACGTAGTTCCCTTCGCCGTGGGCGATGGGGATGCTCAGGACGTCGCCGAGTTTCGATGCGGAGAGAAACGGGTTCGCGGTGTTCTCCACGCGGAGACTGACGTGCTCGCAGATGAACCGCAGGTCGCGGTTGCGAACGAGAGCGCCGGGGAGCAGCCCGCTTTCGCAGAGAATCTGGAAGCCGTTGCAAATGCCGAGCACGAGCACGCCTTTCGCAGCCTGCTCGACGACGCTTTTCATGATCGGCGAAAAGCGCGCGATGGCACCGCAGCGCAGATAGTCGCCGTAGCTAAAGCCGCCCGGCAGCACGATAAGGTCGTAGCCCGCAGCGCTGGAATCTTTGTGCCAGACAAACTCGGCCTGAAAGCCTTGTTCCCGGAGCACGAGCTCGCAGTCTTGATCGCAGTTGGAGCCTGGGAAGCGGATGATGGCAGCTTTCACGGGTAGAAAAATCAGGCTTCGACCTGGATGGTGTAGTCTTCGACGACAGGATTGCTGAGCATGTCGCGGGCGATTTCATGGAGCTGAGCCTCGCTCACTCCGTCCGCTTCCAATTCGATCACTTTACCGACGCGGACGGCCTTCACTCCCGGCAGACCATGGTGACGCATGGCGTCACGGACGGCGACCCCTTGCGGGTCAAGAATGCTTTGCTTTGGCATCACGAAGACTTTGGCTTTCATAGAGCCGACTTGCCTAAAGGAACGCAGCCTGCGGTGTCCAGACTCGTTTGGAAAAAGTGCGAATTATTGGCCGCTCGTCTCGCGTTGCTCGCGCTCCAGCCGCTCGCTCAGCCACTGCTTGATCATGCTCTGATAGTTCAGGTAGCGCGACCGGGCGATGCGCTTGATGCGGGCCAGCATCCGCGGGTCGAAGCGCAGGGTGATGGTCGTGCTGTCGCGGTTGTCCGCTTTGAGCAGTGATTGGTTCATCAGTCGCGGCTCGATGCGCGCATCGGCCCAGAAGACGGCTTCGTCGTCTTCGTTGTCAAATTTCGGGATCTCGGCCCATTGGGTGATGAGTTTCATGGCTAGCTGAGTTCCTGGTTCTTGCGGTCGTAAAACGCGATTTCCTCCGTCGTCATGTCGCGGGAAAGGATGCACCGGATGCGTTTCCCATCACTCCAAAAGATGGTAAAAATCCCGCGCCCATCGAGCGTTTTTCCGAGATTGAAGTACCGCGCGTGACCCACGCCGGCGATTTCGACATCGGGCAGCAAACGAAGGCTGAACGGGTCTTCGAAGGTTTCTTCGATCTCCCGCGGCGTGACCTTTTGCAGGTCGAATGATGCGTCGAGCCAGTCGAACTCCATTTAGTTTGGGCGCTGAATGATTTCGATCTCGTAGCCCTCGGGCGCGTCGATAAACGCGATGATACTCCCGGTGCTGGTCGGCGTCGGTCCATCGGAAAGCGGGTAGCCTTTCGAGGCGGAATGCGCGGCAAAGGTGGCGATGTCGTCCACGGAAAATGCGAGGTGCGTGACGTCCGGTCCGATGACCAGCGGTCCGCTCGCCGGGTATTCGCAAATCTCGATGAGTTCCTCGCTCTCGGGAGCTTTCAGAAAGACCAGCTTGGAGCCGCGAGGGGAGATTTTCCGGTCCACTTCCGCGAGTCCGAGGACCTCGCGGTAGAAGTTGACCGTCTTTTCGAGATCGATGACGCGGTAGCGTGTATGAAGAAGTTTTTTGACCATCTGTGAAATTGCCGCATTTAAAGCGGACGTCCGTTTTATCGTCTCCCCGACCCGAGGGGGCAACCCCAATCATTTTGAATTCGATGCCGTTTCATTTCACTTCGACTCCCTGCGCCCACAAAATGCCGCGGACAAGGCGCTCGACAAGGTTGTCGCTGTGGTGGCCGGGTGTTTCGAGGAAACTCACTGGCGACGGGCGTTTTTTGAGGATGTCGTAGATTTTCCGCGCTCCGATATTTGCGCCAAATTCATCATGCTCCGCGCCATCAAGGTAGATCCTCTGCGACGCTGCGAATGCGTCGGGCTTTTTTTGGACGATGGTGAGCGGGTCCTGATCCAGCCAGCGTTGCCAGACGTCCGCACGCCAGCGGCCTTCGTCGTCGTAGATCCATTCAAATTGACGGGGCTTTCCGGTCGGCACGTAGTTCGCGCTGAGGCCGAGCATCATTCCGGCAATGCCGTTGCGCGGCATTCGCGGAGAAGGCGCCATCGCGGCTTCCAAGTCGGCGCGGGTGATGGCGCGTACCGCTGGATCTTTTGCAAATCCGATGTGAGTGACCCCGAGATCGCTGTCCGGCGAAAGCGCCACGATGCCGCGAAAGTCACTGCCCATGCCAAGGCGCAGCGCACCAAACCCACCGCTGGAATGTCCGGCGACGATCCACTTTGTGCCCGGTGGAAGCGCGTGCCGCGCCTCAATCGCGGGCATGATTTCATCGGTCAGCCAGCGCGCGTAGTTTCCGGTCGCCGTGGAGTCGAGGTACTGGCTTCCGCCGTAGCGCGAGCGTGCATCGACCGCCGCGATCCGCACGGGATGCCCGCGGGTCGCGAGCTGCGCGACGACCTCAGCGAGCCAGTCGCGCGTGCCGCGGGCGATGGAATCTTCAGACGAGCCGCCCCAGCCTGGAAGATAGAGGACAAGCGGGATTGCGGCTGCTTCGCCCTGCGGCGAGTAAAGCGCCACACGACGCGCAGGAGGATCGCCGCCGGGATTGCCTGAGAGGAGTTTGCCGGGGATTTCCAGCACTTCGAGCGAGGCGGATTTTGTGCGGTCCTGACCACAAGCGGTGAGGGCGAGAAATGCGAGAGCGACTGGTAGCTTCATGCGGTGACTGCTTCGGGAGATAATGTGGTGAGGTTCGGTGCTTCGATCACGCGAACGTGGCCGCCGAGCGGTGCCCAGACGGATGCCGGTGTGGGGCCAAAAAGAAGTGTCGATTTTGCGCCCACTGCGGCTGCGAGGTGGGAAATCCCGGTGTCGTGCCCGAAGTATTTTCCACATCGCGAGAGGACTCCGGCGAGTAGCGGCAGCGGGAGATTTTGCGCGAGCTTGTGCCTGGAGAAAGTGCCGAGTTGCGCGGCATCCGCCTCGCCGCCGATGACGAGAATCTCCCCATCGAGCCGCTCTGCGAGCTTGTGCCAATGCTCCAGCGGCCAGTTCTTTCGCGGGCTTCCGCTTCCGGGATGAATCGCGGTGAACCCGTGTTTTAATCCTGCGGAGGCGATCCACGCGTCGGCTTCGGCGAGCGCTTCTGCAGTGGGGCGGAGCGTGGCTTCCGGCGGCGCGTCGAGGAAGAGCGCCATGCTTTCCAGGCCGCGCGCGAGCTGTGCGGCGGCGTGGTGTTCGCTATTCACTTTCGTGTATGCGGAGAGGTAGTTTTTCACGCCAGCCCGGCGGACGTTTGCCTCGAAGATCCCGTCCGGGTCGAAGAGCCAGCTCACGACCTGCTGGTATCCCGAGAACATCTCGCAGAGCGCTGCGTCGAGATTGCCGTTGCGGGCGAAGAACCCGGCAAGCGGGCCGTATTCGATGCTATGGACTGCATCGGCGTAAGGACGCTCGCCGTCGGGGCCGCACCGCAGCGCGAGCGACGCGATGTGTGGGTATCCGAGAATCTCCAGCCGGCATTTCGCGAAGTTCTCCCGCAGCAGTCGGAGGGCGGGCAATGTGAGGACAAAGTCGCCGATTGCGCCGCCGCGA
>JAYUSJ010000241.1:0-15804 GCA_043755735.1 Verrucomicrobiaceae bacterium | reverse complement strand
ATTCAAAGGAACGCACATGAGCCGCTTCGTGGAAGTGCTCAACGAATTCGGGCCGGAACTCCATGTGGACAATGTGCCGAAGATCCTCGCCGCGCTCACTAAGCGGCTCGACTCCAAGAGCGCCCACGTCACTTTCGAGTTCCCGTATTTTATCGAAAAACACGCGCCTGTCACCGGCGCGCCGGGCATGATGGACTATAATGTGAGGTTCGAAGCCGAGGTGACGAACAAGCGCGTGGATTTTATCGTAACCGTCATTGTTCCGGTCACGACATTGTGCCCGTGCAGCAAAGCGATTTCGGCGCGTGGCGCGCACAACCAGCGCGGCCAGGTCACTTACAGCGTCCGTTTCAAAAAGCCCGTCTGGGTCGAAGAACTCATCGCCCTCGTCGAGCGCAGCGCGAGCAGCGAACTCTACAGCCTGCTGAAACGGCCCGACGAAAAAGCCGTGACCGAGCGCGCCTACGACAATCCCGTTTTCGTCGAAGACCTCGTCCGGGCCATCGCCGCAGCCACAAATCTCGAGCCGAACATCATCTGGTATCGGGTTGAGGCGGAGAATTTCGAGAGCATCCACAACCACAACGCCTACGCAGTGATCGAAAAGAAAAAAGGGAAACAGCCCGCAGATCGCCGCAAAGGGTAAATCCGCATTGTCTTCCGCGCTCCGCTTACGTAACGCTCTGCCCGCATGTTTCGCCGACTGGCGCCGGTCTATTCCATATTAATCATCCTCGCAGGTCTCACTCTTATTCGTGAGGCTGCCGTCGGGCCGTTTGCGCGTTGGGAGCGTATGTGGCAGGAATGGCTCCAACAGCGGGTGACTCCCGCCGCCACGCCGGGCCCCGTGACGCTCGTGGAAATCAACGACGACACTCTGCAGAAGCATCCGTGGCCGTGGGGTCCGGACGATTTCTCGCTCTTCTTCCACGCCGGTGCCCCGTTTGATCCGGCAGTGCTCATCGTGGAATCGCCGCTCGATTTTGAACGCGGAGTTTTCTCCGGACGCGAACGGCAGCCGATGTTTGAAAAGATGCTGCTCGACCACATCCACCGGACGCCAAAGCTCGTGCTCGGCGGCAGGCTCGGCTGGTCGCAGGATGCGCAAACTATGCCCGAGGTGCAGCCCACGCCCTCAATTCGCAGAACCAAGGGCGACCTCAGCGTCATCCAGGAATTTACGACCGTGGACGCATGGGCTCGCGAGGATTTCCGGCTCCAGTCCCCGCCCGGATGGGTCAACCTCCCGGAATCGGACCCGCCATCCGCCCGATGCCCGCTCGTCTTGCGGTACCGCGGCCAGGTCGTCCCCACGCTCGTACTGCAGACTCTGATGCTCTGGGAAAAAATCACACCGGATGAAGTGGAAGTCGTCCTCGGCTCTCACATCGCCATCGGCGAGGCCATCCGTATCCCTATCGACCATGCCGGACAAATGGCCGTGAACCTCCGTGCGCCGTACAATCGTGCTGCATTCGACGACTTCGTCCTCACCCGCCAGCAGCTTGATGCGGGAGCAGAGCCGCAACTTTCGCCCGCGTTTTTCAAAGGCAAAGCCCTCCTCCTCGCCCGGACCGACGCCGCCACGCCCAGTCTTCCACTTCAGGGCGGGAGACGGATTCCATCCGGCGAGATGTTTGCCGCCGCCCTCGCCACCGTGAACGCGAAAGCGTGGGTCAACCGCATTGATAATTGGTTCGACTGGTCCGTCATCGGCTTCCTTGCGATTGCAAGCATGTGGTTTCAGAAGTGGAAATGGTGGACCGTGCTCTTCTTTTGCATCGCGTTTCTCGGCGCGTATTTCGGCGCGGCATTGTGGTGCGTGAATAACAAACTCACCTTGCTGCCGGGTATTCTTGTGTTCGGCCTTGTCGTTCTCCTGCTATTCCTCCGCTTCGCGCTGCCGAAAAAACTGCGCGTCATTCTTTTCTAAAAATCTCATGAAACTTACCAACCTCACCGGAGCCATCGAAATCGGTGCGAACTGTTACCTCCTTGAAGCCGCCGGAAAACGCCTCCTCCTTGACAGCGGCTACCACCCAAAGCGTGAGGGCCTCGAAGGACTTCCGCGACTCGAATTCATCAAGGATGGCACCCTCGACGCCATCCTGATGTCCCACGCGCACCAGGATCATATCGGCTCGCTCCCAGTCACCATGCGCCGCCACCCGGACGCTCCCGTGCTCATGACCGAAGCCACTCGTATCATCGGGGAAACCATGCTGCACAACTCGGTAAACGTCATGCTCGCCGAGAAAAACGAACGCGACACCCCTGGCTATCCGCTTTTCACCCATCGCGAGATCGACGGTGGGATGCGCCGCTGGCGTTCCATCCCGCTGCACACCCGCTTCGACCTTGCGGGCGAACGCGTCAGCCCGACGGAGCCAGCCCCCTTCTCGCTCGAGTTCTTCGATGCCGGACACATTCTCGGCTCCGTCGGCACGGTCATTCGCGCAGAGGGAAAGACCGTTTTCTACAGCGGAGATGTGCAGTTCGATGATCAGAACATCTGCCGCGGCGCGACCTTCCCCGACTTTGCCGATGAGCCGTGCGACGTCATGATCATGGAAGGCACCCGCGGCGACAGCCCCACGCCCGCCGGCTTCACCCGCGCTACGGAGCAGGATCGGCTGGCCGCTGCAATTTGCCGCGTTTTCGATCGCGGAGGCTGTGTGCTGGTCCCGCTTTTTGCACTCGGGAAAACGCAGGAATTCCTCGCCATGGTCCACGCCCTCAGGCGCGCAGGAAAGCTCCCGAACTGCCCCATCTACATCGGCGGCCTCGGCGCAAAACTCACCGAAGCCTACGACCGGCTCGCCCGCAAAACACCGCGGCAAGTCCCCGACCTGGACCTCATGGACGACCTCGCGCCGTTCGTCATCGGCGGCGCAAACGCCCATGAAATCCAAGTCCGACCGCGCCGCATTTTCGCGCTCAGCAGCGGCATGATGATGGAGAAAACGCTCTCGAACACGGTCGCGCGAAAATTCTTCAGCCAGCCGGAAAACGCCATCTTCTTCATCGGCTACGCCGACCCCGATTCGCCGGCCGGAAAGCTTCGCGCGGCAAAGACCGGCGACATCCTTTCGCTCGCTCCGCAGCACGCCGCAGAGCCGATCCAGTGCGAGGTGGATTCATTCACCTTCAGCGCTCACGCAACCCGTGAGACAATCGTGGCCTACATCAAGCGCGTGAAGCCCAAAAAGCTCATCCTCGTCCACGGAGATCCCGGCGCCATCGGATGGCTCGCGGGCACAATCAAAACGGAAGTCCCGGGCACCGACATTATCGTCCCAGTGCCGGGAGCCGGATTCGATTTGTAGTCGCTTCCCGAGGCTATTGCTGCGGAAGAACGACGACTTTCGACCCGGCGATATCGTCGTGAATGGTATTACGGTCCTTGCGGAAGATGCACAGACAGTCAACGAGGATAGCCAGTCCACTGAGTATCGGCGTTGTCAGTGTTCCGACAAGTTGGAGTCCATAGAGGGGCAAAACGCGCTTTAGGATGAGGTCATTGACGGGCAGGAGTGACCCGTCCGTGCGCTTCTGGATCTGAAGTTTCAAAACCAACTTCCCAATCGTCTGACCTTTTTTGAGGAAATTGTAGTTCACGCCAATGAAGACGGCCAGACCCAGAATCTGTGACACCAACATCATCGTGGTGCCGGGCATCAGCGCGTTGACATCCTTTCCAGCGGCCGCCCACTCATAAATCTCCGTTGGGCTGGGCATTTTGATGAAGATTTTCTGGAGGATAAAATTGATCGGAAGCAGCACAATTCCGTCGATAATTGCGGCTCCAAGCCGAATCCATGGCGATGCCAGAACTCCGGCGGTGTTGGTGGATGTGGTGAGATCAGCCTGCGGCGGTTGGTAAGGATTTTCTTCCATGGCGCTGCATTCCTAGCGGCAAAAACCCAAGAAGCGCAATCAAGAAATCGCCCTTCTCAAACCCGATGCCGAACACCGTTTTGCCGCCGCCCGGAATGGCCTAAGTGCGGTGGCGTGACGACTATTCCGCGTCCAATTCCGCCAGCCAGTCCGGCTTCTCAATCTCCTGAAGAATGATGTTCGGCCCGACCACGGTTGCCACCCGCCCGTTGGGATACCGGTTATGCGTCGGAAATGGGGGCGGTGTATTGCGTTCAACGGCTTTGACGATGAATCCCTCAGGCACTTTTTTCACTTTCCCCTCAGCGACCCAATCGGAAATGGGAGCACCCGATAGGTCAGTCACTGAAATCTTCGTAAAAGTCTGACAACCGGCGAGGAAAGAAACTGCGAGCAACAAAAAATATTTCACGAGGCGGACGGTGGCAGGGTGATTGAATCTCGGCAAGGTCGGAAGCATGGGCTTTTTGACCATCCTTCGCCGGATGCGTTCAATTCCTCCAATAATCCGGCAGGTTTTTTTTCGTTTCCCGCAGAATCTCAAGAATTGCCTTCCGATCCTCGGGCGACACTTTTGCAAACTGCGCATCGGTGTTCTTCCCGGTCAGAACATCATGCAGCTTTTGCAGGATCACCTCTTTGATCGGCCCCGCGATCGCGTCGAACGATGGTGTGTAAATAATGAAGCTGCATGGGTGCTTGAACATGCGGCTCTTCAAATCGAAGTCCCGCAGGCTGCGCCCCTTGCTGTCCTTGATTGAGCTTGCGGTGAAATCGCGGACAAAATCGGGATTCCCTGCGACCGGCACCGGAAGCGGAGCCTCCTCGGCGAAAAGCAAAAAGCGAATGAACGCATCCACCTGCGACCGCATGTAGCGAACATGCCCATAGGCCGCGAGCATCTGCTTGGCCTCGATATTGAGCCTCGCGACGTAATTGTGCATGTGCGCCTGATGCTCCATCACCATGAGCGCGACGATATCGCTTCCCTTCACGATGTGCTTCGATTGATCAAAATACTTCCCAAGGTCAGTGATGTTCACCTTCGCGAGCGGATCCTCTTTGAAGTGTGCGAGGTCTTTGGCCCCGATAAGATTTCCGCGATGCGGTCCGGAACTCCCCGTGACATACCACCCCGCCCATCGGTCGACGACGGGCGTGCAATGATCGATGTCGCGCACCTCGTCGCGCGTGAGGAGTTCGCCCGTTTCATCGGTCGGCACGCTTCGCAAAAAATGCCCAGGAACACCCAGCGAACGCTGCCCGCCGTGGCACGAAAGACAGTCGGCGCTGCGGACGAACTTCGGCTTCCTCACCTTTTCGAGCTCCATGAAATAGAACGTCCCGCCGAGATTCGGGTCCACGGCGGAGATTTCCATCACGGGCGCACCGGGAACATAGCCGATATAAACGTCGTCGTTGAAGTAGAGCGCGCGCGGATTGTCCGGCGAGATGTGTTTGCGCTGAAGCGAGGTCTTGGAAAATACCAGCATCTGCGAGGATTTCGGCACCTTCAGCGCTTCGAGGACCGACGGCAGGTAGCCGAATTTTTCGTCCCACTCGAGCTTCACTTCCCCATTCGTGATCTTCTGCTGAAGCATCGCGATGGCATCGGTGGGCTGGGTTTCGCTGTACCTCACGGGATCGTGATCATACTCCAGCGGATGGTCCGCGCCCTGGAAATCCTCGGCGTAAATGGGCAGTGCCAGAAGCGTCGCAAGTAGTGCTCGTTTGATCGTCATGCCTTTTAATATCCCGCAGCGGTCAAGTTCGCTGGGCGCATATTGCGAAGGTTTGCCCTAATGTTGACCCAGATCAATTCCCATCGGGCGCACAAAAGTTGCCTCGACGTTGTGCGTCGCGGTGTCGATGGTCCGCGCGGAAACCATCAAACTCACTTCCAAAATCCGTCACACATGAAATCCGTCCATCGCTGGCTCGCCAGCGTCCTACTCATTCTCGGCACCATCGCACACGCTCAAGAAAAGCCAGCCGTCGCCGAGCCCGCTCCCATCCCCACACCGATCACCGAGTCTGTGGAAATCGAGGGAGGCTACCGCTTTACTATCGAGACGACCGACGCGCCGGACCTCACCGAATGGGCGCGCAAAGAACTGATTCCCGTCGTGCAAAAGTGGTATCCGATCATTGTCGGCATGCTCCCCGGCGAGAATTTCACGGCACCGCGCACCTTCAGCATTCACTTCGTCAATTCCTACAAGGGCGTCGCCGCCACGATGGGCAACCGCATCGAATGCAACCCCGCCTGGTATCGGAAAGAACTCAAACGCGAAGCCCTCGGTTCCGTCGTTCATGAGCTCGTCCACGTCGTCCAGCAATACCGCGGACAGCGCGGGGGAAAACGGCCGCCGGGCTGGCTCATCGAAGGCATTCCGGATTACATTCGCTGGTATCTTTACGAGCCGGAGAGCAAAGGCGCGCACATCCCTCCATCGCGGGCTGCCGGCGCGAAACACGACGCAAGCTACCGCGTCTCGGCGAATTTCCTGAACTGGGTCATCGCCAGCTACGACAACGGTCTCATTAAAGCTCTGAACGCCACAATGCGTGAAGGCCGCTACGATGATGCAATTTGGAAAACCCGCACAGCGCACACCCTCGAAGAGCTTGCTGCGGAATGGAAAACGAGCCTCCAAGCGCCGGCGAAATAACTCTCGCCTTTTCCTACGAAAACCCTTCGAAGAAGATACTAACTCTTCGCATGAACAAGCTCTCAAGACGCTCCTTTTTGACTCGCTCCGGAATCGCCGCTGCTGCGGTGGGCGGGGCTCCGCACTTTGCAAAATCTGCCGACGCGCTCATTGCTCAGGCAGGGCAGAAGCCGAAACGGATCATCCACGTGGTGAGCGACGGCATGAGCGTGGGAACGCTGACGTGTGCGGATATGCTCTCGCAGTTGACGCGCAAGAAGCCACTCACGTGGACACAGCTTTTCAAGAACCCGGCGGCCAAGCTGTGTTTTATGAACACGCGTTCGCTCAACTCCGCGGTGACGGACAGCTCTGCGGCATCGTCGGCGTGGGGAAGCGGATCGCGCGTCGTGAACGGCGCGGTGAATGTGCTGCCGGATGGTAAATTGCTCACACCGCTTTATCCGCTGTTCGTTGATGCGGGCTGGAAAACCGGCCTCGTGACGACTGCGGAAATCACGCACGCGACTCCGGCAGGATTCGCAGTGGCGGTGAAATCGCGCGGAAACTCGGATGCGATCGCAGCGCAGTATTTCGAGCGCAAAGTGGATGTGCTGCTCGGCGGCGGCGCGCCGTTTTTCAGCCCGAACCGCCGGAAGGACAAGCGGGACCTGCGCGGGGATTTTACGAAGGCAGGTTACTCGTTTGTGACCGACAAGGCGGGGCTCGCTGCGGCTCCGCTCGATACCAGATTGCTGGGCGTTTTCACCGACGGGCACCTGCCGTACACAATCGATCATCGCAACGATCCAAAGCTGAGAGATAAAATCCCGACGCTCGCGGAGCTGGTGCGCGCCGCGCTGGCGCGGCTGGAGCGGAGCGAGAAATTCATCCTTCAGGTCGAAGGCGCACGCATCGACCACGCGGCGCACAACTCGGATGCACCGGCGGCGTTGCACGATCAAATCGCGCTCGATGAAGCGCTGGATATGATCCTCGATTTCCAAAAACGGAACCCGGATACATTGGTCGTCATCACGACGGACCATGCCAACTCGAACCTCGGCCTCAACGGCATGGGCGGCGGCTACCGGACGAGCAACCAGCGGTTTTCAACGATCAAGGAAGCGAAGATGTCCTTTCCGGAAATCCTGAAACTCATCGAGAAAGCGGGAACGAAAGTGAAAGTCCCCGCGTATCCGTCGGACGTGGAAGACAAGCTGGATGTAGTGGATCCGATGGCGAAGATCGATCCGACGGGAAAAAGCGAGGGCGACAAGGACGCGGACAAGGATGAGAAAGATCCAAAGGCCGCGGCGGAAGCGGACAAAACGAAGTTCACCGCGGCCGTGCAAATGAGCGCGTTGAAGATCGAACCCGCAAAGCTCGCGACGATCGTGGCCGAGGCGACGGGCTACAAAATGTCGGCGCGGCGGGCGGAACTGTTTGCGAAATCAGTGGGCGGCAATGCACCGCAGCTTTACGACCAGATGAATCCCGTGGTGAACCAACTCGGGCAGGTGATGGGCAATCGATACGGCATCGGCTGGACGGGAAACACGCACACTGCGGACTACGTCGGAGTGACCGCGATCGGACCGGGCAGCGAGCTGTTCGCCGGGCTGATCGAAAACACGGACATCTTCCGCCATTACACCGCGCTGGCCGGGATCGACTTCAAAAATCCCGCCGCCGCGCTCATCGCACACGCTGGCCCCGAGGCATCGGACGTCGAGGGTTCGGAAGGTTACGCTTACGTGTAACGGGAAAATTCGGTGGTCAGCGCGCGGGAATCGGTGTTGAGTTCGCGCGCCATGAAACTCCACGCATTCGTCATCGCCGCACTTCTCTTTTCACCGCTCGCTTTTGCCGAGGAAAAGAAGCCTGAACCCGCCAAGCCTGCGGAACCCGCTGCACCAGCAACTCCGGCAGCAGACAAAGTCTTTGCTCCGACGGCGCTGGAGGAACTGAAAGCGGTGAAAGGCAAGGTCGTCACCGTGGAAGGCCCGATCGTCGTGCAGGGCGAGAACAAAGGCGGGACGGTGCGGTATTTGAACTTCACCACGAACTTCCGCCAGTCGGTCTCGCTCACGTTTTTCGCGAGCGCCGGGGACGGGAAATTCACCAAGGAAAAACTGGCGGAATTTGTCGGTAAAAAAATCCGCGTGAATGGCGAGCTCACGGAATACAACGGCTCGCTTCAGATCAAAATGACGTCGCTGGACCAAATCAAAATCGTCGAATGAAAAAGCATCTCCTCATCGCCTTCGCTCTCACCGCAACGGCCCGCGCATGGGATCCCGCCGGGCACATGCTGGTGGGACAGGTCGCGTGGGAGTTCATGACACCGGCCGCCCGCGTGAAAGCGTCCGAGTTGGTGGTGTTGCTCGACGGAAAATTCAACGGCGGCCAGGAGTATAATTTCGTGACGGTGGGTTGCTGGATGGACGACCTGCGCTCGCTCCCCAAGAAGGATTATCCGTGGAGCAAATGGCACTATGTGGACGGCGAAAAGACCGCCGACGGTTCCGCATTCAAGCTTCCCGAACCACCGCACGTCGTATGGGCCATCGGCGAAAATATCGCTACGTTGAAGGACGCGTCCGCGTCAAAAGAGAAGCGCGCAGAGGCGCTCGGACAGTTGATTCACTGGGTCGGCGACATCCATCAACCGATGCACACGACCACCTGGAACAACGACCGCGGCGGCAACGGATATTTGATTTACGGAGTCACGTTCAGCGACCTCATTTCCGGGCAGTCATCGAACCTCCACACTTATTGGGACAAGGCGTTCCGTTTCGACGCAGCCGGAGGAAAAATCGTAGAGGCGTGGAAAACTCCCGCAGAACGCCCGAAAGCGCCGGGCGAAGGAATCATCGCCGAGCGGGCGAAGGAAATGCTCGCCGCGCTTCCGGCTTCGGCGCTGGAGGAATTGAAGCTCCCGCAGAACGCCGAAGTGTGGGCGAAGGAAAGCCACGTCATCGGCTGCACAAAAGCGTATCCGTCCGGCGATCACCCGACGGAAATTGAAGTGCGAAAGCTTGAGCCCGAATGGGTGCAAGGCTCGCGCAAGATCGCCGAGCGCCGCGTCGTCATCGCCGGGCATCGCCTCGCGACGATGCTCAATGAGCTGTTGCAGTAATTGCGCTCAATGCGGATGCGAGCAGCAGTCGCCCCAGGTGATACTCACCTGCGCCCAAATGCTGTGCTCATCTCCGAATGAAGGCGAATGGTCGTAGTTGTATTGCACGCCCAGCCGGACCGGAAGCTCCGCGGATGGAATCCACGCGATCGCCGGAGAGATGCGCCAGCGCTCGGGCGACGCCGTTTCCGCCGTCCCGCTGACGTATTCCGCACGGAGGTGGGTCTGCCATTTTCCACCGGGGAACCCGTAGCTGAGCGAGGTGTTGACACCGACTTCGGTAAACTCCTCTCGGGCGGGCGGGGCGAACGCTTCGGAATACCGCATGATGACCTCGCCGCGCCACCGCAAAAACTCGCCGGCACCGCGCCCGCAGTGCGCGCCCGAAACGACTCCTCCGGGCTGCCACAGATACTCCCCATAGAGTGCGTAAAGTTGAGTAAATCGGTCCGCTTGATTGTGACCCCACGCGCCAGAAATGCCGCCCGTCCATTGCGTGGTGCTCGTCGCATTAAAGGTGAGTGCGTAGCCGGCCATAGCCGCCCAATCCTGAAAGCGCGCGCCTTCCGCCTCGAAAAGCGGCTCAGGAAACAGCTCCTCTTCTTCCTCCGACCGATCTACCGGAATCGCACCAAATGCGAGGGTGAGCCGGTCGCTCCACCCGCCCGGCAGTGCCCGGAGAATCGGCAGCGAGAGCTCGCCCCCGTAAAGCGTAAAATGATCTTCACCGAGCAGTCGCCCGTTTGCGAGGTTCTCATCCACAAAGAACGTCTCGTGGTGATGCTCGGTATTGTGCATCCCAAATCGCGGATAGAAACGCCCGCCGCGAAATTGGGCATTTCCGGGCAGATCGCTGAATGTGAAGTAGTACTCTTCGAACTCGTCGAACCAATGATCATCATGATCAATTTTCGCCGAGTAGTTCCCGAAAAACATGATGTGTTCGGATACTTTGACACCGAGAGAAAACTCGATCGCCTGCTGGGTAATACCATGCCGGTCGGGATCGTGATGCCCGACCGCCAGCGATTCCGGGTCCGTCGTCGAACTGCCGTCTACGACCTGATAGTTGAGCTCGGGGAAAATGATATTCCCCAACGACACGCCCTCGCCGGTGAGAAGGTTCACCTTGCAGCACTCGTCCGCCGGAGTTCCGGCAAATGCTGTCATGGCGGAGGTGAGAATGCAGATGGTGGCGAGTCGTTTCATGGTTGGTAGTGGATTAGAGGTTTCGATTTAGCGGTGTGGATTTTTAATTGCAATTTGAATGCATTAAACACGGCGGGGTGAATGGGAGGTCCACCTTGCGTTTTGATGGGTTACTCAGATCGTATCCAGTGTCCAAATTGGCACGCCCCATTCCTTGAGTCGGTGGCTGAGTCGCTCCGACTGGCCACCGGGGGTGATGTGGGCGAAGCAGACTTCGTCGGCGAGGGCGGCGACGAGGGCGTTGCGGCGCGTGGCGAGTTCGGTGGTCACGCGCTTTTCGGCGGCGGTGAAGCCGGAAAGGATGAGCAGCCGTCCTTCGGCCAGCGGGGTCTGCCATTCGGCGGGGATGCGCTGGGGCAATGCGCGGGCAGGGCAGAGGATGATGGGTGGCGTGCCGCGCAGCAGGATGCGCAGGCACTCTTGCTCCACCGGTGAATGGAAGCCGCTGGTGATGCAGCGGCCAGCGTCGCGCCAGCGGGCGGCCTGATCGTAGGCGGACAAAATGACGTGACCGGGGCAGCGGGCGGAGCAGAAGAGCCCGGTCTTGGGCAATGCCAGCAGGTCGAGGTTGCCAATGGTGGTCAGTTGCCCGGGGGCATCCTGTCCGAGCCGCGTCCACATCTGCCGGGGATACCATTTTGATTCTGAATTGATATGGAAGGGCTGCATTTCTCCACCGGGCGTTAAGGCCGTTTCAATAAGGGCGGCTCCTGACTTTTGAGCGCCGTGCCAAGGTGGATCATGCTCCGGCAAAGATTTCATCGAGCTGATTCAGCTCGATGGCCTCCCGGCGGAGCCGGTTGATTTGCGCGGCGCTTTTGTCGAGGGCAAAGCCCACCTGCTCGACGGAGATCGGGGCGCAACCATTGGTTACGGGCGTCCACTCCTTGCAGTGCGCGTGGCACCAATCGACCAGTTGCCATTGATTCTTGTCGCCGTGCTCCGCCCAGATTTCGTCCAGCAGGCCCACTTCGGCATCGGAAAGGTTTTCGCGTTCGGGCACCTGTTCCAGGCTCACCTCGTGGTTGGTGCGGTCGCTGATGCACTGCTCCCAGCGCCGGTCTTCTTCCCCGTCCAGACGTCCGGCATTGATGAGATCGAGCACTTCGCTCATCACCGGGCCGTTCCGCATGGACAGATAGTCCCCACCCACGACGGGCGTGTTCCGCCGGTCCAGCGAGAGACGGTCCAGCAGATACAGCAGCTTGACGAGCTTCATGATGTTCATCTGCCCGCCGCCACGCTCCAGGAAACAACACGCGGCTTCCGTGGCCTTGCTGAGATTGAATCGGAAATTCATAATAGTAGGGACACTATTGGAGAAAAGCCCGTGTGTATCAACCAATCAAATCCCCGGTTCTGCCATCGGAGTCTGCCGTTCGGCGGGGATGCGCCGGGGCAAGGCGCGCGGAGCAGAAAAGCCCGGTCTTGAGCAACGCCAGTAGGTCGAGGTTGCCGAGCGTGGTCAGTTGGGCGGGTGCAGCGTCGCCCAGCCGCTCGCGCGAGCGCGCCGGATATCCGCAATCGCGATGCAAGATGCTAGCGGCTTGCAGGTTCACGGGCTTGAATCAGACGTGTTGCTCTAAATCCGGCATGGCGCGGAGCATGAACTCGTCAAACAGCGGCACGGTGAACGCCATTTCGCCATGCGCCGGGCTGTAAATCATTCCTTTCTGCATCAGTTTTGCTCGCGCCGGGCCGATGCTGTTGATTTTTACACCGAGCGCCTCGGCAATGTCGCCGCTGTGGCGAGCCTTTGGATCAAGAGCTGCCATAGCCCGCAGGAATTTTTTCTCGCCTGGCGTGAGTCGGTCGAAGCGGACGCGAAAAAAGTTTTCGTCCAAGCGCTGAATCACCGTCGCGGTGGCCGCCTGCACTACTTGCAAGGTAATGGGCGAGACTTCGGCGCGATTCCAAGACTGATAACCCCATTCCTGAATGAAATACGGATAGCCCTGGGTCAGACGGAAAATCTCCTTGAGCGCGTCGGCTTCAAATTCCACACCAACTGCCTGCGTCGGGTCTTGCAAAGCAGTGTTCGCATCCGGCTCCGATAGCGCGCCAATATCGGGAAAGCTGAACAGCCGTTCGGCGTAGGATTTTGATTCCCCAGCCAGACGCGGTAGAATCGGCAGGCCCGCGCCGAGCAGCACCATGGGCAATTGGCGCTGCTGCATTTTGTGCATGGCCATGATGAGCGCGCTGAGTTCCTTCTGGTTGAAATACTGAAGCTCATCAATCAGCAGCGCGATGGGAATCTTCCGTTCCTCTGCGGCTTCAGCGACGGCGACAAACAAATTGGCCAAATCACTCTCCAAGTCGCCACTGTCTGCCGCGCCTTTTTCCGGATCAATATCCAAGCCGACTTCGAGGTCGCCCAACGACACCTTGACGCTGCCCATGAAACCTTTGAGCACGGCCAACCCGCGCTTGGCCTTGTCCCCCAGGCCCGCCATGCGATCCAACTCGAAGAGCAGCTTGCGCAACGGCGGGACGAGCAGTGCCGCCAGAGATTTGTCCTCATGCGCTTCGACGATCACGGTGCGATAACCGGTCTTGACGGCGAGGCGCTCAATTTCATTGAGCAACACCGTCTTGCCGACGCCGCGGAGGCCGGTGAGCAGGATGCTCTTCTCCGGGCGCTTGGCTTGGACGCGACCAAGGAGAATGCGTGCCAGTTCAAGGATACCGGCGCGACCGACCAGTTCGGGCGGCGGCGAGCCTGCGCCGGGAGAGAAAGGATTTTTGATGGCGTCCATACGTTTTTGGATTTCTAGTAAGATATACCGACTTCTAAAGTTTTATTGCTAGAAGCGGCTATAAACACCTAGAAACAGGCTGTCAAGGGTTCAAGGTGGGCGGCACCGCTCATTCCTCTGCCTCCTCATCTCCCGTGCTGCGGCCGAGGCGGTATTTGATGTCGTAGTTCAGGATGAAATCTAACTCCTCCGCCGTGAACCCGTAGTGACCCGCCAGCCGTTCGCGCATGTTCATTCCTCGCCCTCCGTTTCTCCATCTTCGGCATCTTCTAGTTTGGCGCGAGAGAAAGTTGCGTTGAAGTTCCTCACGTCCTCGAAAAATGCGACCGACAGAGACGGCACTGACGTTCCAAGGAACGTGTCGATAGCCACTACCTCATCCTCACATGCTGGCAGGAAGAAATTGCCGATGCGGCCCTTGTTGTCCTTGTAAACGTAGTTCTTTTTGAGTGCCCGTCGCAGATTCTCTCCGAGCTTTGCCAACGGTTTGCGTGCGTCGGAAGGAATCATCGAAACCGAGAGAGGAAACCTCTCCATTAGCCACTTCTTGAGATTGAACGCGTCGGAAGCAACGGCCCACCACCAATACCCCATTGAACTGCAAAGAAGCGCAAAAACGATGTTCGCTTCATCTTCATTGGAAAATCGGAAGCCAGCCGTGCGCGCAGGAAGCGACGGTTCGCCATCCATGTTTGTCGTTTCGGGAATATCGCGCCAGGCTGGAAACCAGTTGTAGGCCGTGCCACCGACATACACACACGGCTGCGGAAACTTTGGAGCGGCATTCGCCAATTCATTGAACGGAACTGACCGCATCAAATCCCTCGCCAAGGGAGACTTTGCCTCCAGCAGAGCTTTGAGGACATCTGCCTGAACCTGACTCGCTACTTTTGGAATGCCTGCCTCGATGTCGAAGTCCAGCCGCGCGTAGCGCAACGTTTTGAACAGACAGTCCCGGTATTCTGCGTTCCACCGCAAGAGAGCAGTGGTTGCGGCTTCGAACTTCCTCACATGCTGTGTGCGAGAGAGCAAAGCGACGGTGCATCGTGTCCGAACATCATTTCCGAATAGCGCGCTGGGGATTCGGTCAAAGTGAGACCAGAGCCACAAACCGCTTTCACCTGCCAAAACATTGCGAAGTACCACGAAAGGTTTCTTGGTCGAGAACGCCAGCGATAGCGGCAGAATCATTCCGAACTTCCCGACGTGGACCTTCAGCAAGCTCAAGCTGCGCTCGACAACCAACGTGTAGAGGTCTTCGTCGCGACTCCATCTTTCTAACGCAGTCTTGAACGTTTTGCGAAGGAGGGAGCGGCCCAAGTCTTTTGGGATTTCAGCATACGGCGGGTTGCCTAAAATAACATCAAACCCGCCGCCGTTGAGGATGCCGTAGAACTCGATGAACCAATGGAACGGCTGGTGGGATTTCACCCACTTCGCGTAGGCGACTTTGTCACTCGTCTTCACTCCGCATTCCCCGGCGAGGTGGCGGTTGAGTTCGTCTTCCAGCGCTTTGAGCCGCTTTTGCAGTTCCAGCTTGTGGGCGGCGGGCACGGAGCCGTCGCCTTCGGTCTGGAGTTGGCGGAATTTGTCGAAGGTCTGCTGGAGGTCGGCGGCTTTGACGGCGATTTTTTCCATCGCGTTGTCGAAGTCCAATCCGCTGGTGATGGCGCGTTTGACTTCGTCGTAAGTGGCGTAGCCGACGAGGGTGTTACCGGCGCGGATGTTGAAATCAATGTCCGGCAGCGGCTCAATGCCGAGGTTGTCGCGGGCGGCGTCGGGCTCGACCTGGGCGGCGAGCTTGAGAAAGAGGCGCAGTTTGCAGATTTCCACCGCCTCTTCCATGATGTCCACGGCGTAGAGGTTATTGAGAATGATGGATTTCAGGACGAAGTAGCGCCGGTTCGGGTGCGCGTCCACGCGGGCGAGGACTTCGGTGAATTTCTTATGGTAGTTGGGGTGGGCCTTTTTGCCGTGCTCGCCCCATTCGGCGAGGAAAGCTTCCATGCGGTCGAGACAGGCTTCGTAGAGGGGTTCGAGGATGTTGAGCGCGGCAAAGATGAACGCGCCCGAGCCGCCGGTGGGGTCGAGGACGGTGATGGTGGTGATGGCCTGCCACAGGGCCATGAGCTGGTCCGGGCCT
>JAYUSJ010000240.1:0-15816 GCA_043755735.1 Verrucomicrobiaceae bacterium | reverse complement strand
GGCATCCCTTCATCCTCCCATTTCGGAAGGTTTTTCGGGACCAATGTGTTACCCATGTCCTGAACCACTTGTGTTACCTATGTCCTGAACCCGCACCTGTCGGCGTGGTTCCCGCTTGCGACTAATCACAAATCACCAGTCACAAATCACAGCCGACAAACACGCTGGCTTTCCATCACACGACGACTGACAGAGCACGAGTCGCTACTGCGCCGCGTTGGAGTTTCCCTGGTCGAGATACACGGCGTCGCCGAGCGTGGTGAATTGCAGGTATTGCTTCCACGTCTTGCCGTCGCCGAGTTCGCGGGTTGTTTCGATTCGTTTGGTTTCGGGAACGGGCGGCTTGTGTTTTTCGTCGAGTGCTTCGGCAAGGATGCGTCCATCCATCGCGACGGTCGGCGTGATGCCGAGGAGGTGCAAAATGGTGGGCGCCACATCCACGTTTCCGCTGGGTAGCTCATCACGAAATCCGCGGCGGATGTCGGGTCCGGCGGCGATGAGCGTGTTGCGAATGCACCATTCGCTCAGCGAACCATGAGTGCCGCCCGGCAGCCTCCCGTCTCCTGCGAGAAGTCCGGGGACATTGTATGCGTTGGTCTTTCCCGACCAACTCGCGCTCACGACGACGTCCGGCGCATCGGGCGTGTCGATGAGCACATCCGAGAATTTGAACGTCCCAGACGCGCCATCTTTCGTGAACACCGGCCCCGCGAAATCGCTGCGCTGGAGCCAATCCACAATTTCGGCGATGATGATCGGGTCCTTGCGCTGCACATAGAAAAACGAACTTCCGCCAGTCGTGATGAGCAGAACCTCCTCCGGCCGCGGCGTGCCGCGAAAGCGGGATACAACCGTGAATCGCTTCGTCGCGGTGCTGCTGGCCCACGAGGCAAGTCGCTTGCCGAGAGCGACCGGTCTATCGAGCGTCGAAAATGCGTGGTCGCTCACGAGGAAAACATTCGTCTTTTCCAACACGCCCCGCTTCTCAAGCTCCGCGAGTGCCAGTCCGAGATGGCGGTCGCTGTCCTGAATCGCGGCGAGTGCCGTCGGCGATCCCGGCTCGGTGAAATGCTGTGAGTAGTCCGGGTCGCTGAGCCAGAGTGTGCTGAAGCGCGGAATCGCGTCCTTCCATTCGTGCTCCACCAGCGCGCGGGTGGTCCATCGATTCTGCGCGGTGTTCGACGATGGCTGCCATCCGTCGGGCATTTCCTGTCCGGCGGAGTACGCCGCATTGTCCGCGGGAGCTTTCGGCCACGGACCGATTGCTACCGTCAGCGATTTCAGATGCGCAAGCGGTCGGGTTTTACCTTGAAAGATATGCGGTGCCGCGCCCGTCCGGTCAAAGGTTCGATCGTGCAGCAGCGCCACTTCCTTGGTGCCGGCGATCGCTGTGCTGCCGCCGGCTTTTCGCACGGTTTCCGCGATGGTCGGGGCGAGCAGCCATTTCCCTCCGCGCAATGCATCGCCGACGCGAATGCTCAACGCATCCTGCGTGGCGATCGGGAAGGTGATGTTCACATCCGGGCGATACTCGCTGTTGGCGAAGATTCCGTGATGATGCGGCTTCATTCCGGTGGCGATGGTGGTGCCGTTGACCTCGGTCGTGGTGATGTAAGAGGAATGATTCCTCGCGAAGAAAGTTCCACGTTTTACCAGTGACCATGCATTGGGCGTGAGATCTTCGCGGATGAAGTCGGGTCGCATCCCGTCCCACACCACAAGCAGAACATGCTCGCATACCGGCTTTGGCAGCGGCTCTGCGGAAACGGTGGCGGTGAAAATGAGCAGCGGAAAGAACTTCCCCAAGACGCCGCGAGTAGCGAAAACACCCGCGATGACCCGCGTGACCGCGCTACTAATTGTATTTGCCCTCTGGGCAGGAATCTTCCTCCCGGGATTGGGCTCAACTGAACTCAAAGGTGAAGAAGGAAGAAGGATCATGCCTGCGGTGACGATGCTGGAGGAACAGGACGCAAGCTGGATTGTCCCTTACGTCGGCGGCAAACCCTTTCTTCGCAAACCACCGCTCGTGCAATGGTGCATGGCCGGGTCGATGAAGATTTTTGGCCACAACACCTGGGCCGCGCGTCTTCCCAGCGTGCTCAGCGTTCTTGCGCTCGCGGTGGTGATGATCGTGGCGACGCAGGGGTGGCTCATCACCGAGGAATCGCTCGTAGCGGCCATCGTCATGATGACGCAGATCGCCACGATCGAAAAATGCCGGCTCGCCGAGTTGGAGGCCGTCTATGTTGGATTGAGCGGGATCGCGGTTGTGCTCTGGCTGAGCGGTTGGGCACGGGGTGCGTCGTCGTGGCGATTGTGGCTGCTGCCGATGATCTTCAATGCTCTCGCGCTGCTCGCAAAAGCCCCGCTGCATCTGCTCTTTTTCTATGCAGTGGTTGTCGGTGTTCTGCTTCGCGACCGAAAGCTTTCCGCCCTTTGGAGCCCCGCGCACGGGGCTGGTCTTCTTCTATTTGCTTCGATTATCGCAGCATGGGCGGTCCCATACTTTCAGGAGGTTGCGGCGGCGGATGCCGGACGGGTGTGGAACCGGCAATTTGTCGAGCGTGTCACGGGTGCGGAAATGGATGTCAAAAAGTACCTGCTCAATATCCCGAATGGTCTGGCCAATCATCTTCCATGGGTGCTCTTCGCTCCATTGCTGTGGATGCGAGGGATGAACGACACCATGTATCCGCGGGGCTGCTCCGTCCTCATTGGCGCCCGCAATGCCGTCGTGGTCTGCTTCTTTGGACTTCTGCTCATCCCCGGCGTTCTGCCGAGATACGTTCAGCCGTTGGTCGCGCCTTTCAGCCTCATTCTCGCTCCGGTGCTCTGGAACTGCCCGCGCCGCTTCCGGCATTGGTGGCGATATGCGCTTTTTGCGCTCACTTTTTTGATGTTCCTCGCGGCGCTGGTCGGGCCGTTTTCCGTGGCATCGAATGAGCGTGCTCCCGGCGTCGCCCCCATGTGGCTGTCGGGCCTGGCTCTCTTTGTTGTGGTGGGCGCTTCGTTGTGCCTCATGCAACTTCGCCGACGGCTTCATGAGACACTCCATCTCACAGTCTGGACTGGAATTGTGGCGGCCTTGGGGATGATCGTCATGGCGACCATCGCCGTTCCGGTGATGCGGCAGCATGAGGATATCCGTCCGTTTGCGGAGCAAATCGACGAGCGCCGGAATGGTCAGCAGATTCTTGCATACGAGCTCGATGACTACGCGCCGCTTCTCGCGGTGTTGTTCTATCTGGACTCGAAGTCGTTCCAATATGTCCCGAGTGCATCCTCCGCTCCGCGCGAGCCCGCGCTCTATTTGGTTCGGGGAAAGGATCGGGCAAAGTTTGCGAAAAAGTTCGCGCCTGCAGGCGAGCCAATCGCTCTCCGCGATGAAGGCGGCACCGAGCCGGATTCGATTGTCGTCCGTGCCGTCCGGAAGTAAGTGCGGGGGCGTGGGTTTGCCACGCTATTTCGGGAGGAAATACTCGACGTAGCCGAGCATCATTTCGTCGGTCGTTTGAGGTCCCCATCGGACGGTCTTTGTCGGGTCGGGATTCGCGGGATTCGCCGCACTGTTGTCGAACCATCCGCTGGCGTGAATGACGCTGCCAGCGGGGAGCAGGCGCGGCTCGGCGTAGCGATAGAGAAGCTGCCAGTTGAAGTCGTACCGCGGGATATCGAGAAGTGTTTCAGTATTCCCGTCCGGCGTACGCACGCTGTAGCGCCATGCTTTTCCGCGCAGATGCATGTGCGGCAGGTAGCCGAGGATACGGGCGTCGCGGGGGACGGGAAGAGTGGCGTCCACCCGGTAGTTTCCGTCGCCGGGCGGGATGGCGAAACGGTGTGTGCTGATCCCCGCATTTTCCACCACGTAATCCGGCTTTCCCGGTGCGAAGCGGAGACCGATGCGGACTTGTTCCCGGACTTCGCGGCCATTGGGTGTGTAGTGGATTTGGAAACGCAGCGTGGAGCCTGCGGGGAGGGCTTTGGCGTAGCCCGGCGGATAGATGAGCGTGTTATTCCCCGGCACATAGATGGCGAAAAAGCCGCCGGTCTCGTCGCCGTTGCGGTTGAGAACTTTGCTCAGCAATGCACCGGGACCATCGGCAAAAACGAGGACGTGATGCACCACATCGCGGGCCGTGGGCATGACTTCCACGGCGCTGACCCATTTGGTCTCGGTATAGCGAGTGGGGATACGGGCGGTCTGATACGGCATCGTGCCGGTGGCCGCGACCGGGATCGGCTCGGGGATTTGGAAAATGGCGTCGGGCTTGCCGATGGCCCACTCGCCCTGGTCGCGGAGGCGTGGAAGCGGTGCGTCCTTCGGGTCTCCGGCGGGACGCCCGGCGGCGAGCCAGCCGAGCAAATTCGCGCGGTCCGTTTCGGAGAGGGAACGATCGTTCGCCCACGGGGTGTGTTTTCCGGGAGCCGGCGGTGCCGCGAACCACGGCGGCATGAGTCGCTGATCCACCATCTTGCGAATCATCCCCGCGTGCTCTGCGACATCTTCCATCGTTTCCAGCGAAAATGGCGCGACGCCCCCCGTGTGGTGGCATTCGGTGCAGTTCGCGGCGAGCACACGCGAAATCGTGTTGTGATACGTGACGTCGCTCGATTCCGGCGGCTTGGCATCTGCGAGTTCGATGACGCAACCGGGGGCTTCCGTTGCGGCGATTTCCGGTGCGCGGCCTGCGAGCGTGGCCTCAAGAGCGGCCGCGAGGAGCTTCGTTCGGGGGGCGGCGAGTGAATAGCCGAGCCCATACTGGTCGTCCACGGCACCGCGATATTGCAGGGTTTGCCGGGCATCGAGAACGAAACAATCGGTCTTGGAAAGAACGCCCAGCGCACGCATCGCCGTGCTGTCGGCAGTGTCACGGACGATCGGGCCCGTTAGGCCTGCGGCAAGAAGCTCGGCGTCGGTATCCGTCTTGGTGGTCGCAAGAAAAAGAAAGGCCACACCTTTCGACGCGTATTCTTTCTCGAGCGCGGCGAGTGTCGGGAGGTAGCGCTTGCCGATCGGGCACGAGGTGCTGACGCACGCGATGACGAGCGCCTTTTTTCCCCCGACTTGTGAAATGTGGACCTCGCGTCCATCGAGCGAAGTCAGTGCGAAATCGCGGATGCGCGAGCCGACTCCTTGCTCAGCCGCACGGAGCATTGCAACACCCTGCCGCGGCGAAGCATCTGCGGACTTCGCCGGGGCGGTCTCCGGCTCGGGATAGCCGAGGATTTTTGGGAAACGCTTTGCCAGCGCGATCCGGAGGGCGGGGTGCTCATCCCAGCCAAGCGCGAGTTCGGCCGGCGAGACGCTGCCGTTCCGGTCGGCGTCCAGGCGCTCCACCCAAGGCGAACGTTCCACCTCGGAGGGAAGGATCCTTCCGTCGCGATCACGGTCGAGAATCTTGAATGCGAGCGATGAGGGGGATTCCGCCCCTTGGAGCGAGATGGAAAGCACGGCACTGACAGTAAAAACGAATTTCATCATTGGATGGACGACTGAGGAAAGTGTCTGGTTACACGGGTGATTGGAAGATGGATTGAATTTTTTTCGAAAAAAACCCGTCTCGATATTCCGTTGCACAGCTATTCGTTCACAGCAGTCGTTCTCGCAAGAGTTCGGCTCCCGGTCGAAAGCCGGCAACAAACAAACAAACTAACACATACATGAAAAAAATCCTGACAAGCATCGTAGCCATCACCGCAAGCGCCTTCATGGCAACCGCCGCTGATGAAGCCAAACCAGCCGAAGCCAAACCAGCCGCTCCCGCAGAAGGCGGTAAAAAAGGCGAAGGTAAGAAAGGCGCAGCCAATCCAGAAGCGGCGATGAAAAAGCTCGACTCGAACAATGATGGTTCGATCTCGCTCGACGAGTTCAAAGCCGGCCCAATGGGCAAGAAGGATCCCGCGAAAGCAGAGGAAATCTTCAAAAAGAAGGATAAGGACAGCGATGGCAAGCTGACGAAGGAAGAGTTCGTCGGTGGGAACAAGAAGAAGAACAAGTAAGCCCGACCTCACTCAGACCAATTTGCGAACGCCGCTCCTGTCACCGGGAGCGGCGTTCTGCTTTTTGAGTGATTCGTGCTTCGCTGGTTGCGAATTGTCCTGTCTATTTTGGCGCGTCTGCGTAGGTTGCGTTCAAAGGACATTCTATGAAATCCGACATCACTCGCAGGGCATTTCTCAGGGGCATCGGGGCGGTTGTAGCGCTCCCGATGCTGGAATCGATGGCTGCCATCAGGGGTTTCCCGGTGCGGATGGCGCACCTGTATATGGCGAACGGGGTGCATCCCGAGATGTGGACACCGACGGGCACGGGGCGGGAATTTGAGCTCTCGCCGACGCTTGCACCGCTGGCGGGAGTGAAGGACCAGATTGTCGTGCTCAGCGAGCTTTGGAATTCGGCGAGCAATACGGGCGACGGGCATTATGTGAAGACGAGCGGTTATCTCACGAGCAGCACGATCACTCGCACGACGGGCGACTTGCTCAACAGCAATGGCGTCTCGATGGACCAGGTCGCGGCTGGGAGAATCGGCATTCTCACGGCGCTTCCATCGATGGAACTGGGGCTGGAGCCGCCGGCGACGGGGGTGGATACGAATGTTGGCTATACGCAGCTTTATGGAGCGCATATCGCGTGGAGTCAGCCGACGATTCCGCTGGCGAAGGAGATCAATCCCAAGCAGGCGTTTGACCGGATGTTTCGCCCGAAAGTAGCGGCATCACGGGAGGGCGCGGAGCTCGCGGCAAGTCGCGATAAGAGCGTGTTGGACCTCGTCTCGGCGGATGCCAAACGTCTTCAACAAAAGCTGGGCTCGGCGGACCGCGCGAAGCTCGAGGAGTATCTCGACAGCGTGCGGGCCGTGGAGCGCCGAATCGAATGGGACGCAAAACGGCAGCGCGAGACGGTGCTCGATGATTCCGCAGCGCGCGCTGCGATCGAAACGATGCGCCGTCGCATTGATGCTTACAACGATCCGGCGCAGGTGAGTGAGCGCGCCGGCAATCACACGGAACACGCGAGGCTGATGCTCGATTTGATGGCGCTGGCGTTTTGGACGGACACGACGCGCATCTCGACGTTCATGTTTGGCAACGCGGTGAGCGGCCGCAGCTTCGGGTTTCTCGGCGCGGGATTTGGGGGGCACCACGAGACTTCGCACCACGAAAACAAGGCGGACAAACTCGCGATGTATCAGCGCATCAATCAATGGCACGTGGAGCAGTACGCTTATCTGCTCGAAAAGCTGCGCGGCATCCGGGAAGGCGAGGGGACTTTGCTGGACAACTGCATGATCACGCTCGGCGCGGGAATGCGCGACGGCAACCAGCACAATCCGAAAAATCTCCCCATCATCCTCGCAGGCCGCGGAGGCGGAACGATCGCGACCGGCCGGCACATCGCCTACGCACCGAAGACACCGCTGGCGAACCTCTGGCAATCGATGCTTCGCCGCGTGGGGACGCCGGTCGAGCGCTTCGCTGACAGCACAGGCGAACTCGCGGGGCTGGACGACGCGGCCTACAAAGGCGCATAAGTTTCCCTCATGGACTGGACCAACTGGACTCCGCGCATCATTGCGAATCTTTGCTTCATTGTGGACGCAGGTCGCGTGCTGCTTATCCGCAAAAAGCGGGGACTCGGCGCGGGAAAAATCAATGGCCCCGGCGGCAAGCTCGATCCGGGCGAGAGCGCGCATGATTCCGCAGTCCGCGAAGTGCAGGAGGAACTGGGCATCACACCGCTGAATCTGGAGGATCGGGGCGTGTTGTATTTCCAATTCGTCGATGGACTCAGCCTGCACTGCACCGTGTTCATCGCGCGCGGTTTTACCGGCGAGCCTGTGGAGACTGCGGAGGCGATCCCGCTTTGGTTTCCCATTGATGGAGTGCCTTATGGCGAGATGTGGGAGGACGACCAGCATTGGCTGCCGCAAGTCCTGGCGGGCGCGTCGTTCGATGGATGGTTCGAGTTTGATGGGGACAAAATGCTGAGCAAGCGGGTTGAGTTTCGGTAGCTGGCTGATAGATCGTCGCGGGATATGCGAAATACGTGGAGGTCGTTTTTTCTATGCGAGTAATCATTGCGGGGTGTGGGTATCTGGGGCTCGCGACTGCGCGGGTGTTGCACGGGGCGAAGTGGGAGGTCGTCGGGCTGACGCACACGGAGGAGTCGGCGGCGGCGCTTTCCGGCGAGCCGTTCCGGGTGATGGCGTGTGACATTTCCGATCGGGCGTCGGTGGAGCGCTTCGCCGATGCGATGAGCCGCGAGCCTGCCGCCGTCCTGCACTGTGCAAGCTCGGGAAAAGGAGACGCTTCCAAGTATCGCGAGATTTATTTCAATGGCGCGGTGAATCTCGTCGAGGTGCTCGCCCCGGCGCGCTTTGTCTTTTGCGGGAGCACGAGCGTCTATGCGCAGACGGACGGAGATTGGGTGACCGAGGAAAGTGCCGCCGCTCCGTCGCGGGACACAGGGAGGATATTGAGGGAGGCGGAGGATTTTACTCTCACGCACGGCGGCGCGGTCGGGCGGCTCGCGGGCATCTACGGGCCGGGACGCTCCGTTTTGCTCCGGAAGTTCTTTTCCGGCGAAGCGACTATCGAAGGCGATGGACGCCGCTGGGTGAACCAGATTCATCGCGACGATGCCGCCAGTGCGCTTGCGCTGCTCGTGAGTAGCTCGGGAAAAAGCATCTTTAACGTCTCGGACGACTGTCCCGTGCCGCAAATCGAGATTTACGAATGGCTCGCAGCGCGTTTCGGGAGGGAGCGCCCGCCGTTTGGCCCGGTGAATGAGAACCGCAAGCGGGGCGTCACCAACAAGCGCGTTTCCAACGCAAAACTCCGGACGATCGGGTGGAAGCCGAAGTATTCTTCATTTGCCGAGGCCGTGGCGATGGACCCGGAACTGGCGAAAAAGGCGCAATAAATCACGAGTGCGATGATTTCCCGCTTGCCGCGGGCGTTTAAGCGGGAAGACTCCGGCCCGAATTTTTTTCAAAGTATGGTCCTCGATATCGTTAAATACGGCAATTCAGTCCTTCGGGCAAAAGGTGTGAAAATTGACAAGCCTGACGCCTCCACCGAGAAGCTCGTCGCCGACATGCTGGAGACCATGGAGGCGGCCAACGGTGTCGGTCTTGCGGCGCAGCAGATCGGGATGCCGATCCAGCTCGCAGTCATCGACGTGACCGGCGTGGAAGACCGCCCAAGCACGATGGAAGTGGACGGGAAGGCTGTGAAAGTCGAGGAGCAGATGCCGCTGATTCTGCTAAATCCCGTGCTCGAACTCGGGCCGGATAAAGAGGACGGAATCGAAGGTTGCCTCAGTTTTCCCGAGGTGACCGGTGAGATTTCGCGCTCCAAGCGTGTGAAAGTGAAGGCCAACCGCCTGAACGGCACTCCCATCGAATTTGAAGCCAGCGGCCTGCTCGCCCGCGCGCTCCAGCACGAAGTGGATCATTTGAACGGCATCCTTTTTATCGATCGTATGAATGCCGCGCAGAAAGCCGGAATCGCCGGCCGCCTCAAGCGCCTGCAGAAGGACAACCGGTAAGATGCGAGAAATTCGCACCTTGTTCCTTGCGTCCAACCGCCGTACGGGCCACGTTCTCAACGAAACTTAATGCCACCAAAGACCGCCGCCGCGACCGCTCACACCTCCAAAAACTACATCCTCGACACGAATGTGTTGATTCACGATCCGGCCTCGCCGTTCCAATTTCAGGATAACGTCGTTTGGCTCCCGGTCGAAGTGTTTGAGGAACTGGACCGCTTCAAAAGCGAAAGCTCCACCCGCGGCGCCAATGCCCGCGAAGTGCATCGCCGACTCAGCGACAAGTTCCGCACTTCCGAGGATATGAAGCAGGGCGTGAAGCTGGAGAACGGCGGCACCATCCGTGTCTGCTTGAGTCCAACCGCGCGATTCGACGGCAAGGAATGGCAGACCGTCAGCGACTCGCCGAAGTTCAAGCTTCAGCGCCAGCTTTTCCCCGACATGACGGTGCCGGACAACCGCATCATCGCCGCGGCCTGCGCCGTCGCGGATTCGGAGAAAGGGACCGTTATCCTCGTCACGAAAGATCTCAATGTGATGCTCAAGGCCCGCTCGCTCGGGCTGGAGGCGGAGGATTACCGCACGGACCGCGTCGATGACATCGATATCCGCAAGACGATGCGGACGAAGGACGAGGAATACGAGACGCTCGATGTGCCCGGCTACACGGTGCAGGGCTTTGCCAGCCAGGAATCGCTCGTCGTTGAGCCCGCCGCCAATTTCCTCGCGAATCACTACGTCCTCGTCCGCAATGAAGAGGAGACCACGCACGCAATTCCGGCCCGCCACACGGCTGGCGGAGAACTGCACAAGCTCCGCCGCGACCGCATCACCATCCGCAACGGACGCTGGCTCACCGCGCTCAATCTCGGGCAGCGCTTCTTCCTCGATGCGCTCTACGATCCGAAAATTACGCTCATCACCGTCTATGGAAAAGCCGGCACCGGGAAGACGCTATTGTCCGTCGGTGCAGCGCTGGAGCAAGTGCAGGTCGGCGACTACGAAAAGATGCTCATCACCCGCGTCATCATGCCGACTGGCAAGGATATCGGATTCCTCCCCGGCGGCGTCGCGGAGAAGATGCAGCCTTGGGTGCAGCCTGCGTTCGATGCGCTGGAGTTGTTGCTCACCCGCCCGCGCAAGCCGGAGCAATTTGAGAAAAAGAAGCAGAGCCAGCGCAAGGTGGATGAGCCGCAGCAGCACCAGCATCACTCGTCGCAGAATGGTCCGGCGAAGCCCGTCGGGCGTCCGTGGGAGCCGTTCATGGCATCGGGCCAGATCGAAATCGAAGCGATCACGCACATCCGTGGACGCAGCATCCCCAATGCGATCTTCATCGTGGACGAAGCGCAGCAGCTCACCCCGCACGAGGCAAAAACGCTCATCACCCGCATGGGAAAAGGCGCGAAGATGATCCTCATCGGCGACCTCGGTCAAATCGACAACCCATACGTCGATGCCCACACCAACGGTCTCGTTTATGCGCGCAACCGACTGCAAGGACAGCCCTGGATGGCCCACATCAATCTCTTCAAAGGCGAGCGCAGCGAGATGGCGGAGGTCGCGGCGAATCTGATGTAGGCGGGGTGAATGACGAATGACGATGCGCACCTCCATCATTCCACTTGTAATAATACTCTGCAATCCACTCGCGAGCTTGCGAAACTCACCGCCGCGTATTCCATACGCACCACTGTCCCAACGTGCCTTGCTGTCGCGCTCCGGCATACTCACCGATGAGTCGCGGATACTCATCCGCGACCACCCGTTTCACAAAGGTGAGCGCCGGAGATTCATCGCTGAATTTCCGGGGCTCTCGGTTCACTCATTCGATACTCACGGTTGAGTATCAGACACTCACCGGTATGCAAAAACTACGCAGGCGGTGATGGTGGCGGTGTTTGGTTGTCAGTCTTTGTCTTTTCAAAGCGTTTGCCGAGCGCTTTCACGACCGGCACCAGCCCTGGCTCGTCTTCGACATCCTTTTGCAAGTCCTCGTAAATATCCAGGCCGTCCTGCATCAAGTCAGCGCCCACCAGCGACTCCGTATCCGCGAGCGCCTGAGTCAGCGGAGTGAGTTCTGCCAGCAGTTCGCTGAGTTGTTGCTTGAGCGCCTGCCGCGAGATCATATCGCTCATGTTGAACTTTTTCCGCAGCGAATTGGGGTGCGCCTCGCCTGCGTCCTGCGCGTCGTTGACGAAAGTGAGGCTGTTGGGCCCCAGCTTGAAGAGCTTGCGTTTATCTGCGCCCGTGAGCGCCAGCCGCCAGCTTGTTTTAGTTTTGAGTACTTCGAGTGCGGCTTTTGCCGCGGTAAAATCCGCTGCGATAAGCAACGGAACCGGACTAATTTTACGTTTCATATTGTGTATCAGTTTAGATTTTGCCGCCGGGCACCGGAATTGACGCCTTGGGCGACTCCAAACGTTTACATCATTTTTAGAAATTGGCAACTGGCCACGAAAATTCGCGCGAAGCGAAAGTAGCTCGCGAGTCCCTTCGCGTTTCAAAAGCTTTCGCGAAGCGCCATTCCTTTATTTGTGCGGCTTCGCCGGTTGCGTGATGCCGCGAAGGGACTCGCTGGCTACTTTCTTTCCGCGCCTCGCTGGGAGATGACTTGTACAGGAGGAGAATCTTTCTTCAAAATAGCGCTTGCGTCTCTCTCTCTCTCTCTAATGAATACGCGCGTTCGAAGGAACAAACTCAATTATTCCCATGAAAACGCGCAATAACCAATCCAATGCCGATGAAACACTCCTCAATCAATCCATCACCAGACGAAGCTTCGTCAAACGCGGCGCGGTAGCGTCAGCGGCGACGGTGTTTGGTGGGGCGTGCATGCTTGGCACGGCTTCAAATGCGCATGCATTGGGAGAGGGGCCTCCCCACGTTTCAAGTTACGAGATAACATGGGACGGTCTGGGACCGATCGAAGTATTGATGCCATTGGCTGGTCCGAACGACGATCTGACGGATGCTCAGATCCCGTTTGATTATCTTAGTGGCCAACTAGTCAAGCGAGCCCCAGACGCAGAGGGTAACTGGGTCATCACAGAGGGTCCCACTGTGCGATGTCAGTACCCTGCAAAATGGGTATTCCATACGCCACCAAAAATTACCCCACTTGCCATTCCACGCCCGGATCATCCTGGGCAGATGATCCCAAATCCGAACTCTCCGGAGATCATTTTTCGAGATGGGAGGTATTATATTAAATTTAAGGGAAATGCGTCGTGGACAGTAGAGATGGGCTGTTGTTCTACGTTGGTCTAGTGCGGTCCCGTGCAATCCGTGGAACGACACTATAGGAAGCTTCTGGCGGCGATTTTTATTGCAGGGTTTTCTCTGTGCTGTATCTACATTTTCTTCTGGGCTCCCACGGCACTGCCCCCCCCGTCATCTTTAGAGGAACAACGTGGTTCAATCAAGGGAGGTCAAAACAGTCATGGCAATAGTGCCCCTGAACAGAATGAAGAACAGTTAAACCAGTATTTGATGCGCGATGATGAAACCCGTCGGCTTTTACCGTCAACCTTTGAACGAATCAAAACTATTGAGAGTTTTAAACGAAAGGTTCTCTACGACCGCCAATCTCCTGATGGTCACTACCTAGTGCTATCCATCCCTAGTTTTGAGGAATCTGAATTGGCCACGATTTTCATTACACTCTCCGAAGATTTGACAAAATACAAAGACGATAAATCTTTGTATAACAAAGTTCGCACTTCTGGAGAAGCGCTAATTCAACGCTACACAAATTACCCGAAACATTACAAGGTTCTTCATATTTATGCCCCAACTTCAAGTGATCGGAAAATTTCGTTTATGGAGTATTTTCTAGACACCGAACAGCGAGGAAAACCGGCCGAAAATGGGGATTTCAGACTCCCATTGGCAGACGAAGCGAGTTACCGATCGGACGCAAAATTCGGGATGGCCGGCTCTTGGGCAACTGACCGATATTCTCATCTCATCGATTTGGGCGGACATTGATGTGTATGGATTGGTTCTTTTTTCGCAAATTGAATTAAACTCTAGCAGCGAAGAATGACGCTGCCGATTTTACGAAAATGATGCATTATTTTTCGGCGGTTACTGCTGTTGTTGGGTTTGCGGAGCGATTTCGCCCTTGTATTCGAAACTCGATTCATTTCAACTCGTGGCGTGTCATCACCTCGTCCGACACCATCGACACGAATCACGCAAACAGTTGTGATATGCGGATTGAAACTAACAGCGGACACCCTTTTAACATTGGGTTTAACGCGGCCTTCAATAAAAGTAAATGGCTAAATTTCGGCATAAAGCGTGACCCGAACATCAGAAGCTTCAAAAAAAAGAATGCGGTAGTTTTTCTTGATGCCGATATATTGCTGCCAATTGACTTCCGTTGCCGCATTGAGAATTTATGGGATTTCATGCATGAAGGCTGGCTGTACGGGCTCCTCGGCAGGCGTGTTACGGGGACGCTGTTGGAATTCAAGGCGCTTTCGAGTCTATTGCCTTGGGAGTGCCGTCTCGAAACCCATTCGGTGAATATCGGATATATGCAGCTTATTAAAGCTCCGACACGGATGTGCATATATCCAGTATCTGACAGGCGTTTTGAAAAGCACGATGACATTACTTTTGCAGAACGCTTCGGAAAAGACAAGTCTGGAACGTTACCCCTCACAGCATTGCATCTTGGTGAAACATTTGTGAGCTGGGCCGGAATTCAACAAGACGTCGAACTTAAAGATAGCAACACCCCACCTGTCGTTGAAAGATCGCGTTTTGAAGTCCGCTTAGTTTCCATTATTGAAAAGCGCCTGTCGATATTCATCGGTATCTGGCTCGCTGAGCAAATCACCAAACTAGCCAAACGCGCGCAGCGGCTGTATATCCTCGACACCCGCAACCTCACCCAGCGCAGCGAGGACGTGCTTGACGAGGCGGACCGGATATATTGCTGGAATCGGTTTGTGGAGGGTGTGGCGGATTGTCCGAATGTGTTTCTTGTGGGGAGGGTGGATATGACGCCGCTGCCGGTGCCCAATTCGGATGCGGTGCGGGTGCGGTTGCCGATGCGGACTGCGCCGATGCCGGAGTCCGTGGATCACATTCATTTCGGGCATGAGCCTTCGCATGAGTTCATCTTCGAGAAGCTTGCCCCGGTTCTGGGGAAATTGAAGCCGGGAGGGTGGTTGTCGGGGACTCATTATGGGTTGCCGGGGTTTCCGCAGACGACTTCGACGATTGAGCTGCTGCTGGGGACGCCGGAGGTGCGGGATTCGGCGGGTGGGTGGGCGTTGCGCGGGCCTGTCGTGGCTCACGCAGCCCCCTGCGTGAAACCCTTTTCGCGAAGCGCAGATCAAAAGAGCGTGCCACCAGAAAGAGTGCGCTTCGCGGTTGAGGAATCACGCAGGGGGCTGCGTGAGGCACGACGGGGCGTCGCGCTCTTTGTGTATGATGCGGAGGATGCGACTCGGGCACTGACTGCGGTGTTTTCTTTGCGCCAGCAATATGATGGCGGGATCGCGGTGCTGATGTGGGGTAAGGAAGTCCCGGCGCTGCGGATCGCGTGTGCGCGGCTGGGCGTGGAGTATGTGTCCATCATGGACGCGGCGAAGGCTCGTGGGGATGCGCTTTTGCAAGGAAGTGTCTCGGGCGAGCCTTCGGCATTTGCACGGGAACAGGCGCGGCTCTTGGCGACCGGTTATTCGCCCTTTGCGCAGACGGTGATGGTTTCTACGGATTCGGCGATGCCGCAACTTGCGAAGTGGTGGCGTGCCCTTTCCGTAGCGGGACCGTCCTGGTCCCGAACTTCGTCACGGGGAGCGGGACGCTCCCCCTACCTATGGCTGGACGAAGCTGGGAAGGCGCTCGGGTTTGTCGCGACCGATGGCGCACTTACTCGCTGGCACGCGCGGATGCGTAAATCGTTGAGCGGGCCGATTCGGAAATACCTGAATCCGCTTGAGGAACTTGCTGGTGCTGGTCGGCTGCGCGGGAGTGGGACGCGCCCACTACTTGTCTCACCGGAAGCAGAGACGGCGCTCATCCTTGCAAATCCCGCACACGTCTGGTGGCCGGAGAGCTGCACCGTGGTGACTGCGGCGATGCCGGAAGATATGGAGACGCTGGCGGCAAACTGGCTCTCGATGCGCTGGCCGGCGGGGATGCGCCGATTTTTGTCCACGGAATGCACGGAAGACACGGAAACAAACACGGACGAGGAAGCCCTTTCGCGGCCTCTCGCGCCTCTAGCTGACGGTGCCGAA
>JAYUSJ010000239.1:0-45233 GCA_043755735.1 Verrucomicrobiaceae bacterium | reverse complement strand
CGCTGCGGACGCTGGAGCGGTTTATCGGGCGCGGAATCGTCCGCAAACGCGCGGAAGGTTTCGACTATCAGGCCTCCGCCCCGGCCCGCGAAGAGCGGACTCAGGACGACCGCCCGCGCCAGCCGCAGCAGCAGCAGCGCCGAGGCCGCCCCGGCGATCAGCGTCAGGATAATCGACGGGATAACCGCCAGGACACACGTCAGGACACGCGGCAGTCGCCTCGTCCAGCCGATCGCCCCGGGATGCCGCCAAGTTCCGTAGGGCGTGGTCCTCAAGACCGGAAGCCGCAGCAGCAGCAACAACCACCGCAGGCTGGTAGTTGGTCTGGAAGACGGCGGCGTTAGACCGTCCACTTCTGCACAGGAAGGTCGTGTGGGCGCTGCTTGGATGAGCGTCCGGCGGGGCTCGGGCTATTGCCTTCATTGGTATTTCCAATCGATGTGCATTTGTGTACGGTTCTTGAGCGATGAGCGTCCACGGTTGGATATTTTCAGATGCCGGCAATCCCGGTGAACCAACAGTTTCTTGGTACGGGCCATGCTTTCTCATCGCGGTAATGACCAACTACACGCATCCGCCGTTCAAGCGGGCATCTGGGCATAAGCCGCATTTGCATCACAGTTTATGACCGCGTCTGCCATTCCAGCGAACGAAGCGGATCGCCTCGAAGCTCTGGCTCGCTACGATGTGCTGGATACGCCGGCGGAGGCGGAGTTTGATGATTTTACCTGGCTGGCTTCGCGGATTTGCGGCGCCCCAATCGCGCTCATTTCATTGGTGGATGCCGAGCGCCAATGGTTCAAAAGCAAGGTCGGGCTGGATGCAGACGAGACACCGCGCGACATGGCGTTTTGTGCGCATGCACTTCATGGCCCGGAGCTTTTTGAAGTCCCGGATGCTTTTGAAGATGCACGCTTTGCCGACAACCCGCTGGTCACCGGCGCGCTCGGGGTCCGCTTCTATGCAGGAGCGCCGCTTACGACTCCAGCCGGGCTGCGTCTCGGCACCCTGTGTGTCATCGATCATGTCGCCAGGTCACTTTCGCTGGAACAGCGGGAATCACTCGCGAGACTCGGGCGTCAGGTCGTTGCGCAACTGGAACTGAGGCTGGCGAAGAAGGAGCTTGAAGACCGGCTGGCTGCGCAAATACAGGCGGACGAGGAAATCAAAGCGCTGCATGCTGATTTGAAGCACCACGCGACGCAACTCGAACTAGCCAACCGCGAACTCACCGACTTTGCATATGTTGTGTCGCACGACTTGAAAGCGCCGCTTCGCGGCATCGCGTCGCTGGCGGGCTGGCTCTCCGCGGACTACAGCGAAAAAATCGGTCCGGAAGGCAAAGCGCAACTCGATCTGATGATGGGCCGCGTGATGCGTATGAATGCGTTGATCGACGGCATCCTGACGTATTCCCGTGCCGGAAGATTGAAGGAAGGGCGCGTGGAAATGGATCTCGCCCGGCTGGTGCCAAACGTGATCGATTTGCTGGCCGCGCCCTCGACAATCCGTGTGGAGATAACGACGCCTCTGCCGAGTGTGATGATCGAGCCGACCAAGGCGCAGCAGATTTTTCAAAACCTCCTCAGCAACGCAATCAAGTATATGGACAAGCCGCAGGGCCGAGTCTGCGTGGGTTGCGACCCGGATGGAGACGATTTCTGGCGGTTCTCGGTGAGCGATAATGGGCCCGGCATCGAAGAAAAATACTTCGAAAGAATATTCCAACTCTTCCAAACTCTCGCGCCGCGCGACTCGGTGGAAGGCACCGGAGTGGGGCTGGCCCTCGTAAAGAGGATCGTCGAAATGGAAGGCGGTCGCGTGTGGCTGGAATCCACGCCAGGCGAGGGTGCGACATTCTTCTTCACTTTGCCGAAGATCCATGAACAGGAGACAAAATCATGCAAAACGACCAATTAATCCTTCTCGTCGAAGACGACTCCATCGATGCGATGACCGTAAAGCGTGCACTGCGCGAACTGGAATCGCCAAACCCGCTGCACCACGTCACCGACGGGGAGGCTGCGCTCGAATTCCTGCGCGATCCCGCAAATCCCCGCCCAGGCTTGATCCTGCTCGATATCAACATGCCGCGGATGAACGGCATCGAGTTTTTGGACCATGCGAAGCAGGATCCGGAGTTGCGCACCATCCCGGTCGTCGTTCTCACGACGTCCAAGGAGGATACTGACCGGTTCAATTCGTTCAGCAAGAATGTCGCCGGATACATGGTCAAGCCGGTGGACTATCAGCAGTTCGTAGAAGTGATGCGCAGAATCCGCGATTATTGGATGTTGAGTGAATCCCCCCAATAACCCGGTGAACGCATGACCAAAAGAATTTCCATACTTTTCATTGAGGATGACTTCGTCGATCAGATTGCATTCGCCGCTCTCGTGCAGAAAGAGAAACTGCCTTACGAAATCCAGATCGCAGGCTCGGTGGCCGAGGCGCGACAACTCCTGAAGACGTGCGTTTTCGACCTTGTCATCACGGATTATCAACTTCTCGACGGTACGTCGTTTGAACTCATCGACGACCTCAAGAACAATCTCGTGATCTTCGCCACGGGCGCCGGCAACGAGGAGACTGCGGTCCGGGCGATGCAGATGGGCGTGAGGGACTACATCATTAAGGACCCGGAGAGGAATTACCTGAAGCTCCTGTCGATCCAGATCGATTCGGTCCTGCGGCAAGGCCGCGTTGAGCAGGCGTTGAGGGAAAGTGAGCAGCGCTACCGCGAGCTTTTTGAAAACGCGAGCGACTTGATTCAGGGAGTCGCGCCGGACGGGACCGTGCAGTTTGTGAATCGCGCATGGCGGGAGGCATTTGGCTACAGCGAGGAGGAAACCAAGGCCTTGAACCTTGCGAACCTGATTCACCCCGGTTCTTTGAGTCACTGCATGGAATTGTTTCAACGTGTGATCGGCGGAACGCCCGCACGAAATATCGAGGCCGTTTTCATCACAAAAGACGGACGGGAGATCATCCTTGCGGGGAGCGCTGACTGTCATTTCGTAGATGGCAAGCCTGCAACGACCCGCGCAATATTCCGCGACATCACGGAAAAGAAAAAGGCGGAAGAAAAGCTCTTCAAGGCAAATCAGGAACTCATCATGGCCCTAGCCGAGGTGAAGCAACTACAGGGGCTCCTTCCGATTTGCATGTACTGCAAGAAAATCCGGGACGATGACGACAAGTGGCAGGAAGTGGAATCCTACGTGCGCCAGCGAACGGAGGCGGAGTTCTCGCACGGGATTTGCCCTTGCTGTCTGGACGACTGGAGCGCTTCATACAGCGCGGGTTTGAAGACATTCGGAGCACGGACGTTATGAGCCCGCCGAACGGGTTTTTGCCGGCGGGATCGGCTTGATTCAGAGGTTCGAGCTTTACGGCATTTTATCCGGCGTGAGCGTGTAAAATGCTTTGGATGGATGAGGAAATCTCCAAGAAAAACGACATGCCACAACTCCGCGTCCTACTCGGCCATCAACAGGGTCAGGTGTACTCGCTGGACTCGCGCCCATTGATCATCGGGCGGGAACCCACCAGCGATGTCATCCTCAGCCCGGACAGCCCGGCCTCGCGACGCCACGCGGAGATTGTTTGTGAAGGCGGTGAGTGGACGATTCGTGACCTCGAAAGTCGGAACGGGACGGAGCTCAACGGAGCGAGGGTGAAGCTCGAAACATTGAACCACAACGACGAGATTCTGGTCGGGGATAACGTATTCGTCTTCGAGTATAGCGACCGCTGCACTGCGGAGACGGTAGCCGCTGCAAGTCGCGCAATTCCGTCCGAGCCGCTGGGACTTCAAAACGAACCCGAGACTCAAAGGCTGGTGAAGTCCATGGCGGAAAAAACGATGAGAATGGAGCGCGAGACGGCTCGACTGCTCGGCACGCATGCGGCGACAGTGCGGGATGTTTTCACGGCGATTCTGGCAGGCGGTCACTGCCTGCTCGCCGGCTTTTCAGACTCGGCAAAGGCGGCGGTTTTGAAGGCAACGGGCAGCCTGCTAAACCTCCAGTCGCGCAGACTGAAGGCCACGCCGGGCACACGTTTGGACAATCTTTTCGAAGCGGGAGCGGGGCTTCCGGAGGTCGTCATCATCGAGGATATTCAGCACGCTTCGTCGAAGACTCAGGTCGAGATCTTCGATGCCATTAGTGAGAGTCGATCGCGAACAGCGCAGCATACGCGACCGATGGACCGGGCACTTTGTGTTCTCTCAACGGTGGAGTCATCGGGATGGACAGAGAGCAGTGCGTTGACGAGGGAAGCGCGCGACCAGTTTATGTTCGGCCTTGTTGCAAACCCCGCCGACCATGCAGGGGAAGCAGTCTTCGACAGCCTCGTTACTGTCGGACAGCTCGCCAGCCTCCGCGCCCTGGTGCGCGATTTCGCGCTCGATGAAGCCCTCATCGCTCAAGCCGTCGCCATCGCCTGCGCGACGCGACCCAGCCACAGGGAATCGCCCTCGACCGTGAAGCGATGTGTGGCGGTCGGCGCAGGGCCGAACGCAGCCCGCGCGCTTCTTCTCGCTGCAAAAGCGCGGGCCGTACTAGCCGGGCGGATGGTCGCGACGGAGGAAGATCTTCGCAGTGTCGCGCCGCTGGTTCTCCGGCATCGTATCACGCTGAACGCCGCCGCCGCCGCCGAGCGCACGGACGAAGAACGCGTCATCCGCAAGGTTCTTGCGGCGGTGCTTGAAAAGTAGGCGCGCACTTTTGCCGTGATTTGTTCGGCGATGGGCCGTAACGGTGGCACCCTTATGTGGAAAGGTAGATTTCAGGAACAGACCGCCGAGTTGCTACAGACCTTCAGTGAAAGCATCAGCTTTGACTGGCGGCTGTGGCGTCACGACATCGAGGGCTCGATCGCCCATAGCGCCGCGCTCGTGAAGGCGGGCTTGCTCACTGCGGAGGAGCGCGAGCAGATCGTCGCGGGCCTGCGGGAGATCGGCGCCGAGATCGAGTCGGGGAAATTCCAGTTCAAGATCGAGCTGGAAGACATCCACATGAACATCGAGTCCGAGCTCACCCGGCGCATCGGAGCCGCCGGCGCGAAGCTCCACACCGCGCGTTCGCGCAACGACCAGGTCGCGACGGATATCCGGCTTTATCTCCGGGATGAATGCGACGCGATCGCGGCCGGTCTGCGGAATCTTCAGCGCGCACTCGTCGAGCTGGCGGAGCGCGAGCAGGACGTCATCATCCCCGGCTACACGCATCTCCAGCGGGCGCAGCCGGTTTCTTTCGCGCACCATCTGCTCGCCTATGTCGAGATGCTCGATCGCGACCACGGCCGTGTGACCGATGCCCGCAAGCGGATGAACGTTCTCCCGCTCGGCAGCGGCGCGATTGCGGGTTCCACGATTCTCATTGATCGCGAGTATGTCGCGGGGCTTCTGGGCTTCGACGGAGTGACGCAAAACTCGATGGACGCCGTGAGCGACCGCGACTTTGCCGTGGAGTTGCTCAGCGCGCTGGCGCTCGTGGCCATGCACCTTTCGCGTCTCAGCGAAGACGTAATTTTGTGGGCTTCGAGCGAGTTCAAGTTCATCCATATCAGCGACGCCTACACGACCGGGAGCTCGCTGATGCCGCAGAAAAAGAACCCGGATGTCGCCGAGCTCACACGTGGAAAAACGGGGCGCGTCTATGGCAATCTCATGTCCATTTTGACCACGCTGAAGGGCCTGCCGATGACCTACAACCGGGACATGCAGGAGGACAAGGAGCCTGTGTTCGACAGCGTGGACACGGTGAAGGCCTCTCTCGCAGTCTTCACTGGAATGATGCGCGGCGTGAAAGCAAACCGCTCCGCCTGCGCCTCCGCGGTCGCCGACCCGATGCTGCTCGCAACCGACCTCGCCGACTATCTCGTGAACCGCGCGGTGCCGTTCCGCCACGCGCACGAGTTCGTGGGCAAAGCCGTCGCGCTCTGCACGCAGCGCGGCTGTGATCTCCCGCAGCTCGCGCTTGCAGATTATCAGGCTATTTCACCCGCGTATGAGGCGGACTTGTTCGACTGTTTCCAGCTGGAGACTGCTATGGCCGCACGCAAAGCGATCGGCGCTCCGTCACCGGCAAATGTCTCCGCTCAACTCGCCCGCTGGACTTCCGCGCTTACGGTCGCGACTTAGTCGCAATCTCAGTTGGGAATTCGGCAGGCACCGCGGAAGTTACTTTCCCAGTTGCCGCCCATTCCGTGCCCCTGCGTAGAGTGGTCGCAAAGCCGACGCATTTTACCGAAGTCGTGTCGTGTCCCAGCGCGGTGTGAAAAACGCGGCCCTTTCCGTAGTCGATGGTCATCAGCAAAGGCTCGTCCTCGCCGGAGCCGCCTTTGTCCTTCGAAGAATTCGCACTCGCCAGCACCGTCAGATTCTTTGCCGGACCCCGGAGCCGATCATAGAGCTCATCGCTGGCGTGCAGCCATTTCGCAGGAAGGCCCGCCATGATGGGATGCGTCGGCGCCTGCGCGACCATCACGTATTCATGCTTTGCACCGTGGTGACCACCGCTGCCCGGCGTTGTGTCCATCGTCCACTTATTGTCCCGAAGACGCATGTAAGGCCCGCTCTTCTCGTTGCGCCCGCCCCAGCCGCCGAGGCCGATCATCTGATTGTATGCCAGCCATTCCGGGAACGAATTGTTCGCTGCGTGGACCGGCACAAACCCGCCGCCGCCGCTCACATATTTCTCAAAAGCATCGCGCACTTCGTCGGGCCAGAGCTTGCCGTTGTAATTGCTCACCACGACTTGATAGTCGGAGAACTTCGGACGCCACGCAGCCCATGCATCAGCAGCGGCCTTGTTGTCTGGTGAGGTAGAGACGTCCACCTTGCACAGCCCGCCTTCCTCCAGAATGGCCTTCAGAATGGGCGAGGTCTGCGCCCAAGCGTGGTTGTTCTGTCCGTCCACGAGCAGGACTTTGATGGGTTCTGCGTAGGCGGAGATGGCGGCGATGGAGAGAAGTGCGATGTGTTTCATAAATTGCACGCCTTCCTTGCCAAGAAACCCGACGCGGTGCAAGCGTCTCTTACTTCGTCGCGGCCTTCGCGAATGCTGACCTTCAGACTACTCCACCTGAATCCGGTAGAACGCAGCCGCAGTCGCCTGAGTATTTATTTGAGAGTCGATGAATGTGATAAGGGGCAAGACCGCAGGGATGGCGGATGCGAAGACATCGAAGTGGCAATGGCCCAGGTCGCAGTTTTCCCGGCAGCGTTGCATGAACTCCCGGCTTGCGTCCGTGATGTATTTCCACCACTTTCGATATGTGAACACTGCACTGTCGCTACCCGATATGACACGCTCCGAAAAGCTCCGTACGATGGAGGAACTGTGGGACGACCTGTGCCACTCTGCCGAGGAGTTTCCGTCACCCGCGTGGCACGGCGAGGTGCTCGCCGAGCGGAAGAAGCGCGTCGAGGATGGAAAGGCAGAGTTTCGCCCTTGGGATGCAGTCAAGGCGAGGCTGCTTGGCCATCAGGCGTGAAAATTGAAATCCTCGACGAAGCCGAAGCTGACCTCATCGAAGGGCGTGATTTTTACGAGTGTAAAGCTCCCGGTATCGGCGCCTATTTTGCCACCGCCATCGCATCCGACATTGATTCGCTGGTCCTCACCGCCGGGATGCATCCGTTTCATTTCGGCCTTCACAGAATGCTTTCGAAGCGATTCCCTTTCGGCATCTACTACGGGATGAAGGGCGACGTGATTCAAATCCAAGCCGTCCTCGATCTGCGCCGTGAACCGGCGTGGATTCGTCAACGAATGCGGGGCTGAGCCTGACGCTCAGTTCGCAGTCCTCCCTGTGCGAGTCCCGCTTTTTCCGCGGGTGGGGTTAATTGAAAGTGGAGCAAGCGAAAGTGGAGCAAGCGCCGACAGGTCTTCGTTCATCGTATTCCGCCTTTCGGCCCCGATGCGCTCACAGAGCGTACACTCCCGGTCCTGACAAGAAAGGTCGCTATAAGACACCTATTCCGCCGCAGCCTTTGCGAATGCTTCCAGGTCGCCGTATTTATTCACCCAGGTCGTGTACATCACGCCGGTGACGCCGGGGATTCCCTTTGCGGCGGAGAGCCAGTCTTTGATTCGCTCGGGCTTTGCGTCGTAGTAGCCGGCGATGAGTTGTTTGTGGCCGCGGTTGGCGAACCAGCCGAGGCTGGCGGCGCGTTGTTCGTAATACCACGGGACGACGATGACATCTTCGGGGAGGCCGTCCCACGATCCAGTGAGCGTGCCGTTGACGAGATAGTACGGGCCGACGACGGCGTTGTGTCCGGGATCAAACATGTCGCTCCAAACATAGATGCGGCCGCCGGGATTTACTTCGCGCAGGATGGCGGAGCATTGCTTCACATTGTCCGCGAGGATTTGGCCGGGTGTGAGATTTCGCGCGCGGCACGCGGCGCAGTGGTTGAGCACGCGGATCTCGTCGTGCGACATCATGTAGCCTTTCGCGCCCCAAAGTTTGTGCATGTCATTGGCCTGCTTGCGAAGGAGCGTCATGGTCTTCGGCTCGCTCGGGCAAATCATCGCCTGTCCGTCGTGGACGGTCGCGGCGTGGTAGTAGCTCGCGAGCAGCTTTGTGCCGTCGGGGAGTTTGGTGCGGAGCACGGGCGGCGTGTGGAAAACGTCGTATTCGCCCGCGTAAGGTTTCATGCCCATGAGCGGGTCGCGCAGCGGCTCGAAGTCGCGACCTTCGACGAGCGGTTTCCCGGCGGCAGTGGTGATGGCGAGCGGGCAGCCGTCGCGACGCGGCATGTTCAAAAAAGCGACCTGTTCGATCTTTGCATCGTCCCACCAGAGCGAGCCGCCTTGCGCGTCCCATGTGCCGAAGTAGATGCCAACGAGCGTGTTTTCCTGTGAGTTGAAAATGATGTGGTGCGTCTGCCAGTCCTGCGCGGCTTTCGTGCCGAGGTAGTCGTGACAAAGCGATGCGCCTTTCTCCGGCAGCGCCTTGACTTGTGGCGAGCCGCGGAAGTTGTCGGTCTTGATGCGGACGCTGATGTGATATTGCCGCCACGGCGTCACTTTGATTTTCGCGCTGAGCCGCGCGCGGCCGCCTTTCGGGTCGGTGACGCGGGCGGTGCCGTTTTCAAAAACGACGGTGTCATCGACAAACGCCCATTTTTTCCGGTCGTCGAATGTGCCGTCGCGAAACACCGGCGCGTCTGCATCGGCAACGCTGGCAGCGCCGTCCTTCACGACCAGCGGCACGCTTTTCACCGGCAGCGCTTCGACGAGATTCACGTCCTGCGAGAGGATCGAGTTGGAGTAGCCGACTGGAAAAACTGCGGGGACGATTTCGATCTGACTCTTCTCCGCGAGCTCTTTCACTCGCGCGACATTTTTGAAATACCGCGCGTCGAGTTCGCCGAGCCGGGAGAACTTCGAGTCGGTGAGCATCATGTGCGTGTAGCCTGCTTTGTGTGCGCGCTCGAGCAGCGCGGCGAGTTCATCGACGTTTTTCTCCACGAGGAGATTCGTCGCTTTGTAGAGCCAGAGTTCGCGCTTGTCGGCCGCGATTGCGGACGTTGCAAGGACGAGGAGAAGTGCAATGATTCGGTGCATGGTTTTGTGTGGCTGGCCGATGCGGCGGAGGCAAGCACTCCTGCATTTACGCCGGACGCGTCGCGGAGTATCACGGCGCGTATGTTACTTCGCTTGCTCCTCGTTTTGACTGTTGCAGCTCATGCCGCAGATTGGCCGCGCGTGCTTGGGCCGGTGGATAATTGCTCCACTCCGGAAACCGGGCTGCGAAAGGACCTGCCGGAAAAAGGGCTGCCGATTTTGTGGGAGATGGAGAAAGGCGAGGGGATGGGCGGTCCGGCGATTGTCGCGGGGCGTGCGATTGTTTTTCATCGGCTGGATGAGGATGAGGTCGTCGAAAGTCGCGATGCGGCGACCGGAGCGATGCAGTGGGTGCAGAAGTATCCCGCTCCTTACCAGCCGCGATACGGCGGCGGGCACGGACCTCGCACAAGCCCGGTGATTTCTGATGGCCGCGTATTCACTTTTGGCGTTACGGGGAAGCTCACTGCGCTGGAGCTGTCGTCGGGAAAAATCCTGTGGCAGCGGGACTGTGTACGGGATTTCGAGATGCAGCCCGCGTTCTTTGGATTCGGCTCCACGCCGTTGGTGGTGGGGCAGCGGCTCATCGTGCAGCTCGGCGGAAAAGAAAACGGTCTGCCGCTTCAAACCGCAGCGCTGGATGTTGCGACGGGAAAGAAGCTGTGGACTACGACGCACGAATGGGGCGCGAGTTACGCGTCGCCCGTGCCTGCAAAAATCCATGGGCGCGAATGCGTGCTGATGTTCGCGGGAGGGCTGAGTCGTCCGCCAACTGGCGGTTTGCTGGTGATCGAAACGGCGACGGGCAAAGTGCTGGCGAGCACGCCGCATCGCGCGGATATGGCGGAATCGGTGAATGCTTCGTCGCCAGTCGTTGTGTCGGTGGACCCGGCGCGCATATTCGTTTCCGAAGCGTACACGGCGGGAGGATTGTGCGCCGAGATTGCGCCGGATTTCTCCGTGAAGACAGCGTGGAAAGACGAGAAGCTCGGTCTTTACTGGATGACACCCATTGTGCGCGGCGGCGTGCTGTTTGGCTCCGCCGGAATGAGCGAGCGGCTCGCCGAGTTTACCGCGCACGATGTGGCGACGGGCAGGCAACTTTGGCGCGATGATCTCGGCGGGTCATTCGGAAGAGCGAGTCTTCTTGCGACGGGCGATGGCGTGTTGTGCCTCGGGGAGTTCGGCGACCTCGCATGGCTGGAACTTACGCGGAAAGGCGGCAAGGTCCTTTCCCGCACGAAGCTGTTTCATGCGCCGGAGACATGGACGCTCCCGGCGCTCGCGGATGGACGGCTTTATGTTTCGCAGAACGAGCCCGGCGGTGCATTCGGGAAGCGCCGGCTTGTGTGTTACGACTTGCGCGCAAAATGAACATCGTCCTGCTTACGCCCGGCACGGGCAGTTATCATTGCGGCGTCTGCATGCGCGATAATGCGCTGGCGAAAGAACTGATCCGCCTCGGCCATCGCGCCGTGATGCTGCCGATGTATCTGCCGCTGACGCTCGACGAGAGCGCTGCGACGCCTGAAACGCCCATTTTTTTCGGCGGGGTGAGCACGTATCTCCGGGAGAAAATCCCCTTCCTCCGCAAGATGCCGCGCTGGCTCGACCGTCTGCTCAGCGCCCGGCCTCTGCTCAAGCTGCTCGCCGGAAAAGCCGCGCGCACTGGCGGTCCCGAAGTCGCCGGGATGACGCTCTCGATGTTGCGCGGCGAGGAGGGGAATCAGGCTTCGGAAATCGAGGAACTCATCACCTGGCTGCGAGTCGCGTTCGACGGCAAAAAGCCGGACGCCGTGTGGCTCTCCACCGCGCTACAGGCCGGGCTCGCACGTCGCATTCGCGCCGAGCTCGGCATTCCGGTCATTGGTTTTTTGCAAGGCGAAGACAGCTTTCTCGACGGACTCGGCCCCACTGCGCCGGAGACGTGGAAGCTTCTCTCCGAGCGAATGCGCGATGCCTCTGCGTGGATTGCGCCGAGCCGTTACTACGCGCAGCTCATGTCGCGCCGCCTTGGCTGGGCCGAGGGCGATTTGCACGTGATCCCAAACGGCGTCGCAATCCCCGAGCCGCTGCCGCGTGGCGAGGGACTGACCATCGGTTACCTCGCGCGGTTCATCCCGGCGAAGGGACTCGGCCTTCTCGTCGATGCCTTCATTTTGCTGCACAAAGAAATGCCCGACGTCCGGCTGCGCTGCGCCGGTTCGATGACCGACGGCGACGCGCGTTACGTGGAGACGCTGAAGGCCCGGCTGCGCGCCGCGGGCTGCGAGGACCGCGTGGAGTGGCTGCCCAATGTATCGCTCGAGGTGAAGCAGGAATTTCTCGCGAGCCTCACGGTTTTTTCCGTGCCTGCGACTTACAGCGAAGCGTTCGGGATGTATGTCATCGAGGCCCTCGCCGCGGGCACGCCGGTCGTGCTTCCGGCGCTTTCCGCATTTCCGGAAATCGTCGAGGCCACCGTCGGCGGCGTGATTTTTCCGGCAGGCGATAACGAGCGCACATTCACCGAAAATCTTGCAGCAGCCCTAAAGTCGTTGCTCCGCGATCCGGTCCGTGCGCGTGCGCTGGGCGACGCGGGCCGTGCCTCTGTGATCCGCGAATTTTCCATGACGCGGCTCGCGCAGCGGCTGGTGGAACTGAAGCCTTAATCCGGCAGCACCAGCTCCGCGCGGCTGTAAAGCACGGCGCTTCCGCCCATGCCCACGCGGTCGCCCCGGAGTTCGCAGTGGATGGTGCCGCCGCGCTTTGAGAGCTGGCGCGCGACCATCTTTGTCTTGCCCAGCTTTTCCGCCCAATACGGGATGAGCGTGCAGTGCGCCGAGCCTGTCACGGGATCTTCCGGGATGCCGACGCTCGGCGCGAAAAAGCGGGAGACGAAATCACATTCCCGCCCTGCCGCGGTGACGACGACGCCGAGGCTGTCGAGCGTGGCGAGCTGCGGGAAATCGGGCGTAAGGCTCCTCACTTCCTCTTCATCGCCGATGACCGCCATGTAGTCGCGATTCCGCCGGACTTCGCGGGGCACCTGGCCCAGGCCGGAGTAGAGCGCGGGCGGCGCGGGGCAGGGTTCGCCGGGGCGGCTGGGGAAATCGAGCATCACGATTTTGCCGTCGTAAGTCGCGCTGAGCGGTCCGCTCTTGGACTCGAAATTGACCACGTTGCCCGCGAGGCCCAGCTCGGAGAAAAGGACGAAAGAAGACGCGAGTGTGGCGTGTCCGCAGAGGTCCACTTCCTGGTCCGGCGTGAACCAGCGCAGCTCATAGCGGTCCGCCGAGCGCACGAGGAACGCGGTTTCGCTGAGGTTGTTTTCGGCGGCGATTTGCTGGAGCAGCGAATCGCGCAGCCAACGTTCAAGCACGCAAACGCCGGCGGGGTTTCCGCTGAAAACTCGGTCGGTGAAGGCGTCCACTTGGTAATACGGTACTTTCATTATATCGGAAACTGACAGAACCCCACCGGACCGCGCAAGGCCGGATCACCGGTTCACGCGGATGCGCTCTGTCCGGCTTGTGGTCATACGGCGTCTTTTCTCTTTCCGGTGCCCGCGCAACTAGGGCGATTGACCGCGGTCAATTCGCGATGCTGAAAAGTGGTCTTGCCGCTCGACAATTCGGCCTTTTTCCCCATCCTGCGTGGACGTTCTATGCGCATACTTTCCTCAATCCTTGCCGTGTCACTCTTCACGTTCGGAGCCGCTTTTGCGGAGACAGTGGAGACTATTTACTCTTTTCCCAATGATGGTTCGCTGGGGGAATATCCTTCGGGTAGTATGGCGGTGGGACCGGGCGGGCATCTTTATGGGACGACGGTGGAGGGCGGAATCAATGACAAGGGCACGGCGTTCAAGATTACGACGGCGGGCGCCTTTATTTCGCTGGGCAGTTTCGATCCCGCGACGACGGGGACCAGGCCTTACTCGCGGCTGATCAATATCGGGGATGGCTTTCTGTATGGGGTCACCGAGCGCAACACGGGTATTTCGGGGGATCCGAATGGCACGCTATTCAAGGTGGACCCGAATGGCGGAATTTCGGTGGTGTTTCAATTACCGGGCTCGGGCACGACTCCGAAGTTCCCGCGGGCACTGCTGCAGGTGGAGACGGGGGCGATTCGGGTGCTGGGGAGCGGCGGGCCAGCGGGGTTCTGGAAGGTGCCGCTGGATGGGGGGACGCGGACTTCTTTTGAACTGCCGAGCAGCACAGTCGGCGCATTCCCCTACAGCGCGACGCTGGGGAGCAATGGCCTGATTTATGGAACGACGACGGGCGTCAGTTTCGTGGGCACGGACCCGGTGTTGCGGGGGACTATTTTCCGCGTGTCGCCGGATGGGTCGAACCTTGAGAAGCTCCATGACTGTGCGCAGGGGACCGGCACGACGCCGACGGGCGCGATGGTGCAGGCGACGGATGGAAATTTCTACGGGACGATGGCTGCGGGCGGAACGGCGGGAAAGGGCTGCGTCTTCCGCCTCACCCCGGACGGTGACTACACGGTGATCCACAATTTCAACGGGCTCGCGACGCCCATCGGCGACCTCATCCAGGCGACGGATGGATTCCTCTACGGCACGACGCAATACGGCGGCACTGGCTTGGGCGTTGTGTTTCGTGTGAATCTCAGCGGGGCGCTGACGGTGCTGCACACGTTCAACGGAAACAACGGCACGCGCCCGGTGGCGGGCCTCACGCAGGCGCCGGACGGGAATTTGTACGGCGTGGTGGCCGAGGGGGGCGCGGGTGGAAAAGGGGCGATCTTTCGCATCAGGCTCAGCCTTCCGCCGCCGAACCGTGCGCCGGTCGCGCTCGACGACATCGGCGTGACGACGAACACGGCGGTCGCCATCAACGTGCTCGCGAATGATTTCGATCCGGAAGGCGGCGTGCTGACCGTCGCGGATGTGTCCACCCCCGCGCACGGCACGGCGACAATCCTCGGCGACAACACGATCGAATACACCCCCGGCGGCACTTTCGCAGGGACGGACACATTTAGCTACGCGGCGAGGGATTCTGCGGGGCTCACGACGGAGGCGACGGTGACGATCCAGTCCGACGCGGTGGATGCCGTCGTGTATTCGGGAGTGTTCAATGGGCTGCTCAATCTGGACCCGGATCTGACGGGGGCGGGCGACGTTCCGCGCGCGCAGATTCTTGTGGTGGTGAATAGCGTCGGGAAGTTTACCGGCAAGCTATTGACCGGGCGCAAGGTGGTACCGTTCAAGGGCGCGTTCGACCTCACGGACGGGACGGCGGTGGCGAAATTGAAGCTCCCGAATGGCAAAGCCGTGCTCTTTTTGGGATTCCGTCCGGAGGAACCGGGTACATTGCTCGCCATCGCTTTCGGTCGGGAAATTTGGGCGGGCAGCGGGCGTCCGGCCGTCCAGGGCAGCGGCGCAAACATCGGAAAACACACCGTCGCCCTCGAAGCATCGACGATGGGGCTGCCAGATGGCTACGGCTTCGGCGTGATGCAAGTGAAGGCGAACGGCCTTGTGACTTGCGTGGGCAAGCATGGCGACGGAACCAAGCTCACATGGGGCACCACGCTCGTCGCGGCGACGGACGACGCGCCGCTGATTCCGGTATTCTCCGAGCCGCTCACCGGCGGAGTGTCCGCCGGAGTGCTCGATTCCCGCGGTGCATCACCGAGCAGCTTCGCCGGCGGCGTGCGCTGGATTCGCCCGCCGGCGAAAAAGACCACGCTCCCATATTCCAGCGGCTTTGCCGGCAACGCCACGGCGATCGCATCAGCCTTCGCGCCCGCTACATCGCTCTCCGTCGTCCTTAACTTCGGCGGCGATGCCGCTGGCAGCGTCATCTGCGGCGGAGGCCCGCTGGTCAACCCGATTGGCGGCGCGTTCACCATCGTGGGCCCGCCGCCGGCCACTCTCCGCATCGCGCCCACGCTTCCACTGAAAGCCCTGGCCATCGACCGCAAGAGCGGCCTCTTCAAAGGCAAAGTGCTCAATGGAACGAAGTCCGTGAACTTCATCGGAGTCGTGCTCCAATCGGGAAACATCGGAGCAGGCCAGCTCTCGATCGGCGGGACCACGGCGGCCGTGGAGCTCAATCCCTGAGCTCATCACCTTCGATGGAAAAAGGATGCCAGTGTGCAGGTAGTCGCGAACGAGCGAAAACGGACCGCACGCCAAGCAATCTCCGCTTGCGGTGAAATTCGCCAGCGTTATCCTTCCGACATGAGCACCGTTTATGAGATTGAGAACGCCGTCCAGAAGCTCTCTCGCAGCGATTTGACCGCGTTCCGCGATTGGTTTCTCGGGTTTGATGCCGCCGCTTGGGACAAGCAGTTCGAAGAGGATGTCGCCGCTGGTCGCCTCGACGCTCTCGCCGATGAGGCCATCCGCGACGTGCGCGAGGGGCGCAGCACGGATTTGTGAAACACCGCGCGACCCCAAAGTTCTGGAGGTTCTACGAGCAACTTCCGAAAGAGATTCAGGAGCTTGCCGACGCGAACTTCGGCCTCCTCAAGAATGACCCTCGGCATCCATCTTTGCACTTCAAGAAGGTGGGACGGATGTGGTCTGCCCGAGTGGGTATCCACTATCGGGCTGCTGCTGTGGAGGACGGCGACGATATCGTCTGGTTCTGGATAGGGCATCACGGCGAATACGACCGGCTCATTGGTCGTTTTCAATAGCGCAATGGCTGGACGTGGAGCCCGCGTGCGGTTTTGGCCTCGCTAATCGAAGGCCGGCAGGCATGGTGCACAGATGCGTTTCTTCCTTGCTCTATTCATCTTCGCCGCCTCGCTCCATGCCGCCGACAAGCCGAACATCGTGCTCATTTTTGCCGACGACCTCGGCATCAACGACCTCGGCTGCTACGGGCGAAAGGACCACCGCACGCCGAATCTCGACAAGCTCGCGACGCAGGGAATCCGGTTCACTTCGGCGTATTGCGCGCAGCCGATTTGCTCGCCGTCGCGCGCGGCGCTGATGACTGGGAAATGCCCGGCGCGGCTGCACATCACGAATTTCCTGCCGGGCCGCGCGGATGCGCCGACGCAGAAGCTCAAGCAGCCGCGCATCGAGGGGCAACTGCCGCTGGAGGAGTGGACGATCGCGGAGCTGCTGAAGGGCGCAGGGTATGCGACAGGGCTTTTCGGGAAGTGGCATCTTGGCGGCGCGGAGCACTCGCCAACAGCGCAGGGATTTGACGAAGTGGTGACGCCGCCGGGCAATACGAAGCCGTCGGATGTCGAGGGCGGGAAAGGGGAATATGCAATCACGGCGGCGGCGGAGAAATTCATGGAGGCGAACAAGGCACGCCCGTTTTTCTGCTACGTGCCGCACAACAATCCGCACATCCCCATCGGCGCGAAGCCGGAACTGATCGAGAAAAACGCCGCTGCGTATCATCCCGCGTACGCCGCGATGATCGAGACGCTCGACGATACGGTGGGCCGGTTGATGGCGAAGGTGGAGGCGCTCGGGCTGACTGAAAAAACGATCTTCATTTTCACGTCGGACAACGGCGGGCTGCACTGCCTGGAATTCCCCGGCACACCGGCGACGCACAATACGCCGTTCCGCGCTGGCAAAGGCTACTTGTATGAAGGCGGGCTGCGCGAGCCGCTCATCGTCCGCTGGCCGGGCACGGTGAAAGCGGGCAGCGAAACCGCCGAGCCCGTCGTGCTCACGGACCTCGTGCCGACGCTCCTTCTCGCGGCGGGCGTGGACCCGTCGAAGACCGTCGGCCCGCTCGACGGCGTGGACATTACGAAGCTTCTGCGCGGCGAAAAGATGTCGCAGCGCGCGCTGTTCTGGCATTTCCCAAATTACACGAACCAAGGCGGACGCCCCGCTGGAGCGGTGCGCGACGGGCAATGGAAACTCGTCGAGCAATACGAGGATGGCGGCGTTGAGCTGTTCGATTTAAGCACGGATATCGGCGAGACAAAGAACGTCGCCGCGGAGCAGCCGAAGATCGCCGACGATCTGAAAAAGAAACTCGCCGACTGGCGCACGAGCGTCGGCGCGCAGATGCCCGTGCCGAACCCCAACTTCGACGCCGCGCGGAACAAGGCGCTCTATATCGACTTCGATCCGTCCTCGAAAAAAGCGGGCGCGACCGCGGCGGCAGACGGGCCATCATGGCAGGCGTGGCGCGAAGCGATGAACGCGGCAGTGAAAGGCAGCAGAGCGAGCGTGACGCCCGCAAAGGGAATCATCTCGCTGCACGCCCGCGCCGCGACGGTCCACGCGGTGAAAATGAAATACGAAGAGCAGACGTATAAGAACGTGCTCGGCTTTTGGGTGAACCCGGCCGACTGGGCGGAGTGGACTTTCGAGACGACCGCCGAGGGCACCTACACGCTCGACATCCTGCAGGGATGCGGAAAAGGCAGCGGCGGCGCGGAAGTGGAGTTTGCTGTCGATGACCAGAAGTTCCTCGCGAAGATCGTGGAGACTGGGCACTTTCAACACATGATCCGCCGCGACCTCGGCACGCTGAAACTGCCCGCCGGAAAGCACACGCTGACGGTGAAGCCAAAGACCAAACCCGGCGGTGCCGTGATGGATTTGCGCGAAGTGCGACTGGTGCCGGAGTGAGATTTCTAACAGAAAACTCTATTGGCGTTTTAAGTTATGCAGGCAGCATTGAACCATGAAGACATTCATCATTCTCGCCAGCGTCCTCACCCTTGCAGCATCCGCCCAGGATTTGCAGTCTCTCTTATCCGAAGCCCAGCGTGACTTCATCCGCGGCGACAAGACCGCGGCAAAGGAGAAGTTCACGCTCGTCCAAAAAGCCGACCCGAAGAACCGCCTCGCGAACACCTATCTTTCATTGATCGCGGCGGAGGAGAAGAAGAACGGCGGCGATGACTCGGCGGGCCTGCGCAAATCGGTCGAGGCCATCATCATCGACAAAATCGAGTTCCGCGATGCGACGGTGAGCGAGGCACTGGAGTTCCTCGGCAAGAAAATATCCGCGTCCGGCGCGAAGGGCGCGAAGGTGAATATCGTCCAGCAAATCAGCGATGCTGAGAAGGCGACGAAGATCACCATTTCACTCAGCAACATCTCCGCGAGCGAAGCGCTGCGCTATGTCGCGGGTCTCGCGAATCTCGATGTCGGCTACGAGAAGTTTGCCGTCGTCGTGCGCTCAAAGGCGTCGGCGCAACCGGCTCCGAAGCCCGCGGGCGGAATCAAGATCGACGGGCTGTAGGAAATTCCCCGCTACTCCGCGACGGTATCGGTGTCTTCCTTCGGCGACCAGAATACGGCGTTCACGAGGCGCTGGTTGGTCGCGCGCAGGCGGCGTGCAAGTTCGCGCATGAGGCCGCTTGCGATGAGGTAGCCAGCGCGCGGGTGCTCATCCATAAATTGCCGGAATTCCGTGTAGCCGATTTCTGCGAGTTGCACGGTTTTCATCGCGATGATCGTCGCGGTGGCGACGCCAGGGTCGAAGAGATTGATCTCGCCAAAGTACCCGCCCGCGCCGATCCGGCCCATGAGCATCTCGCGGGTGTTCGCGCGGCGGCGGACATGGATCACGCCATCGCACACGATGCAAAACGCGCTGGGCGACCCGCCTTCCTCCAGAATGCGCTCGCCGGATTTGCACGTGCGCGGTTTCAGCAGCGCGCCAAATGCGGTGAGGTCTTCATCGGAGAGCGGGCGCAGGAACGCGATGCTGCGGAGTAGTTCGGTATACACGGCGGTTATTCTACGGTCACGGGTGTGCCGACCTCGATGTTATTAAAATACGTCTCCGCCATGAAGCCCGGCATCCGGATGCAGCCGTGCGATGCGGGGTAGCCGGGCAGGAAGCCTTCGTGCATCCCGACGCCTCCGTTGACCCGCATAAAGAACGGCATCTTCGCTCCGTCGTAGCGGGCACCCGGGGGCATTTTGTCTTTGGTGCGGTCCACGTCCTTCACCACGACGTTGCCCTCGGCGTCCACGTAGTCGCCGTATTTGTTGGAGACATGGTGGCGGCTCTTTTGCTGAATCTTGAAGCTGCCGGCCGGCGTGTCGAATCCCTCGCGCCCGGTGGAGATCACGGACACTCCTACGAGCTGCTCGCCTTTGTAAAAGTATGCCTTCTGGTCACGGCGGCTGATACGAATGCGCGGCGAGCCTGAGGCCGTGTCGCCGTCCCAATACGAGACGTTGTCGAAGTTCATGCGCTTTTCCTCGTATGGGCGGGCCGGAACCCGGCGGCCTCCCATATAGACGGTGTCAGTGGTGAGCCGAGGGTCGTTTGCGCAACCACCCAGGAGAGCGGTTGCGAGACTGAGAAGAACGATAAGTCGGTTGCCGTGTTTCATTTTGGAACAGGCCGATCTAGCTTGGAATCGCCCGCCGTCAAGGGAGAGCGAGGAATGAGCGCGATGTATTTTCTGAAAGCGCCGCTAAGTTCCCCGCCGTCGCTGGGTCTTTGTGCGAGTATGAAACTCGTACCTGCTCTTCTCATCCTCACTACAATCATCTCCGCCCGCGCCGACGTATCGCTTTCCCCGATCATCGGCAGCCACATGGTTTTACAACGCGACGGCGCCTGCCCGATCTGGGGCTGGGCGGATGCCGGCGAGGAAGTCACGGTGGAGTTCTCCGGCCAAAAGAAAACCGCCAAACCCGACGCCGCCGGCAAGTGGATGGTGAAGCTCGACGCGATGAAAGCGAACGCCACCAGCCAGGCCATGACCATCCGCGGCAAGAACACCCTCACGCTCGATGACGTGGTCGTCGGCGACGTGTGGCTTTGCTCCGGCCAGTCGAATATGGAGTGGACCGTCGCCGGCGCTGCAAACCCCAAGGAGGAAATCGCCGCCGGCAACCATCCCCTCATCCGCCATATCAAAGTGAGCAATCCCGGCGCTGTGAAGCCCGAGGAAAAAGTCATCGGCGGCGGCTGGCAAAATGCCTCCCCGCAAACCCTCGGCGGATTCACCGCAGTCGGCTACTATTTCGCCCGCGAACTACGCAAGGACGTCGATGTGCCCATCGGCCTCCTCGGCGCAAACTGGGGCGGCACCCGCATCGAGCCTTGGGTCCCGCCGCAAGGCTTCAAGGCCGTCCCCGCGCTCAAAGACATCGCCGACAAACTCGCCGAGTTCCCCAAGACGAGCGAAAAGCCCGACAAGGCCGACCCGACAAAGATGGTCGTCAGCGTCAACATCCAGACCCCGCTCGCACTCTTTAACGGACGCATCGCCCCGCTCATCCCGTTCGGCATTCGCGGCGCACTGTGGTATCAAGGTGAGAGCAACGTCGGCGAAGGCATGCTCTATTTGGAAAAAATGAAGGCCCTCATCGCAGGCTGGCGCGAAGTGTGGCAGATGCCCGACATGCCGTTCTACTACGTGCAGCTCGCCCCCTTCATCTACAAAGGCGCGAACCCCGAGGCCCTCCCCCGCATTTGGGAAGCCCAGACCGCCGCCCTCAAAATCCCGCACACCGGCATGGCCGTCCTCACCGACATCGGCCACATGACCGACATCCACCCAAAGAACAAACAGGAAGTCGGACGCCGCCTCGCCCTCTGGGCCCTCGCGAAAGACTACGGCAAAAAAGGCATCGAATTCAGCGGCCCGCTCTACAAAAAAGCCGCATTCGATGGCGGGAAAGCCACGCTCACCTTTGAGCACGGCAAAGGCCTCAAATCCAAGGACGGCCAGCCCCTCACCCACTTCCTCATCGCCGGAGAAGACAAAACCTTCGTCCCCGCCAAAGCCGAGATCGCCGGCGACACCATCGTCGTCAGCGCCGAAGGCGTCGCCAAAGCCACCGCCGTCCGCTTTGGCTGGAGCCACGACGCAGAGCCAAACCTTTTCAACGCCGCCGGACTCCCCGCCTCGCCCTTCCGCACCGACGACTGGCCGGTGAAATAACGGCGGACGCAAACGCAGGCGAGATTTTCAAGCTCGCTCCGACGGGATGCCTCATGGAACAGAGCGTTTAGGCTTCCAAACCGACCCTCCGCCTCGCGAAATCGAAAATCTCGCTTGCGTTGGGCGCATTCCGTTTGCCTCGACTAAACCCGTACAGGCTTGGACTGCCCCACTCTGTCGGACAAACACATACACGCACGTCGTAAACAGCGGACTTCCAGTCAAAAATGGCTGCTCGGCGATTATAAATGATTTACGAGTGCCAAGCAGCTATTTGTCCGGAGATTTCCATTGGTTACGCGAGCCACCGGGTCATTTTTCGCATGGCTTCCGTTGGTTCCGCGTATCGCAGGGTTGTTTTCCGGCTGGCCGGAGCCGTTTCTAAGAGCCGTCCCATCGTTTTTCAGCGGCGCTCCGTTGTTTCTAAGCAGCGTTCCGTCGTTTCGCGGGTGGATTCCGTTGGTTACACGATGCGCCAAGTTGTTTTTCTGGTGGTTTCCGTCGCTTACGCGAAGCACCAGGTCGTTTGCGCGGGGCATCAGGTCATTTACACGCGGCGACGCGCCTGTTGCCGAAATCACACATCTGATGGGACTTACGATTAGACCTTTTGCTGAAACACTGGTGTAGGTCTCTATCGCGAGGCGGGCTGATTGTTCAAGGAAAAGTCAGCTTCTCCACGAACTCCTGCCATTTCTTCGTGAAAGCGACCATGTCGGTCTCGCCGAGGACTTTTTTCAGCGTCTCAAAGCCCGTCGGGTCCTCTTTCGCGTGTGCCAGAAACTCGCGATAGTATTTCACCAGCAGACCCTTCTCCTGAAGGTAATAGCAGAGGTAGCGCGACTGGCCGTAGTAGCTGCTGTATCCGCCCGCTTCGCCGTAAAAGTCCGCCGTATTGAGCGCCGTCAGTTTTTCAAACGGCAGCAGCTTGCCGGCCTTGATTCCCTGTTGCAGGCGCGGCAACCGCCAGTTGGTCAGGCCGCGGATATGGCCGTCTTTTTCCATGCTCTGCTCGAAGAGCGAACCCATCCCTTCGTTGAACCACGATGGGCACTCGGGGAAATTGGCGCGCATGTAGGGGTGGACGATTTCATGCACGAGCGTGCCGCCTCCCGTGGCGATGTTCATGATCAGTGCGCCATGTTTTTGCGAGTAATAGCCATACGGCGTGGACGGTTTGTCGCCGAAGATTTCCAGCGTGTGTTTGTCGTAGCTCTCCTTGTCCTTGAAGAGCCAGATATCGATGATCTCCTCCGGGTCTTTCACAAAAAAGTCCTTCTTCAAAAGGTCCACCGCCCACTTCACAATCGTCGCCGCCCGGAGACTGACCACCTCCGCAGGCTCATCCCCCACGACGACAAACGGCGCCTGTCGCACCGTGGTAAAACCCGGCGGAGCTTTCTTTCGCAGCGCAGCCATGTGGTCGGCCAGGTCCTCGCCCGAGGCTGGATTCAGCCCTGCCAGTATTAGAAGAAACACCGAGGCGAGCGTGGACAGCGAACGGAGTGTGTGTCGGACGGAGGGAATTTGTTCTGAGTTGTTCATCGGGAATATGACCGCGCATACATGAACTTTGTTCATTTGAGCGAGAAATCCCTTGGCCAAGCCCGCGGGAGTGCTAAACGAACCCCATGTGCCCGCCATCCACTTTCGCACGCGTGTTTCATGAAGCGCATTAAGGCCAATCCCAAGAAACAGCGCGCCAACAATTCTTACGATCCACCGCTTTACTATGAGGACCGCAAATTTACCTGCCGCGATTGTGGAGCCGACGAGATTTGGACAGCAGAGCAGCAGCGTTGGTGGTATGAGGTCTGGCGTGGTCCCATCTATACAACCGCAGTCCGGTGCCGAACCTGTCGCCAGAAGTTACGCCGAGCGAAGCTCGCACAAAAGAAGCACATGGAGGAGATGGCCAAGAAGAAGTCACCCAACGTCGCCTAGAGCGCGACAATGGGACGGACTGGGGAGGGAATGATTGTCGTTCGTCGATCCATCCGCGAAGCCCATTGAGCGATAATGGGGCGGACTGACTGTAATTTTCCCAAGTCGAGCGGAACGAGAACGTTGCCGCACGCGTTCAACTTATCATGGAGCGACAGCAACCAAATCCCGCAAAACCGAGAAGCGATGAAGGGACGGACTGAGCATGATTTACCAAATCAACGGAATCCCGTACGCCGGAAATTCTCCGTCCGACGAGACGAGTTGGAGGCTTTCGGCTTGCGCTTGGGCGAGGATGACGCGGTCGAATGGGTCTTTGTGGTGGGGAGGAAGTTCAGAGCCGCGCAGGAGTGCTTCGGCGCTGAGCGGGAGTTCGATGATTCCCCATTTGGAAATCTGCTCGCGCCACCAGTTGCGGGGCGTTTCGGGGAGGGTGAGTTTGCCCGCGCCGTGCTTGAGGGTGATTTCCCAGAGGCTTGCATGGCTGATGTGGAGAACTGCGGATGGGGCGTTGATTGCAGCGGTCGCGGCGGGTGACAATCGAGCGGGTTCGCTCGCGAGCCAAATGAGCGCACAGGTGTCGAGCAGTAGATTCACAAAAGACCGAGGGATTTCATGCCTGCTTCATCGAGCGCGGCAAACGAGGCGGCGTCCCATTTTACGGGGGCTGAGGTGAGTTCGCCGACTTGCGGGCGGTGGCGCTTCGTCGGTTGGGGAAAGGGCACGATGCGGGCGACTGCTTCGGCTCCGTTGCGAAGGATGACTTCCTCGCCGTTCCCCACGCAGATGAGCAACTGGGCGAGGTGTGTCTCGGCATACTGGACAGTAGTTTCCATGCGCGGAGGCTCGCCGATGTAGCGCGAAGGGTCAAGCTGGCAGGCGGAGTTTACTGCGGCGTGAAGTCGAATGTGCCCGCAGCGGTCGGGCTGGTGAAGAGGCCGAAGGCTTGGTTGGGGCCGGTGCCTCCGGCGGCGGTTTGGAGCTGGATGCCGCGGAATTTGATGACTGGGTTTTTTGGCAGGTTGGGGTGTTTGAAGGTGCCTTCCATGCGGCCGTCGGTGCGGGAGATGAGGGTGATTTTTACGAACTCGGGGTTGGAGTCGCCGGGGAAGATGAGGGCTTTGTCTTTGAGGTCGATGGTGAAGCGGCGGAGCATGGAGGGGTTTACTTCGCCGCCGACGATGCCGAGGAGGCCGATGGCGCTGGCGGGGCTGGTGTAGGTGAGGGTGTGGATGTTTTTGACGGGCGGGGTGAATTTGCTGCCGCGAAGGGTGAAGGTGGTGTCGATGGCTCCGAGGAAGATGCTGCCTTTTGTGAGGGCGGCGCGGGTCCAGCGGAAGGTGCCGCTGAGGTCGCTGTCGGGGGCGTCTGCGAATGAGAAGCGGGCGACGTAGCCGGAGGCGAGGGCTTTGGCGGGTTTGAAAAAGAGGACGGAGGTGTCGATGCGCATTTTGCCGCCGAGGGAGAAGGGTTTTCCATCGGGGGTGAGGCCGGCCATTGCGAATGCGCCTTTGGTGGAGAGGCTGGCGGTGGCCCAGCCGTAGGCGTCGAGCGCGGTGGGGATGGTGCCGGGCTCGAGGAGGATGGTGTGTTTTCCCACAGTAGCGGGCGATGGCACGGTGTTGGACAGTTTTTTGTCGGATACGGGGAACTGTTCGTTGGCTCCGCCGTTCACGGTGCCGCCGATGGACGAGAGTCCGCCGGGATTTGTGAAGTTTAGTGTGACGACGAGGTCCGGGAGACCGGTGCGTTTGATGCGCTGGGTGAATGTGCCATCAAGCCCGACGGTTCCTTTGAGCGAAAACTTTTTGGTGCCGAGTGTGAGCTTTCCGCTGAGCGCGCCGCCGGTGGTGAGCTTGAGGATGAGCGTGCCGTCGTCGTCGCCGACGAGCGGGGCGTAGCTTCCGGCGAAGTTGAGGAACGGGTTTTGTATGGTGACCTGGCCGATGGCGGTGGCGGCGTTGGAGTCGCTGAGGGTGTAGGTGAATGTGTCGGTGCCCGTGAAGGTTTTTCCCGGTGTGTAGATGAGGTTCTCGCCGACGCGGGTGACGACGCCGCTGGTGCCTTGCGTGAAGCTGTCGAGGGTGAAGACGTCGCCGTCGGGGTCGCTGTCGTTGGCGAGCACGGCGATGGTGAGGACTTCTTTGGCGCGGATGGGGACGAGGTCGGCCACGGCGCGCGGTGCGCTGTTGAATGTGGTCGTCGCACTTTGGTCGGAGCCGGAGGCGGTGCCGCCGTCGTTCTCGGCAACGATGCGGAAGTGGAACTCGGAGTTGCGAGTGAGCCCGAATACTTCCACGGACACCGGGACCGTCGCCGCCGCGCCGGGCTGGATGAGCACGCTGGCTGTGCGCTTTCCATACCCCGCGGTTGCGCCGTATTCGAAATAGACGACGCTCGGAGTGCCGTTGAGCGTGACGGTGCCATTGAGCGTGGCGCTGAGCGATTGGACGTCGGTCGCGGCGAGCGTGGTGGCCGCAGGGAGCGGGTCGCCGCTGGATGGGTTGACGACGCGGTAGAGCGATCCGGAATTGCCCGTGCCATCCGGCAGCACGCCGTAAAGATTGCGATCCGTGCCGCGCGAAAGCCCGCCGATTGCCGGAGCGCCGGTGCCGGGGAAACTCAGCGCGGGGCTGGGCGCGAGGTTTACAAACGACGATGCCGACGCGCCGAACTCGAAAAGATTGCGCGGCGTATCGGTCGCACTCGGGCCGAAGAGCGGCGCGTAGAATTTGCCGAGATTGCGCTCCACCAGCGCGACCTCCGCAGGTTCGCCGTTCGTGGCGAGCGTGCTGCCTTGCGTGGAATACTGGCTGGTGGAGGTGATGCGGTAACGAGTGGCGATGCCGTTGTTAAAAATGAGCCCATAGAACGCTCCATCGCGCCCCTTCACCAGCGGCCCCGCCGGCAACTCGCCCGCGTTGAAAGACCGCAGAACACTGAACGTCCCGCTGTTGGTAAAGCCCGCGAATCTCCAAATCGTGCCGACGCCGTTTGCGCCACCGCTCGTCGCCACGCCGTAAAACGCGCCGTCGTCTCCGACTGCCGGCGGGCCGTATCCAAACGTGCCATCCTGAGTGGAAAACGTGCGCAGAGTCGTCTGGGCACCCGCTTTCGTAATTCGGGTCAGCCGACCGGCTCCGTAAGCGTAGAGCGCGTCATCGCCTCCCTCGACGACGCCGTTCCCTACAGCGCCGATGAGGCGCGTCAGCGTGCCCTCTTTCGTCGCGCTGAAGACGATACTCGCCGCCGTGGTGCCGTAGAGTTTCCCATCCGACCCCTCGATAAGCGGGGAGTTGAATCTGCCAAACACACTGCCCGCACTGCTCGCGAGCACATCGAATTCGCCGGTGCTTTTCCGCCGCCAGAGTGTGCCGAGATCGCCCGCGCCGCCGTCGAACGTCGTTCCATAAAGATGGCCGTCGCTCGCGAGGATCGGCGCGCCTGCGGCCTTGTTGCCGAGCGTGTCCGCAAACGCGTAACGGACCGTCGATGCGCCGGTGGTCGTGACATCGTAAATTACACCGCGCCCCGCGTCCTGTTCGTAAGTGCTCGTCGTTACGACCAGCGCGCCTGCATTTTCCGCCAGCCCGCCCGGTGCGCTCGCGCCGAAGTCGCGGAGTTTTGTGAACACGCCGGCTGGTGTGAGTTTAAAAAGCACACCGCCATCCGAAGCGCCACCCGCATGAGTCGCGCCGTAGAAATTCCCATCGGTGTGAAGCAACAAACGCGGCTGAGGGACATTCCCACCCGTCGGCCCGCCGCCGTCCGCGCCATCGAAATGATGCAGTGCTGTGTAGTTTGCGCCGTCTTTATCCATGCGGAAAACGGAGCCCTTTCCATTCGCACCATCACTCGATGCGATGCCATATATTTTTCCATCCGCGCCCTCGATCACACCACTCTCAAAGCCGCGTCCCAACGGGTCGTTTACATTATTTCCACGATGCAGCTCCTGGAAGTTTTGCCCATCCACATCCATGCGGAAAATCGTTCGGTCCGTCGTCCCGTAAACCTTCCCATCCGTCGCCTTAATTAGCCCCGTGCGAGTGCGCCCAAAGTTCGTCGCATCAAGCGTCTTGAGAACCGAAAGCGAAACGGATGGCCCGCTGAAGTCCGCTTTGAAAACCGCGCCACCCCGGTCATTCGCGATGTCCTGCGCCGCACCGATGAATACCAGAGGCGAAACCTCTAGCAATTCGCCCACCGGGTTCTTATGCGGTGCAGTCGCACGCACCGTGAATGTCCCGGACGGGGTGAGCCGGAAAATCGACCCGGTACCCGTGCCCGGAAACCCAGTGAACGAGCCCGGCCCGCCGGCAAATGTTGCGCCGTAGTAATTTCCGTCGGAGGCAAGAATGAGGCCGCCTTTTGAAGTCCAAGCGTTTTGGTCAAAGTCCTTCAGCTTGGTGAGCGTGCCGTCGCTCGCGAGCTTGAAAATAAAGCCTGCCCGGTCGGTCCCTCCGCCGCTGGTCATGCCGATTAAATCCGTTCCATGCACAAGCATCGGCCCCTGCGGGTCGCCAACCAATCCCGGAGCAGGCCACGTGTGGAGCGTCTCCACGGTTTGCGCCTGAGCTGCGAACGCAGCGACGAACGACAGGACGAACGAGCAATGAAGTTTCATACGAAGACCTCCTTGCAGAGAAAACGGCGCGTGCTCAAGCAAACTCAACGGGCCGATTTTCGCTCGATCCGTTCCCAAGTTTCGCTGATATGCCCGCATGTTTCGCAGTTTTCTTGCCTGTCTGTTTTTCCTCCCTTTCGCGGCCATCGCCCAGAAACCGCTCGAACCGGTGCCGGACAAAACTGTCGTGCTCACATTTGACGATGGCGTGCTTTCGCACTCCACGATCGTCGCGCCGATGCTGAAGAAATATGGATTTCCCGCGACGTTTTTTGTCTGCGAGTTCCAACCCGATTTTGACGACAAAACGAAATACATGAGCTGGGAGCAGATGGCGCAATTGCACCGCGATGGATTCGAAGTGGCGAGTCACACTCGGTCGCACAAGCATGTGAACCAGATGGCTCCCGGCGAGTTTGAGCAGGAGCTTGGCTATGTGGAGAGGAAGTGTAACTCGCTCGGTCTCCCGCGCCCGCTCGCCTTCGCGTATCCCGCCTACGTGAACACGCCGGACTCGCTTCGCATCCTCCGCGAGCGCGGTTATCGCTTCGCGCGCATCGGTGATTCGCGCGCCTACGATCCGATGGTGGATGATCCGCTGCTCATCCCGAGTTTTTCCACGACGGGCGTAAACGAGAACGCCGCGCAGCGCGTGATGGCGGCGCTGCGTCTGGCGACGGGCGGGAAAATCGTCGTGCTGACGATCCACGGTGTGCCCGATGACGCGCACCCGCACGTGACCACTTCTCCCGAGCTCTTCGAGCGTTACCTCAAGTTTCTCGCCGACGAAAAATACAACGTTATCGCCATGCGCGATCTTGTGAAATACGCGCGTCCTGCTGCGAGAATCGGCACCACCGCCACGGAGCGTTACGCATCGCGAATGGAAAAACTACCGGACGCGGATACGTGGCGTGCATACTTTAGAAAGTCCGACGACTGGAGCGCGCGCCAGAAGGCCGCACTCGAAGCGGATGTGAAGGCCGCGGGCCTTGAATCCCCGCTGCGGGCACCTTCGGGGACCATAAAATACGCCACCGGACAGAATGCTGCGCTTGCCGAAGCCGTCATCAGTTTCCAACTCCCATCCGGCGGCTGGTCAAAGGCGGTGAGATTTGACACCGGCCCGCGCAAGCCCGGCATGCAATGGACTTCCGGCGAAGATCCGTGGCACTACGCCGGAACCTTCGACAACCGCGCCACCACGGGCGAACTTCAGTTTCTCGCCACCGCATACAACGCTGCGCCATCGGATGCGATCCTGCGGTCGATTGAGCGCGGGCTCGATTACATTCTGGATGCGCAGTTTCCCAATGGCGGATGGCCGCAGAACTACCCGCTCGAGGGCGGATACCACGATTTCATCACGCTCAACGATCAGTCGATGCTTCACGTCCTCGAGTTCCTCGAGCGGGTCGTGCAGGGTGGTGAGGGGTTCGGCTTTTTCAAAGACGAGGCGCGCCGCGAACTAGCGCGTTCCGCAATCGAGCGCGGCAATGAATGTCTCTTGCGCCTGCAAATCAAATCCACCGTCTGGTGCGCACAATACGAGCCGATCTCGCTCGCGCCCGCACACGCACGGCTTTTCGAGCCCGCGTCGCTGAGCGGCGGCGAGAGTGTCGAAGTCGTCCGTCATCTCATGCGTCTGCCCAAAACGCCCGCACGCGAGAAAGCCATCGAGTCGGCAATCGCGTGGTTTTCCAAAGCCAGAACATTCCCGCCGGAAAAGGACGGCGAATCTCCGCGCTGGGCGCGATTCTACGATCTGAAGTCCCGGGAGCCGATTTTCACCGGGAAGACCGACGGACGCAACTACCCGACCTACGAAGCCCTTCGCGAGAAGAACCCCGGCGGCTACGACTACCTCGTCTCCAAGCCCGCAGACCTCATCGGCAAATGGGCCGCGCGCTGGCGGGAGAGAAAGTAGAGCGGCTTTGGCTGGCGCTTCCTCCTGAATCGCACTAGATACTGCGCATGAACTGCAACGATCATTCATTCCTCGGACTTGGCGCGGAGGCGCGGCAAGCGGTGACCCGCCGCACTTTTCTCGCACGCTCGGCTGGCGGGCTCGGGATGGCGGCGCTCGGTTCGCTTTTCGGCGGAACGGCGCACGCGGCAGGCTTGCCGGGGATGCCCAACCACGCGCCCAAGGCGAAACGAATCATCTATCTTTTCCAAAGCGGCGCGCCGTCGCAGATGGATCTCTTCGACCCGAAGCCCGCGATGGCAGGCCGTCGCGGTGAGGAGTTGCCCGCGAACATCCGGCAGGGACAGCGGCTCACCACGATGACTTCCGGACAGTCGAAGTTCCCGGTTGCGCCGAGCATTTTCAAATTTGCGCAGCACGGAAATAGCGGCGCTTGGTTCAGCGAGCTGATGCCGCACATGAGCAAGCTGGCGGACGAATGGACGATCATCCGCTCCATGAACACGGAGGCGATCAATCACGACCCGGCGATCACGTTTATGCAGACGGGCTCGCAGCTCGCGGGACGCCCGAGCATCGGCTCGTGGGTGGGCTATGGGCTGGGCAGCGAGAACCGGGACTTGCCCTCGTATGTCGTGCTGACTTCGTTTGGCAGCGGGCGTCCGGACGACCAGCCGCTCTATGATCGGCTTTGGAGCGCGGGCTTTCTGTCGTCGAAACATCAGGGCGTGAAATTCCGCAATAAAGGTGATCGCGTCCTCTATCTGTCGAACCCTCCGGGCATCGACTCCGCGACTCGCCGCGAGACGCTGGACGAGCTGGCCGCTTTGAACCAAAGCCGTTTCGACGCAGTGGGCGATCCGGAGATTCAGGCGCGCATCGCGCAGTATGAAATGGCGTTCAAGATGCAAACGAGCGTGCCGGATTTGCTGGATATTTCCAAAGAGCCGCAGTCCGTCCTCGATATGTACGGCGCCGATGTGAAGCGGCCCGGCAGTTATGCTTCGAACTGTCTTCTCGCGCGCCGACTGGCGGAGAGGGATGTGCGGTTTGTGCAGCTTTTCCATATGGGTTGGGATCATCATGGCGGACTTCCGAACGCGCTGAAAGGCCAGTGCAAGGACACCGACCAGGCGACAGCGGCGCTCATCACTGATCTCAAACAGCGTGGTCTTCTCGATGATACGCTGATCGTTTGGGGCGGCGAATTTGGCCGGACGATTTACTCGCAAGGCGCACTCACCGAGACGAACTACGGTCGCGACCACCATCCTCGCTGCTTCACGATGCTGATGGCGGGCGCTGGTGTGAAAAAGGGATTCACATTCGGAGCGACGGACGACTTTTGCTACAACATCGTGGAGAACCCCGTTCACGTTCACGATTTGAACGCGACGATCATGCACCTCCTCGGAATGGATCACGAGCGACTCACCTTCCGCTATCAAGGCCGCGATTTCCGTCTCACGGATATTCACGGCACGGTGGTGAAGTCGGTGCTCGCGTAGTGCCGGGGCGTCGGTTTAGCCGCCGATTTTGAGGCTGGTCTGGTCGTTGGGAACGGTCAGGTCCTCGCCGCCACCGGGCTTTGCGCCTTTGCCATCGGGGCTTTCGACAGGAGTGATTTTGAGGTCGAGTTGCTTGTTCGCGCGGGAAACCCGGACGGTCATGGGTTCGTCGGTGAAGATGTAAAACGACGCATTCAAGACGTCTTCGGGAGAGGTAATTTTCCACTCGCCCACCTGCAGGAGTACGTCACCGGCCCGCAGGCCCCCCGCGTAGCCGGGGCCGTTTAGGCGAAGGTTTCGGACACGCGCGGTACTGCCGCCTTCGGGCGCGTCGGTGAGGCGGACATCGGCTCCCAGCCAGCCTTGCCGGACACGGCCATGGTGGAGGAAGTCGGTATAGACCTTCTGTGTCGCTTCGCCTGGAAGCGCGAAGAGTCCCATGCCGTTTTCGAGTGTGCTGATGATGACGCCGACGACTTCGCCTTTTGCGTTGAGCAGCGGCGCACCGCCCTGCCCGCGCTGGACAGCCGCTGTCGCGCGAAGGTGGCGCGCGGCGAAGAACCGTCCGCCGTGGCCCATGTCGAAGCCGGATACGACGCCGAAGCTCGGCGAAAGTGGAAACTCGAGCGGATATCCGACGGCGATGACCATCGCGCCGATGCCCATTTGGCTGGCTTTTCCGAGACGCAGGAAGGATGTGGGCCGTTCGGATTCGGCTTTCAGAATGGCGATTCCGCTGCGCTGGTCGGCAAGGAGTCGGCGAACGGGAAGCCGCTCGGTTCCTTGAATGGCGAAGATTTCCTCGGTCTCTCCACCGACTGCGTAGCTGGTGATGAGGATGCCGTTTGGCTCTATAAAAAAGCCAGTGCCGGAGATCGGGCTGGCGGTGTCTTCCGCCTCTATCCGGACTATCGCATCGCGCGACCGTGCAAAAAGGGACTGCACCTCTCCGGAGATGGACTCCAGCACGGACGGCGGCGCATCGGCGGCGTTCCCATGGAACGCCAGCGCGAGGAAAATACTAGAAACGAATCTGAGTAGCCTCATAGCTCGCAGGGAGTCCGCCGCCGACGAATTGCGGCGCAGGCTGGCTGCCCGGACGCGAGGGCACCGCGATACGCTGAAGCGGAGGCAAAAGTTGCTGCGCCTGAGGATTCAATGTCAAAGCCGGCTGATATGCCACCGTGGTGTGCTGGGCATTCTGCTGCGGCACGGCGACGGCGACTTGTGCGGGTTTGTTCTTGGGCATGGCCATTTGAATAATGGCGACACCGGTGAGTAGAATACCCGCCATCGAGGCGGTGTATTGCCAATCGACGCGCAGGGATTGAGCAAATGTCTTCACCCGCTCCAGCGCGAGCTGCCATGTGGATCGGCGCAGCATTTCTGCACGCTGGCGCTTCTGGATGTTCGCAAGCAGGTCGTCGAAGTAGCCCGGCGGCGGCTGTTCGTAGCGCTTGATTCGGAGCAGGGCTTGGAGCTGTTTCTCGTTGAGTTGCTGGTCGGCCATAGGTTTTAGGATTTTGGGTGTGGCGCGAATTCTCCGAGCCACGCTTGTAATTGTTTGTGGGCGTAAAAAAGGCGGGAACGGACGGTTCCTTCGCTGATCTTCAAGATCTCGCCGATCTCGGAATGGGCCATTCCCTGGATGTCGAACATCGTGACGACGGCGCGGTGGTCGGGGCTGAGTTTCATCATCGCCTCGTTGATTTTCTTTTGCATCTCGCCGAGGTCCGCATCCCTTACGGGCGTACTCTGGGCGGTGAGTTCCGCGAATTCCTTATCGTTGGAGATGCCATTGTCCACGTCATCGAGGCTCATTGTCCAGCGGCGGCTGCGCTTTTGCGTGAAGTTGATCGCCGTGTTCGATGCCACGCTGTGCAGCCAGGTGGAGAACTGCGATTTCCCCCGGAAGCCCGAGATGTTCCGGTAAACTTTGATCCACACGTCCTGCAGCATGTCGTTTGCATCGTCGTGGTTCGACGTCATGTGATACATCTGCGCGTAGAGTCGCGGGCTGTGTTTCACGACGAGCGCATCGAACGCGGCAGCCTCGCCGGCTTGCGCACGGGCGACCAGTGCATCGTCCTCCCTGCGGCTGGCGTCCCGCTCGGCGACAACAGGGTCCACCTCACTGGCTTCCATGCCGGTGGTAAAGGCGGGCGCGGTGGTCGAGAAAATGTGCTTCAAATCCGGGAGCAGGCTGGTGCTTGTGGCAAATGAGGCTGTCATTTTCAGGAAAAAACAGTGTTTGGCGATGCTGAAAATGGCGTGGTCCGTGAGGTCATCCGTTTTAAGACAAAGAAGAGCGCACTTCGTTCAAACAAAACCCACGGATTTCCGGGTATGGAAATTATGGCGAATCGTTGCCCATGGTACGGTGAATGCTTACTCCGAGAGTGTCTTACTCAGGATTCTATAATATGATCAAACCGCTTACTTCATCCGTTGTCGCGCTCATGGCACTGTCGCTCACTGCGTTTGGCGCCAATATTCCGCTCCAGCAGGCCGCAGTAAATCGCATCATCAACGATGTGAAACTCGTCGGTCCCAAATGCGGCACGATAGCCGCCAAGCTTCAGGATGTCGTGAAGGATGACATCGGTGTGAAGACCGGCGTTCGTTCGCGGTGCGAATTAATTTTTCAGGATAACACGCTGACGCGCCTCGGCGCTGAGACCTACTTCAGCTTTAAGCCGGGGACGCGTGAAATGACTTTGGGAGAGGGCACGATGTTGCTTCAGGTCCCCAAGAACCAAGGTGGCGCGACCATCCGCACGGCGTCGATCACCGCTTCAATCACGGGCACGACGGTGATGGTGGAACATTTGAAGGGGAAGAGCCTGAAGTTGCTGGTGCTCGAAGGCAGCATGCGTGTGGGCACGGGACGCTTCGGTGAGAATATTTCCCTCACCCCGGGAAAAATGATCATCATGAATCCGGCTGACAGAAAGCTGCCGGATCCTGTGAACGTGGACCTGAAAAAGATCATCAAAACCTCCAGCTTGGTGAACCCGTCCGGATTCAAGAAACCGGGCGACAAACCGGGTGGGAACGCACGGATGAACGACGCCACTTTGCCGAGCATGGCTCTCATCGAACAGGCGATGAAGGCCCAGGAGAAGATGACGCAAGATGGAACCATGATTGAGACGAATCTCGCAATTTTGGGAAAAGGCACCGCAGTCGTTGCCGCAGATGAGAAGATGATGGCGCAGATTAATTCCGTGGATATGTCGGCGGAAAGCAACTCACAGGGCGGGACCTCAATCACGCCTCCCGCAGAAGGTCGGAAAGACACGGGCCTGCCACCCGAAGGCAGCTCCACAGGCAACGGCTCGACCGTGACCTCCAAAGATACGGACGAAGGTGACCGGAACACTGGTGGCACAGGAACCGGAACTGGAACCGGAACTGGAACTGGAACTGGAACTGGAACTGGCACTGGCACTGGCACTGGCACTGGAACTGGCACCGGAACTGGAACCGGAAGTGGAACCGGAGCTGGAACCGGAGCTGGAACCGGAACTGGCACTGGCACCGGAACTGGCACCGGAACTGGGCCCGCAACCTTGATCCCGATCACTTCGCCTGATCCGTATGTGATTTCCGGTGCGACTGCGATCGATGCCACGGCGGCGACCATTTCCACGGCTGGCGTTACGAACACCGGATTAGTTTACAAGGGCGCGACCACGGATGGTCCGGCATCGACCTTTTTGTTTTCGAATTCTGCCCCGCTCGACGCAACCACCTCCCTGGACGCGCGGTTTGGCATCAATGGCCAGCCTGGATTCCCGACGAACGGAATTGCGGCATTCAGCTTTGCGAATCTTCAAATCGCGGGCGGTCCGGTTTTGGACATAACCGGTGGAGTGAACGACCTTGCGCTCGTGGGGCAGAGTGGCATTTCCGCAGGTGGGAACTGGAATCTCAATGACCTTCATTCCATGTTTCTCGGCACGAACAATGGAACGATTTCACTCAATAGCACACTGAATCTTGGTGCGATGGCAGGATCGGGATTCAAGTTTCTCGACGTATATGCCCGGGGCGGAAACGCGACCATCGGAGCAGCCATCAACACCCCCGCCGCAAATCTCCACGTTGCATCCAGCAACAATGTCATCCTCAACGCCACATCGGCGATCACCGTCAAAGACGCGACATTTCACGGTGACAATAGCGTGAGTCTTCTTGGGAGTCTCACGGCAGAAAATGTCGTCGCCAAGGCGGGTTCGGCGGTTTCTTTGAGCGGCATCGTCAACGCGAACAGTGTCGATCTCAATGCTCGGGACGTGAGCCTTGGCGGACGAATCACCGTGACTGACCTCGCCGCCAACGGGAGTAATTCGATCTCCCTCGTTCGCACAGGCACTGTCATTCAGGCATCGAATATCGATTTAACATCCGGCGGCACGGTGACTCTTCCCGTGTATAATTTGAAAGATGCCCCATTCTCTTCCGGAATCGACTACACCACCGTCAGCAATTTCAACGTGACAGCCGATTCGCTGGTTTTCGGAGGCTCGGTGAAACTTCCCGGAAACGTGGACGCTACCTTGAACATCGGAAGCGGCGGAATCAATGCGCCGACGTTCTCGCTCACCGGATTTAAAAATATCAATGTCGCGGGCGGCAACCTATCGATCGATGATTTGCACGCAACGGGAACGGTCACGGTTTCTGGAAACGTCTCGGGCCGCGAAGTTGGCGCGAGGAACATGATCGTAGGTGGCTCGATCAGCCTCACCGGCAAGCTGGAGACCTTCAAAGAAGATGACAGCGACGCCCTCCACACCTACACGGCCTCCTCGATTAGCGCTCAAGGGATTAACTCAAAGGGACCGTTGTTCGGAATCGTTTATGATGGCAGGGCTGGAACTGCGACGACCGCGCCCGGAAACGGCACGCCCGTGGAACTCCACGCCAATTCAATCACATTCGACACCGGCGGAAACGCCATCAACGGAGCCACCCTTAGCGGCGGAAGTGCCAGCCAATCGAACAATTTCGAAGGCGGGAATGCAGGATCGCTCAGCGTGGGATCCGCTGCGAATCCCATCCCCGGACAAATCAACGTCAACGCACCAATCACCGCCACCAGTGGCGCGAACGGCAGGCAGGTCGCGATTGGTGGGTTGGGCGGGACTGTGAAGCTCATCTCGAACGACACGATCAAGGTCAACGCCGCAATCAAAGTCAGCGACAGCGTCGCAGGAAAAGCCAGTAAGTCGGGCGGGAACATTCTGCTTGAGAGCCGCAAAACCTCGGGCAACGCCATCGAAATCGGCAGCAGTGCCCAACTCAATTCGCTTCTTGCAGCCGCCGCACCAGGGCCTGGAGGAAAGATCGAGTTCAAGTCTTCCGGCGGCCAGATTCTGGCGAACGGCGGCATCATTCGCGCAGACCGTGGAACGGTGGATATTCAGAACACCGGAGCCGGTGGAGCGATTGCACTGAACAACGTCCAAATCGCAGGAAATGTTGTGAAGGTCGGAGCTCTCGGTAACGACGGCAGCCTCATAATTGGCGGCGGTTCACTGAAGGCCGACACGCTCCTTCACCTCTACGCAGCGGGAGCGAACGGCAGCATCCTCTTTAATAAAAATACGACGCTCGACGGCGCCGGGGCCAAGATCATCGCAGCGAACAGCGTCACCATCGCCAACGGCAGAGCGGTCACCGTGGGGGGAATCGTTCCAGCAAATGTATTTGCAAATCAGGCAAACTTCACCGGTTCCGGCGGCAACGGCTCGACGACCGGCAAGTTCACCGGCGCAGGCGCGAATAGACTGCCAATCGGGAATGCTCCTAGCTATTGATGGGGAGTATGCCTGCCAGCCAAGCTGAAATTCGAGACCTCGATCTCATCCGCAACAACCGCCTTTTCACGGGGATCCCGTCGGATTTGCTGTCCGATCTGGGCTCCGACATGGACCTGCTGCAGTTCGACCCGGAAGACGCGATCTTCAACGAAGGCGAGCCGGGAGACTGTCTATACCTCGTCTGCGAAGGCAGCGTGAGGATCTCCAAGCTGGGGCGCGGCGGGCAGCAGGAAACGCTCGGTTTTATTCAGCCCGGCAATTTCTTCGGGGAGATGGCGCTCATCGACGGCCAGCCACGGAGCGCCAAAGCGACCGCCGCAGAGCGCACCATCCTTGGCCGGGTGGATCACGCCGCGTTTGAGCGAATCCTCGCTTTGGCTCCGGGCAGTATGCACATGAACTTCCTGCGCTCCGTCGTCGAGCGCCTGCGAAGCGTCAACAGCCACTTCATTTCCGAACTCATGCGCAACGAGCGCATCAGCACCGTGGGCACGATGGCCAACTCCATCATCCACGATCTCAAAAATCCGATCACCGTCATCCGCTCGTGCAGCGAGCTCCTTTCCACGCGGTTCGATGATCCGACGATTACGGAGTTCTCCCGCCTGATGAACAAATCCATCGATGGAATGATGGACATGATTCAGGAATTGCTCGATTTTGCCCGTGGCCAGAGCAGCGTTCAGTTGGAAAGACACAGGGCTCTCGCGGTGATGGAAGAGCTCGACTCCGCGCTGCCGCGCCTCCTGCCGGACGGTATTCACCTGATCAAAGAAACCGCATGCACCGCAGAGGTGGATATGGACCTCGGGCGTTTCTCCCGCGTCCTTTTGAACCTCGTCAAGAACGCCATCGAAGCCATGCCGAAAGGTGGCATTCTTTGGCTTGGGGTGCGAATCGAAGGAGACCGGATCATTTACAAAGTCGGAGATACCGGATGCGGCATTCCCGCAGAAATGCAGCCGAGAATTTTCGAGCCCTTCATCACGCACGGTAAATCCAAAGGAACAGGACTTGGCCTCGCCATCGTGAAAAGCGTCGTCGAATCCCACGGTGGCACAATCTCCCTGCACAGCAAGCCGGGCATCGGCACGACATTCGAAATCTCGCTGTCCGTCGCGAGCTAGACAGGCAGGCTATCCCGCGATCTTGCGGTAAGCCTCGCCCTCGTTGAGCGTTGGGTTTTCCGGGCGGCCTTTGTGGCGGTAGGTGAGCTTCAGATTTTCCACGCCGAGCAGGTGTAGAATCGTCGCGTGAATGTCGTGGACGTGCAGCCGATCCTCGACGGCGCGCAGGCCAAGTTCGTCGGTGCTGCCGATGGTTTGTCCGCCATTCACTCCGCCGCCCGCCATCCACATCGTGAAGCCCGTCGGGTTGTGGTCACGCCCGTCTCCCTTCTCGCTCATCGGGGTGCGGCCGAACTCGCCGCCCCACACAACGAGCGTGTCGTCGAGCATTCCGCGTTGTTTTAAATCACGCAAAAGTCCGGCGATTGGTTTGTCGGTTTCGCGGAAAAGTTTGCCGTGATTTTCTTCGATCTTCGCGTGTGCGTCCCACTTGCTGCCGGCACCGCTGTAGAGCTGGACGAAGCGCACGCCGCGCTCCACGAGCCGCCGTGCGAGCAGGCACATGCCGCCAAACTTCGACGTCTCTTTTTCGTCCATTCCGTAAAGCCGCCGCGTCGCGTCGGTCTCGCGCGAAATGTCCACTGCATCGGGTGCCTCGGCCTGCATTCGGAATGCGAGCTCATAGCTGGCGATGCGCGCTTCCAGCTCGCTGTTGTGCCGCGTGGCGGCGTGGCGTGTATTGAGCTCCGTGAGGAAATCAAGTTTCCCGCGTTGTTGCTCGGGAGCGATGCCGTCGGGCGTATTGAGAAACTGGATGGGCGCCGCTCCGCTCTCAATGCGAGTGCCTTGATACAGCGCCGGCATGAACCCGCTGCCCCAATTGCGCGGGCCGTTGATGACGGACGCCGGATTGTCCTGCATGACGACGAATGCCGGGAGGTTCGCGTTCTCCGTGCCGAGTCCGTAAGTCACCCACGAACCGAGCGATGGACGCCCGGCCAGAATGCTTCCGGTGTTCATCTGACACACACCGGTCGAGTGATTGATTCCGTCGGCAAAGCACGAACGAATCACCGCCAAATCATCCGCACATTCCGAGAGATGCGGCAGCCAGTCGGAAATCCACATCCCGCTTTTTCCATGCTGTTTCCACTGCCGTTTCGAAGCGAGCAATGGCGATTTGAATTCGCCCATTGCCGTGATCACATTGCCGAAACTATCCGGGATGCGCTGCCCCGAGAGCTCGTTCAGCTTTGGCTTCGGGTCGAACGAATCGATGTGCGACGGACCTCCCTCCATGAAAAGAAAGATGACCGATTTTGCCCGCGCGGGGAACTGCGGCTTCTTCGCTGCGAGCGAGCTGGCAAAGCCGGAGCCTTGCAGCAAATGGGACAATGCCAGAGCACCGAAACCAGCACCGGCTTTCGCGAGGAAGTCGCGGCGCGTCGTGAGGATCTCGTGGTGTGGGACGGTTGGCATGGCGGACTAGTCTCGGTCGGGCTCGCGGTGGGCGGTGATGCCAAAGACAATATCGGGCTCTCCGGGGCCGCCGGGCTGGGGTTCGAGCCCGAGTTCGCGGTAGGCCGCCTCCAATGCTTTCGGGTCGCCCCGCAGCTCGGGATAAACCGCTAGCAGGCGTTGTTTCACCCAGCGCTTCGCCATGCTGCTCTCGACGGGGTGAACGAGCGGCGCCATGCCGAGCGCGCGCTTAAACGCGTTCAGCAAGCTCATCGCGCGAACTCCTCCTCCGGCGTCTCGGTCTTCTCCACCGTGAGCCCTTTCAACACGGAAATGCGCCGTCCTTTTTCGACCGGAAATGAGGGGACTCCGACGATTTTCACCCATTCCATTTCTTTAAATGCGGGCATTGTATCCACTTCCACGAGCGTGGCCACCGGCTGCGCGTCTGCGGCGCAGCAGCTCATGAACATGCGAACTGCTTTGAATCGATTGCCTGCTGAGTTGTTCGATGTGTCGGGAAGAAACTGGCCGATAAGGACGACTTTCTTTCCCTCGAAGTCAGCCTGCAGCGTCTTGTCCTGCGCTGCGTAAAGAAGGTCGAGCACTTCCGCCATGATGTAGCCTTCCGGCGTACGGGTGAGAAAATCGGTCGGCTTTTCCTCCAACTTGGCCGGCTGTCCGTCCGCGCGCTCCATGGTGCCGGGATTACCGTCCTTACCCGGCATCGACATATCCGGCATCACGGGTTTGAATTTCTGCGCGCCACTCAACTGCTCGACGGATGTGGCCGTCCCGCGGTTCGTAACAAACGTCGAGCTAAAGCCCGTTTGCGGAGTGTAACGCGCCGCCACTCCGATGGGGACGAGCAGCACGAAGAAAGTAAGCATTTTCCCCGAGGCAAGCCGGCTCAATCCGTGGCCGCATTCGGCAGTGGAGCAGCACGAGGCGTCACCTTTGAAAAAGACGAACATCACCGCCATGATCGCGAGCACGATTGCCGAGATGAATGCGTAGGTCTGGAACTGCGCGGTCAGCATATTTTTCATGCGGTCCGAGAAGTGAAAGTAGAACAGCACGGCGCTCCATGTGGAGAGTGTGACGGCCGGCAGCCAGCGGTTGAAGAGAGCTTGCATGGGTTTCTTATACAGTGAGGAAGGACGGTGTGCAAACGGTCGTTCCAACCGGCGTGCCGGGTCGCGGGACGGCGTCAAGCGAGCCCCAAAGGATACAGATGATGGCGATGATGATGAACAGCGCCAGCGCGAGCACGATTACGAACTTCCGTTTGAAAACGAGCCCGTAGAGCCAGAAGAGTTTCAGATCAAACACCGGCCCAAAGAGCAGGAAGGCGAGCTTTGCAGCCGGGGAAAACTGCGTGAACTGAGCTGCCGCCACAAACGCATCCGTCGTGCTGCACAGCGCGAGCAGCGCCGCCACACCCATCAGCGTCAGGATCGATAGCGTCGGCGATTCCGCCAGCGGAGCGAGGACATCGCGATTCACGCCCACGGAAAAGACGCTGGTTATCGCGACGCCGATGACGAAGTAAAACGCGACATCCAGAAAATCCGCCGTGGCCGATTGCACCGAGAGCATCAGCTTCCGGAAGGGAGAAGCCGCAGAGGCCATCGTCGCGAAGTCGCCCTCCTGCGCACCCGCGATGCTGAGACCGGTGCGCCGCTTGGATTCCCCAAAGACGCCAGCCTGCGCGATTCGACTTTGCGGAAGGTTGTGAATCACCAGCGCCACCGCGACCGCGATCAAATAACCAAACCCGAGCCGGCTAATCGTCATCAATTCCGGCTGTTGCCCCGTAAAGGCGACCCACGTGCTGTAACCTACAATCGGGCTGACAATCGGAGCCGCGAGCATGTAGGCCGTCGCAACGGAGAGCGGCAGTCCCTTTTTCAAAAAGCGACGAATGACAATGACGCTCCCGCATTCGCACATCGGGAAAATCAGACCCAATAATCCGGCCACAAAGATCGCGGCCGCAGGGCTCTTCGGCAACATGCGGCTGACGCGGTCCGAAGACACGTGGACATCCACAAGGCCCGAGATCAGCGAGCCGAGCAAAAGGAAAGGAATGCCCTCAAAAAGGACGGACAGGAAGGACTTCGAGAAGTCGCCGAAATCGAGATTAAACCAAGGCATGGATACGAGGATGGAGACCGTGACGCAGGAGCCGACTTAGCGCCATTCGATTATTTCGGGGCGCTTCCCACGCTCTCGCGGGCGATGAACTTCGTCGGAAAGATCCGTGTGACAGGCGCCGGATCGTATTCCTTCGCCTCGATGCGGGCGAAGAGCTGCTCCGCAGCGAACCGAGCCATCTCGATGATCGGCTGGGCAATCGTGCTGAGTGAGACCGGCAAAAAGACGCCGAGCGGGATATCGTCCGCGCCGACCACGCTCAAATCCCCGGGCGCATTCAGGCCCGCATCCGCAGCAGCCCGGAGCACACCGATTGCAGACAGATCGTTGATCGCGACAATCGCCGTGGGACGATGTGAGCCCCGCAAAAGCGCAGACGCCGCATCCCGCGCGTCATCTACGGTAGGCGCGCAGTTGAGAATCGAGAATTCCGCACCCGCAAGCAGGCGCTGGAAAAGCTCCGCCCGCCCTCCCGCGTGCTGTCCGACGGCCAGCGCAGAGATGAACGCGAACCGGCGATGTCCCAGCCCCCGCAATGCATCGATCGCCGCAGACAGTCCGCTCTCAAAATCCGCGAGCCCCGAATCCACTGGAAGTGCGCCGACGCCCGTCGTGCTCAGGACTACAAATGGTGTCTCCTGCCTTGCAAGGAGGCCGAGATAGTCGCGGTGCGCCTCCGGGTCGCTCAGAAATGCGGCGACGCCGTCCACCTGCCGGTTCTCCAGCTCATCCAGAATGCGCCGCTCTCTGCGCAGATCGTTCCGCCAGGTTTCGATGATCACATCATACCCTCGCTCCTCCGCCACATCCTCCAGTGCATCGGCAAAGGCCGTGTAATAAGGATTGTGGAGGTCTGCAATCACGAGCGCGATCGTATTGAAGCGACCCATTCGCAGCGACTGCGCTGCACGATTTGGTTTGTAGCCGAGCTCTGCGGCGGCGCGAAAAACACGTTCTTCGGTTTCTTTCGACGCCCAGGAATTCGGGCGGCGATTCAAAATCGTGGAGGCAGTGTTCACAGCCACCCCTGCTTGGGCGGCGACATCCTTGAGGCGAATTTTTTGCACGGGTCCAGTTAGAGGTTACGAACGAATCAGACAAGTCCGGACGCGCCAACTTTGCGCTTCGTCGCATCGACGAACTCCCGAGCAGCCCGGCGGATCTCGCCCGCAACATCCGCACGCTGCGTGGCGAACTTCGGCTTGAACCACGGGTAAAGCCCGATCACGTCGTGCAATACAAGCACCTGTCCGTCGCACTCCGTTCCTGCGCCGATGCCGATCGTGGGAATGCCGACGCTTGCTGTGATCTTCGCGGCGACCGTCGGGACGACGAGTTCGAGTAGCAATCCAAATGCACCCGCTTTTTCCACGGCCCTGGCGTCGGCGATGAGCGCGGCGGCCTGGTCGTCGGTTTTCCCTTTGATCTTGTAGCCACCCTCGATTCGCACCTGCTGGGGTTGCATCCCGATGTGGGCCATCACGGGAATATCTGCGGCGACCATCGCCTCGATTTGCGCGGCGTGCGACATACCGCCTTCGATCTTCACCGCGTGTGCGCCGGCCTGGAGCAGGTGCATCGCATTTCGCACCGCTTCCGCGGGCGTGTCGGCGCTGCCGAAACAAAGATCCGCGAGAATGAGCGGCCCGCCCCCCGCATCGTGTACGCCTCGTGCGACGGCCCTTGTGTGGTGGAGCATTTCGTCCGTGGTCACGAGGGTCGTATCCGGATAGCCGAGAACGACCATCCCGAGCGAATCGCCCACCAGCAGCACGTCCACGCCACTTTCCGCTAGCAATCGTGCGCCGGGATAATCATACGCCGTGAGCACCGCGATGGGTTCTTTGCGGCTCTTGAAAGCGCGGAAGTTTGCGATTCGTTCGTTCATCGTTCTGACATGAAAACCAAGCCGCTTCATCCGTCGAGACAACTTCTTGCTTCCGCCGCGCCGCCAAGCCGCGTAGCGAAGAGCGATGGCAAATGTTGTTTTCGTTTGGCACATGCACCAGCCGTATTACGTGAATCCCACGACGCGGCTGGCGATGATGCCGTGGGTCAGGCTTCACGCGGTGAAGGGTTATCTCGATATGGTCAGTGTTCTCGGGGAGTTTCCCGGTGTCCACGTGAACTTCAATCTTACCCCCGTCCTCATGCTGCAAATCGAGGAACTCGTGCAGGGCACCGTCCGCGATTTATGGCTGGAGTGGTCGCGAAAACCCGCCGCAGCGCTCGATCAAAACGAGCGCCTCGCGATTCTGGAGCACTTCTTCAAAATCCATCACGAAAACCTGATGCGGCCGTTCCCGCGGTACAACGAGCTCTTTACAAAGCGCGGCCCCGGCTTCTACCGCGATAAAGCGGCCGCCGAACTCGCCAACTGGAGCGATGGTGATTTTCGCGATCTTCAAACGTGGTACAATCTCGCGTGGTGCGGATTCACCGCCGAGGAGATGTATCCGGAAATCGCAGCGCTAAAGCTCAAAGGGCGCGACTTTACCGAGGCGGAAAAAAATCGCATCCTCGATATCCACATGGAGATCCTCGCGAGCATCGCCCCGCTTTACGCCGCGGCCGAGACGCGCGGGCAGGCCGAGCTCACGACGACGCCTTTCTTTCACCCGATTCTCCCGCTTGTTTACGATTCGGAGTTTGCCGAGCGTTGCATGCCCGGTCGTAGCCGGCCTTCGCGTTTCCACTGGCCGCAAGACGCGCTCGCACAGCTCCGGCTTGCCTCCGAGCAGCACACGCGGATGTTTGGCAAACCGCCGCGCGGACTATGGCCGAGCGAGGGCAGCATCGCTCCCGAACTCGTGCCGCTCATGCGCGAAGCGGGCATCGAATACTTCTGCTCGGACGAGGAAAACCTCTTCAATTCGCTCCGACGCAACAACGAGCACGTGGACCATCTGGAGCTCTTTCAGGGCTGGCGCGTCGAGCACGAAGGCACCGCCATCAACGCCATCTTCCGCGAAAAGCCGCTCAGCGATTTCGTGGGCTTTATGGCGTGGCGCAACGAGCCCCATCAGGCCGCCGAGCATCTGCTCACACACTTCCGACACCTTGCCGATCATCTCCCTCACGATACGGGGCTGATTCCTGTCATCCTCGATGGCGAGAATTGCTGGGAAAACTTTCAGGACGGCGGAAAAGGATTCCTCCGCAACCTCTACGCGGGACTCGAAATCGATGCCCGGCTCACGAGTTGCACGGTCGAGAACTATCTCCACCGTTGCCCGCCGAAGAAGACCATCAAGACGCTTCATAGCGGCTC
>JAYUSJ010000238.1:0-15817 GCA_043755735.1 Verrucomicrobiaceae bacterium | reverse complement strand
GCATGTCGAAAACACGGCTGGAAAGCATTCAAGCAGACGCAAGTTGGTAAGAGTTTCCTGCAGCTCACCGATATCCGCACGGACTCCGCCACCGCCGCCCTCCTCGCTCCCGACAAGGTCATCATCGGCCCGTTCACCCTGCGCAAATTTTCCGGAGGAGACATGCTCCTGGGGCGCGCCATCGGGCTGAAGCTCGCCAGTGGCGACGACGCGGCCGTGAAGGCCATGACGCCTGCGCAGCAAACCGACGAGCTGCTGCAAATCGGCGCGCTGCTCTGCCACGCGCCCGATAAGCTGAAGCTCGCGCTGTGGAAAAGCGTGGACGTCATCCGCGCCGACTTCATCGCGCCTGTATTGTTCGAGCTTTCGGCGGATCAGACTGCCGACCTTATCGGCCACGTCACCACGTTTTTCGCCCGCGCTGCAGCAGTCAATTTCGAGATCGAGAAAAAGCCCGATGCTGCCGAGCCCGGCGACTCGCCCAAGGGAAAGTAGTCCGGCCTCCGTGGGAAGCGGAGGCCGTATTTGCGCTCGCCCAGGATACCGGCTGGCCCCGCGATTTCTGTCTGTGGGAAGTGGGCTTCGATGAACTGAAAATCTGGCAGCATTGCCAGGCGAGAGCCTCGGGGGATCGGACCGTCGAGCCCCTCAACCTCGCCACACCGGCGGAGCAGTTCGACATCATCGCAAAAGCAAATGCAGCCGACTTTCAAACTTGACGACAGGAAGTTCAAGGCAGCCGTCGGCCAACTGGCCGCCCTCGCCAAAACGAAGCCCGTCCAGACCGTCATGCGACAAGCCGCCGGGCAAGTCGTGAAGCGCGTCGTGAGCGTCACACCGCCGGCGAAAGGCAAGGCCGACATCGCCGCAAAGAAAGCCGGCGAACTCACGATCGACAATGACATCGCAAAGCTGATGGTGGGCGCGGCAAAGCGAGTGAAGCGCGAACTGCAAAACCCCGCCAGCCTCCACACCAAGTCCCGCGATAGTCGCACCGGCCGAGTGAATCCTCGCAGCCGCAAAGTGAAGGCAGCCGTCGAGAAAGCCGCGCTCAACGAACTTCGCCGCAAGCTCAAGCTCGCAGTCGGCACCCTCGCCGCCGGTTGGAATGCCGCCGCTCAGGAGCTCGGCGTAAAGCTCCCCGCGTGGATTGCCCGCCACGGCACGAAACACGGCATAATCAAAGTGCAGGTGAGCAAAACCGGCATCCGCATCTACCTCGCAAATACCGTCGGCTTCGTGGACAACATCCCGGACCTCGAGCGTCGCCTGCAATGGGCCGTCAACGTTGTCGCCAAGAACATCATCGAGAAGCAGCTCCCCAAAGCAGTGAGGAATGCGGGCAAGCGTGCAGGCTTCAAGGCGCGAAGGTAGTTTGACATCCGCGCGAGATTGGGATGCTCGCCACAACACTCGACCTCGACGCCAATCCGTTCAACGCCGCGCTGAAGCGCGCGGAGTCCGGCGTGTCTGGATTTGCCGGGCGCGGCGTGGCGCTGCTGCAAAAGTTCCCCGCCGCTTTTGCGACCATGGCCGCCGCCGTTGCCGGCGCGGCCGCCGCATTCTCAGGCATCAAAAAAGCCATCGACCTCGGCGGCGAACTGCGGGACCTTAGCGCGAATACCGGGCAGAGCGTCGAGGACCTCATGTTGCTCCGCAAAGCGTTTCAGAATGCGGGGCTTGGCGCGGACGCCGTGCAGCCCGTGCTCGCGAAATTCCAAGGCAAGCTCGGAGGAATGACGGATGACACCGGAGCCGCCGCCGAAGCCCTGGCAAAGCTGGGGCTCAACGTCGAGCAAGTGAAGTCCATGACGGCGCTCGAACAAATCGAGGCGCTCGGCAGCGGCATTCAGAAGCTGGGTGACCAGTCCGAAAAGGTGAACGTCCTGCAAACGCTCTTCGGAAAAACCGGCGCAAAAATGGGAGCCCTCCTGGGCGACCCGGGGGCGATGAAAGACGCGCGCGAGCAACTCGGAGGGCTGGCGGGGCTGATGCAAAAAATCTCTCCGATGCTCGATAAAATCGGCGATGCCATCGGCGCGATTTCCGACAAGTTCATGCAGCTTTTCGCAGGCGTCGTCGCGGAGGCCGGCCCGGAGCTGCAGCAGCTCTTCGGTGGCATCGCACGAATGGACTTCACCGGCCTTGGCCGCGCACTCGGCAAAATCGTCAGCGTAGTGCTGAAGCTCCATGCCGCTCTCTCGCCTACGCTGAGCCTGCTCGGCAAAGTCGCCGATGGTGCGAATCGCCTGTTTGGCGCGCCGGAATCTTCGCGCGACCAGTCGGCCCCAGCATCCACAATCGCCGACAGCGAAGGCGAAGGCGCACGCCCCGGCCGCCGGGCAATCGTGTCATCACTCACAGCGTCCGGTCTCAACGCATTCGCCGGCGGCGCGACCAACAGCGACCCGCTCGTGAGCCGGGCCGACAAAACGAACGCGCTGCTCACCCAGACCAACCAACTCCTCGCAAGCATGGCGAGAATCGGCGGCTTCACATTCCCGCGTCCGGACCTGAACGTATGAGCGAAATTGTCTGGGTGAATGCAACGGATGCCGCGGTCGATGAAGCGCTCGGCATTGTCACGGTGAAGCTGCCTTACACGGTTCTGCCCGGCCTCACGAAGATGGCGACCTTGAAAGAGGCACTCACATTCGTGCCCGCCGACCTGACCGAACTCGGGTTGCCGCTACTCAAGCGCAATTTGAAAGAGCGCGCAGATTGCGGCTACGACGTGACGTTTGACTGCGAGGGCCATTTCAAGCCGGAGTCAGCCGAAGGCGAGGAATTCACGCTCGATGGCACCTCTAGCGATGATGCAATCGAATCGCATCCGGAAATCGAGCGGCTGGTGCAAAAATACTTCCCCGAAGGAACTACGCTTCAGCAAGCGCGGAAAGAAGACGGCTCGATTCTGTTTCCCATCACGTTGCAAGTGAACGGCAAGGATGTTCCGAATCCGCTCTTCGGCATCAAGACTTACCTTGTGCCGGGCCTCGTGTGGACGCGGACCTTTACCACGCAATTCCTGCCCGATGACCTCGCCCGGCAACTCGGGTGCATCGGCAATCCTCCCATCGGTAAAAAAGGCCAGCGCGTGCCCGCACTGGCCGGCCAGCGCGACTGGCTTATGGTCCGCATGAAAGCCGACTGGCGCGGCAATATCTGGAAATGCAGCGAAAGCTGGCTGGTGAGCGGGCCAAACGGCGCAACTCCCGATATCTATCGCTACCGATGAACATCGATGCCGATTTTCAGCCGACGGAGCGGAGCAAGTTCGCCGGTCCCGTCGCGCCCGTCGCGGAGCTGCCGCTGCCCGTTGGCCCGTGGGCTTCGGTAGATCCCACCAACCGCGCGTTCGACCGCACGGACAGGATTCTCGACGCCCTCGAAAAAATCACGGAGCAAGCGCCCTGCGGCTGCTGGGTTGGCGCGTCCTGTTGCGTTGCCTGCCGATGAATGCCGCAAGCGTTGAACGACTATTGCTCAAACGCGGCGAGAAACCCACAGCCGAGCACCTGGCCACGCTCAACAAGCTCATCGCCGGGCAGCAGCCGCTCGGCGGTCGCAACGTCCGGAATCGCTCGCTCCCGTGGGGCACCCACACGCACTACGACGGCGGCGGCGGCAGCGCGGAATCCTCGCCCGTCTTTCGCTCGAGTATCGGCGGCAATCGGCAGACGGGTTTCACAATCTCCTGGCAACGCGGGCTCATCGAAGGCGTGGAGCCGACTGTCGACGGCACGCCGATTAGCGGCGACAAAGCGACCAAACAAATCCCGAGCTACAAAGTTCCGGCGACCGCATTCGGCGAGCTTGGTGAGGCGCTTATCTACTTTCGCCTCCAGCTCACCACGCAATTCACCGTCGAGAAAATCGAGCCGTTTGCCGCGCCGGAAACGCCGAAGACAAAAGAGTTCACCGCCGATAAACTCGCGCTCATTTTGTTCGAGGACGGCTCGCACTGGCGCGCCTTGCAGTTCAACCAGGGCCACCTCGCCATCAACCGCCGCGGAGGACTGGCTCAACATATCTTTTGGGCGAAGTGAACGGCTCGCAATACAACGCCGCCGTCCTCGCTGCCGCTCGCAATCAGCCGCTCGGCGGCACACGACGCGGCGGCAGCAGCAAGCCGGGCCATGACTGGAAGGTTCGCGTCGAACCTGCGACCGATGAGTCACGCCGGCAGGTGCGCGTCTATGTGGGCACCGGCACAGTCAATGACAGGGTCGCCGCCATCAGCTACCTGCGAACGGACGATCCACGCGGCTGGAAGATGCCCGAGGATTATCGCGGCATCGCAAACGCGACGCGGCTTTATGGGAAGGACTTCGCGCTTGTGGACCGCCTGCTTACGGAGACCAGCGACCCGCCGCATTTGCTGCTCGAAACTCCCAGCGCAGACGGCAGCGACGCCGGCGACTTTGAGCGAGTGCCCGATGACCGCAGCCGCCCGCCTTTTTTCCGCACCACGGCCGCGTTTGAAAAGCAGCTCTGGCGCGCGGTTGTGTTCGTGAGCGCGACGCCGGGCCGATACAGCCGCATCGAAAACCGCATTCACTTTCCGCTGCCTGTCCGCAACACCCGCTTCCGCGTCGCCGCCCGCTCGCGAATGCCCACGACTACGGCGGGCGTGCAAAGCGGCAGCAACTTCGAGCTCGCCCGGCTCTATCTCCTACGCGACCCGGCGCACCCGGAGCGCGACGAGTTGCACGTCGAGCAACGCTGCTTCTGGAGTCTCTGGACCACGAACGTCTCGCCCTACCTTGACTTCCTGCCGCCCATCCTTGAGGCCGCAGAGCTTGCCACGCTCGCCACGCTCACCGCAGGCGGCGCGGGCCTCGTGCTCGGCACCGTCATCCTCGGCGCGGAAGCCATCCTCGTTGACGAGCTGCTGAACGCCATCGCCGATAATTTTGAGAAGGGGGCCAGCGTCGAGTTCTGGACGGCGTAGCACTCCGCGGAGTGGAAGCGCAATTTGACATCCGGCCGCGGGAGTGAATGTCATTCTTCTCGACGGCCCTAACGCGGGCACAGTCACCAGCGTCGGCGACGACGTCACATCCATCGGCCCGATTGGCGGCGGCACCTACGTACGCAGCGGCACGACGGATGCACTCGGTCGCGTCGAGTTCCGCTGGGTCGAAAACCAAAACCCCAATCCGCAGGTCAAAGCCCTGGTCAATGACAACCCGCCGCCGCTGAACCCCGAGCGCCCGTTCCCCTACAAAATCGACTCGCTGCCCGCCGCTGCACTTTTCGGCGTGCCGTTCGCAAGCATCGCCACGCGTGAAGAACCACGCGACCCCGCCGCAAATCCCAACCGCAAAGAAACCCGCTAAGCTTTATGGCAAAAACCACCATCGTCGGAGACATCTCCATCCCAGTCGGCAGCTACACACTCGATGACGGCACCGTGAAAAAACGCGGACGCAATATCGGCACCGTTTTCAAAACCACGGAAGACGACGGCATAGAGCGGCTCTCGCTGAAGATTGACGCCGAGGTTTTCCACGCATCCCTGTACGCGCTCGCCAGCGCCTTCCGCAAAAAAGGCGAGGATTCGTTCTGGCTGAATATTTTCCCGCCGCGCGACGAACAAAAAACCAAGGCCGCCGCCGCTCCGCAGACTGACGAAAACGGAGTCCCGTTCTAAATGCGCACCGTCCACCTATTCCTCGAGCGCGACGAAAACCGATTCGTCGTCGGACTGAACGCGGCCAACCCCGCCGGCGACTTGACCATCGCGCAAAATGACACGCTCGAACTCGTCATTCACGCCCTGGTCCGCAACGCCGCGCCCGCCCGCGATGCCTTTTCCGAGCGCCCGCTCGACTTCACGAGCATCCGCGCGAGCATCGGAACGCTCGACGCAGCCCCGACCGGCGGCACTTTCAAATTGCGCGTCGGTGGCGGCGCTTCCACCGCGGCGCTCCCATGGCCTGCCGGCCTCTCGACCGCCGGGCTGATTGCGGCATGGAAAGCCTCGGTCCTGGCTGCGCTCGTTGCGATCGCGCCCGGCGTCGAGTTACTCGACGGCGCGACGACTCCGGCGCACTTCTTTTATTTCCGCTGGACCGATACCGGGAACACGGCGGAAATCGAAGTCGTCGAGAACAAGCTCTCGCCTTACACCGACGCGACTATTTTGCCGTTCACGTCGGCGGACGGCGGGCTCACGCACCTCGTGAAGCTGGTTCAATTCCCCGCGAAAATCGCCACGGATTTCGGTCGGCCGACATCGCCGCTCGTGACGGTGACCGAGACGCGGGCAGGCGCCACCGGCACGAATGCCGAGCAAACGCTCTACGTCCCGACACTCGCAACCGGCTCTTTCTCGCTCGGCTGGGACGGCGCGAGCACGAAGACAATTTCCGCCGGCACCGTCACAGCCGCGGCCATCGCCGCCGCGCTCAACGCCATCGTCGCGGACGGCGCGACTGCACCGCGCTTCCGCTGCGAAGAACGCACCGCCACCACGGACGGCCGTCGCTTTGCCGTCGAGTTCATCGGCGCTCTCGCCGGTGCCGCACAATCGCTGCTCACCATCGCGATGCACGACCAAGCCTCGCTCCCCTGGGCCGTCGGCACGCTCGACCTCGCGGGCAACGTGGCCATCGAAATGGCGCTCGCAGGCGCGGAGTCGGTGGACCTTACGCTCGAACTCGTCATCACCACGGCGGAAGGCGAGGAGACATTCCTCCGGACAGTCACACTCGCGAATGACATGACGGGGCCGGGCACGCTCACGGCTGCCGAGGATGCCGGGGCCGTCGTCACCTTCACCCGGGAAGTCTTCGTGGATGCGGGCCTCGGCACTTCATTCGCCGAAATCGCCAGCGGCACATCATTTGCGGTCCCTCTCAGCGCGGCCACGAACGTTTTCAATTTCACCCACAACCTCGGCGAGTGGCAGCCGCAAGTCCGGGGATTCTACAAGGCGAGCATCTCGCCCGAGGAATGGATACAACTCCCCGATGACCGATACGAGGCCCGCAGCACGAGCGTCAACGTCACACGAGTCACGCTGCCGTTCAATGTGGACATCACCACGCCGAGCGCCGAGACGTATGCCTCGCGATACAAGTTTTTCTTCGCCGGAAACAACAAGCAGGTGCAAGTCTTCACGCACCAGCACTCATGGGATGAAATCCTCGAAACCGTCCCCGACGGGCAAACGCTCGCGCTTCGCATCGCCGCAATCGACGCTGCAATCGCGGCCCTCGGCGGCGGGGCCACGCTGCAAGGCGCGGCGATTGCGGACGGCACCGTCTCGCCCGACAAGCTCGATCTCACCGCCCTCGCAACCGCGATGTTTGCGAATGCGAAATTCCTCGAGCTCCTCCGCCTTTTCGGGGCCGACGAAACCTTCATCACGAAGCTCTTCGACCGGCTGAACACCAGCTCCACGCTGCTCGATGTCCGCGCCGAACTACTCACCGCTCTGCTCACCGACGCGAAAACAAACGTCGAGCTGCAAACCGCACTGCTCGACGTGCTCAAGGCCACGGAAGGATTCCAGACATTCCTGCTAGAGCAAGTGATTGCAGCCCTCGCCGGTGGGTCACAGATTGAAGGCCACCTGTTCACCATGCCCGATGTGGACATCTACTCCCCACCTCCCACGAGCATCACTCTCTCGGGGATTCCACACACCGAATATCGCGGACTGCCAATCGCCTACCAGTCCACCACGAACGGCGGCAACGTCTCCGGCGCGCTCGCCTCGCCCGGCACCGTCGGCGCACGCTACACTTGCACGGCTGCTGCTTTCGCGCCCGAGGCGGACGGACGCCCGGCGCAGACATTCGCGAGCGGCGACCTGATTATCTGGAACGGCAACTTTTACCAACTGTCTGTGGCCATCGGCACGGCATGGTATCCGAAGGAATACGAGCAGACGATCATCGAGACGTTCATGGACGAGCTGCGGTTCCCGATTCATTCGATTCTCACGCTCAACGCGACGCTGCAAACGCAGCTCGACACACCCGCCGCGAATCGCCTCCGTGCGCGCTGGCGCGTGGTGCTCGAAGTCGGCGCTCCGACGTCCGAGGCCGGGGAGCTCAACCTCAATTCTTTCACCTGGACGAATGCGGGGAATCACACGCTCCAGCTCGGCCCGGAGCTGTGCATCACTCCGCTGCAAATCGTCGTCACGCGCGGAGTGCTGGCGAGCAACCACACATGGGCGTTCAAGGTCAACGGACGCGTCCTCACCGCGCCGACGCCCGTCGTGGTCACCGGCTCATTCGCCTTCCGCGTCCGCCTCACGCAATTCGACATCGAGAACAACACTACGCCGCGCGGCGCCGTTCGCTGTAAGGTCAAAAATCCCGGCGGGCTTATCGTCGCCAGCTCCTAAAATATGCCCACCGCACCGACCATCACTCACGCCACCTGGTGCCAAAACCAGCCGCTCTCCGGCACGCTCGACCGATTCCTTTTCGCGGCCCGCTGGGATGCGCTCGCGAATGCTTCGTCTTACACTTACGAAATCACTGCCGATGCGGATTCAATTGCTGCCTCCACGACAAGCCCTGCCGTGTGGTGGGACACAGATTCAATCCCGGGCGCCGGAAACACGTTCGAAGTTTACGCTCGCTACACCGGCACCTATTCCGCCGATGCGGCCACGGACCTCCTGACTGCTGCAGCCCCCCACGGGCTCGAGGCGGGGATGGAAATCGTTTTCTTCACCACCTCCGTAACGCCCGGGGGGCTCGCCCTGGTGACGACATATTACGTCATCGCAAGCGGCCTCACGTCCACGGCGTTCAAGGTCTCGACCACACTCGGCGGCGGCGCGGTCAACATCACCGGCGCGGGAACCGGGACGCAGACATACGGCGCATCCGGCTCTCCGGCCGTCCTCTCGCTCACACCGACGGTCGTCTCCGGCCCGTCCTCGATTTCTGCCGCGCTCAACGGCAATGTGTTCTCGGGCTTTTCACTCGGCCCGACTCGCCCGACCGATTGGGCGTGGACACTCTCCGGCGCGCCCACCGGTCTCAGCATCACGGCGAAAGACGGCGCGAGCGACGGGGGCATCATCGTCGGCAGTCCGAGCGTCGAGGGCGTGTTCGACGCGACCGTCGGCGTCACAAATTACGGAGCGACCTCGAACATTCTCAGCGTCCAAAATTACGCGGTAAAAATCCACGTTTCCGGCGAGCGATACCTGCAAGACTTTCACAGCGACACGAGCCGCGCCGCCGTCAACATCCGGCATCCGCAAGGCACCGCCGCAAGCTGGAACACGAACGCCGCCGGCGAGGTCGATCTCACCCTCGGCGATTCGGTGACGCTCCACGCAATCCTCCGCAACGGCACCGGCTACCTCACCGCCGGCGTGACGAATTTGAAGCTCACCGCGAAACTCCCACAGCGCCCCGACAGCCCGCCCGTGCTGTCCGCCAGCGCCCCGGCGCCCGCCGTTGCGACATTCGGCGCAGTCCACGCATGGCCGCTCACAGTGAGCGTCGAGAGCCCGTTTGCCCGCCGCCTTTTCGACACCGCGAATCTCCCGCCCGGCGCAACACCCGACGCCACCGGCATCCTGCTCGACGCCCAAATCACCTACACCTACGGCGGCGCAACCCGCCGTTCCTCGACCTTCAAAATTCGACTCCTACAGCCCGTTTCACAACTATGAAAAATCGCGCAATCATCGCACTCCTCGCATTCCTCCCATTCATCGCATCCGCAGCGCACACCACGGTGCCGGTCACCGAAATCAACCGCATCAAGCCCGTGCCGGGCCAGACGACCGTGCTGCTCGATGGCGGAATCGAAATGTCCGACGGAAAAAAGATTTCCGGCAACCCCGATGGCACCAGCGCCGGGCTCAACGTCGGATCTCACGCAACAGACCCGACCGTCCTCATCAACGGCGACATCTGGTACAACTCCACCGGCAACGCGCTCAAAGCACGCATCAGCGGCGCGACCGTCTCACTCGGCAGCGGCGGCGGCGGCGGCAGCGTCACGAGCGTCTCGCAGACATTCACCGGCGGGCTCATCACCGTGGGCGGCTCGCCAGTCACGGGCGCGGGCACGCTCGCCCTCACCGTAGCAGGAACGAGCGGCGGGATTCCGTATTTTTCCAGCGGCTCGACGTGGGCCACATCCGGCGCGCTCACCAGCAACGCGCTCGTCCTCGGAGGCGGCGCAGGAGCCGCGCCGAAAGTCACGGCGGGCATCGCGAGCAACGGCATCGCGCAGCTCCAGCTCGGCGTAAATGCGACGACGCTCGGCAGTCTCAAATTTTTCGGCAGCACGAGCGGCGACGTCACCGTTGCGCCCAATGCGGTCGCAGGCACGGCCGTCGCACTCACGCTGCCAGCGAATAGCGGCACCCTGCTTTGCAGCGGTTCTGTCGTCACCCCAGCGCAAGGCGGCACCGGCCTCACGAGCATCGGCACCGCGCTCCAAACGCTCCGAGTGAACGCCGCCGGAACCGCGCTCGAATACGCCGTCAATTCCGCCGCCGCCTCCGCGCTCACCGGCAACACACTTGCCGCCGCCGTGGTCAACTCCTCGCTCACAAGCCTCGGCACACTCACCGACCTGGCCGTTACGTCCGCAAACACGGTGACGGTGATGGGCGATTACCTGAACCTCACGACTGCAAACGCTGCAAACATGAGCGTAGGCACGTCGTTCAACATGGGCGCGGCGACAAGTTTCAATGTGACCGCACCCCTCTTCACATTCGCCGGAAGCACGAGTGGAATCTTTGTAGCGATGGATGACATCGGCGCAATCATGTCCGTCGATGCCGCAAACGGAATGACTCTCAACGGCAGCCAGCTCCTCACCGTGGACGGCGACGGTAGCGCGCTCACCGGAATCGTGCTGCCGCTCGATACCGGGACAACCGGAACCCTCGCCGCCGCGCGCGGCGGCACCGGCCTCGCCAGCTACACCGTGGGCGATTTGATTTTCGCCAGCGGCGCAACAACGCTCGCAAAACTCGCCGACGTAGCGGCGGGCAACGCGCTCATCTCCGGCGGCGTCGGAGTCGCGCCGAGCTGGGGCAAAATCGACCTCGCCACGCACGTCACCGGCACGCTGCCAGTCACCAGCGGCGGCACAGGCCGGGCAACTGGAACCACCGCTTATTCACTCATCGCAACGGGCACCACTGCGACCGGCGCGAACCAAACGCTCGCCAACGGCGCGACGACCGAACTGCTCGTCGGCGGTGGGGCCGCAGCTCTGCCCGTCTGGACGACGGCCACCGGCTCAGGCGCTCCCGTCCGCACCATCTCACCGACGATCGCAACCCCCATCATTACCAGCATCGTTCCCGGCGCAAATTTCACACTCTCGCAAAACAGCGTTGCGCCGTTCACCAGCGTCAACGCCGGAGCAGCCGCGAATTCACTTGTCCTCAACGCTGGCAACGTGGGATTCGGCACCAATGCACCCACCTCGTCCGCGGAGTTCTGGAAAAGTGCAACCTCCGGCCCGCGGCTACGACTCACAAACGGTTCCGCGTCGCGCAATGTCGGAGTTCAGCTTTGCTACGGAGCAACTCCCTCGGTCGGCTGGCAATTCGGCACCGATGCGGCCGGATCGGGCGGCACCGATTTCTTCATTGCCTCGGGAGATGGAGGGACCTTCTCGCCGAGAATAACACTCACGCCTACGACCTCGACGATGGCGGGAGGAATGATTTACGAGGTGCAATCGCTCTCCGGCGCGGGAGCGGTCGATATTGTAACGGGCATCACAAAGCTCACCAGCACCGGAGCCGCCCAGGCCCTCACACTCGCCAACGGCACCAACGGCCAGCGCAAGACGATCATCCATGCAGTGGACGGAGGAAGCGCAATCCTCACCCCGACGACAAAGACAGGTTTCAGCACCGTAACGTTCACCAACGTCGCCGAGAGCACGACGCTCGTCTATTTCACGACACAAGGCTGGATGATCGAATCCAACTACCTCGCCACCGTCGCCCCGTAATTTTGACACCCCACAAATCGAAACGATGAAACTCCTTCTCGCACTCATCACCGCCGCCGCCTTCGGCATCGCAATCAAGCTCGTAAAATGACTTTCGAAAACTGGCTCCAACTCACTCTAACCACGGTGGTCTCCGCGCTCGTGTACGTCTGCAAACTGCTTTGGGCGAAAAGCGAAAAGTGTGAGACCGACCGCTACGAACTGCGCGAAGAAATCGAGGGACTGCGCGAGCAGACCGGCCACTCGAAAGGCCGCATCGAAGGATTCGAGCGATGCCCCGAGCGAGCGTGCCCATTCCGTTTCAACCGCAACGAAAAACCCATCCAATGAAGACGAAGCGAATCACCTACTTTCTTACCGCCAGCCTCACCGTTTTTTCGCAATCCACGCACACGCCAGGGAGCCCGTGGGAGTGGGCCAAGCTCATTGCCGCCTGCATCACAGGCGGACTCATCGCCATCCGAGCGCTGGAAAGCCAGCCCGACAAACCCCAGCCGCAAGACGGCGCGCTCACAATCCCATGAAACTAATTGCCGCACTTACCGCCGTCCTCGCCCTCAAACTTTCTGGCTGCGTCACCTATGTGACCGGAGAAAAGGCGCGTGTCACATTCAGCCCGACGACGGCGGTTGACGTGAAAGCGCAAGGGATTCCACTGCCATGAAAGCAGTCACATTCCTCGCCGCATTGATAGCCGCTCTTTTCATCACAGGATGTTCGACCCGCCACGAGCACATGACCGCATGGGAGGACGGGACAGGAGTCTTTCACATGGGGCGTCCAGCCAAAAAATAACCAAAACAATATGAGCACATTCACCGAAAACACCCAACTTTTGCAACGTTTCGCAGGCACCGCCCCCGATGGCCAATTCGGCCCAAAAACCGCCGCCGCACTCGTCGAAAAACTACGTCTCACCCCGACCGAGCTACACCCGCAACCTGCTCCAAACGGCAACGCAAAGCGCAAAGTCTGCATCGACCCCGGCCACGGCATGGCCAACCGCCGCGCCGGAGTTTACGACGGCGGATGTGAGCGAGGCGATTTGCAGGAAGCCGACATCGCGCTCGTGTGGGCAAACGCCCTCGCCGACGAGCTCAAAAATCTCGGAGTAAATGTGTTTTTCACGCGCCGCGACAATCAGCGCCCCACGCCCGTCGGCTCGCGCGCCGGGCTCGCACAAGAAGCGGGTTGCGACATGCTCGTGAGCATCCACGTCAACGACGCCGACGGCACCACCGCCACCGGCACAGAAACGCTCTACAGCGGCTCCGACGACATCCCTCTCGCGCGCCGCTGCCAGGATGCAATGTTGACCGGCCTCGGCTTGCGGGACCGCGGAATCAAGCAGCGCACCGATCTAGCCGTCCTGAAATTCCAAGGCCGCGCCGTCCTCTTGGAGCTAGGCTTCATCGGCACAGACGCCGCGACAATCACGGACAAATCTAAAATCGACGCCACCGTCAAACTGCTTGCGGCAGCAATCGCGGGCTGATTACTGAGCCTGATCTCCACTCCACTCCGCGGAGTGGAGCGGCCCCGAAACGGCCCCGACATCCGCAAAGCTAGTGAAACAATGATACGGGCGTGAGTTCAAATCCTATCGCCCCGACACTTTTTCTTATTCGGAGGCAAGGGCAGGGGAGCGAACACACGATTCATCCCGGATTCAGTTTGTGGGAAAACCTGAGGATGACGAACTCGGCCGGACGCAAGGGAGCCATACCGATTTCCACGATGAGACGGCCTTCCAAAATATCCTGAGGCGTCATGGTTGTTCCCAAGCCGCACTTCACAAAGAAAGCCTCTTTCGTCGTGGTTCCCGCCAATGCTCCCTGGCTCCACTTCTCAGTGAGATATTTTTCAATCATGCTGCGCACCTTGATCCAAGTGTTGGCATCGTTGGGTTCAAACACCGTCCAGTACGTGGATTTCCTGATCGACTCCTCAACCATGTTGAAGAACCGGCGGATCGGAATGTATCGCCACTCGTTGTCATTGCCCGCGAGCGTGCGAGCGCCCCAGACCAGCGTGCCTCTGCCGGTGAAGGCGCGGATGGCGTTGATGGATTTTCCGGACGCGGCATCCACATTGAGGGAATCCTGATACGCATCGCCGATGTTCACGAGCGGCTCGATTACGTCGGTCAGTCTGACATTCGCAGGGGCTTTCCAGACGCCGCGATTCGCGTCCGTCGCGGCATAGACGCCGACGATCGCGCCGCTGGGCGGCAGAACAAGGAAATGCTCCTTGAGGGTGGACTTGACGAAGTCATAGACGGCCGCGTTCGGGTGCGAACCGGTGGCGGAGAAGCTACCGAGGGTCCGGCTTTCCGTTGCCTTATGAGCGACGGAGACATTGTCTTCGGCGCTGTTCACGCAAAAGTTCAAGGTCGTGCGGATGAAGGGATAATACGCGGCCCCGTAACGCAGGAAATTGTTCCCGAAATAGTCGCGATTGCTCGTCAGTTCCGCAGAGGTGAGGGCCGTCGCCTTCCTGCCGTCGAAAATGTCAAACACGCCGAATCGGTCGCGAAGCTTGTCGCATTGAGTGAGCACGGCTTGAACGAGCTTTGCGTAATCGCCCGGTGTCAGGTTCACCGCTTCCGGAATCACAATCAGCGTTGGTTCGTCCTCAAGCGCGACGGCATCCAAGCCATCCGCAAGGCCATACATAGTGGCGAGGTCGGTGCTTCCATCGCCCGTGAGGCCAATGGCCCGCGTAGCCTGATAGGTGCCGACGGAGGTGATGTAACATCTGCGGCCGTCGTTGGCGAAAAACAGCTTAACGCTGAAGTATAGGAGGTATTTGACCTTCGGCTCGGTGAACGAACTCACAGACAACCCGCCCGCGCCATCGTCTGCCACGGTGATTGCAATGACATCGTCCTCCGGGCCGCCGAAGTATTGCTCGTATTCCCGGAGCGAGGAGATCTTCCTAGGCTTCAGGATGACATCGTTTTCAACCTTCTCCTTTGCTTTCTCGGTGTAGCCGATGAAGGCGGGGATGGCGGTCTCAACCTCAGCCACGGAACGTGGGAGGACGGACATCTCTTCCACGTAAACCCCAGGTGTCTTGTATGTTGGCATAATTAGTCTCCGGCGGCAGATTCGGATTCGGGTGATCCAATGCCGGGCGCAGCCGGCATCGCGAACATCCCGATGGCGGAATGCTCGAAAAGCTTATCTTGCAGGTAGTATGCGGCTCCGCGACTAGCGGCAAACATTAAAGCTAGCCGGGAGAACGGCGTCTTCTTGCCACTAATCAAGGAGGGTGATACGCTGCCTCAATGCTCGCTAAATACCTCGCCGCGACCGCAGTGATCGCCATCGCTTACGCATCCGGTTACACCGTTGGGAACCAGCAGGGACTCGCCAGCGCGAAAGGCGCGCAGCCTGTAAGCGCCAAAGTCGTCGCAACAACCAACGCGAACGTGCCCCCGCCACGGGGCGCAACGATTGAGCCGCAAAAAAGCGTTCGAGCCCCTGAGCATAGTGGCTCCGGCCCCAAGACCTACCATGTTTCGCCCAATCCGTGGGGCGGTTTCACCGTTGAGGAAGATCAGGGAGATCCACGCGTTAGCAAAATGCGGCGAATCGGCGGGGGATAGTGCACCCTCAGGACCCCGGTCTTTTTGTCTCTGTAAATCGCTGATCTTTCCCCTTGCCCGCTCCGATCTGTCCGTTAGGGTCAGCGTCCCATTTTTACCGTTACAGGCGGACGCGTGTGCGTGTGCCCGGTGGAGGTGGGAATAAATCGGTAACCGTGGTTTGTAATCTGTAATAAATCAAAATGATTGAAATGAAAGAACTGCTCGCGAAGTCCATGCGTGACTTCAAAGAGG
>JAYUSJ010000237.1:0-15820 GCA_043755735.1 Verrucomicrobiaceae bacterium | reverse complement strand
AGCTACGGTTGCTCTCATCAGCTCCGATGTCATCTTTTCATGTTCATTAGTTCAAGCCCATGCCGGGCACACTAGCCCGCGAGTCCCTTCGCGGCTTTGTGTTTCCCGCGAAGCGGCACGAATTTAGAAGTGTCGCTTCGCGAGTGGTGTGATGCCGCGAAGGGACTCGCGGGCTACTTTCTTTTTTCTCCGCTGCTACTGGCGGGGGATCTCGTTGACGGTGTAGTAGGCCTTTTTATGCAGGAGTGCGCCGCCGTCCTGGGCGGTGAGTTTGCCGAGGTCGAAGTCGTGGATGTGGTCTTCGGTGAGTTTGTCGAGGTGGAGGTGGACGGTGAGGCCGTCGGCGGAGGGTTCGGCGCGGAGGACGCGCGGGGTGGTCTGATCGACTTCGGGGCTGCCGTATGCGCCGTGGTAGATGTGGGTGTAGGTGGTGACTAGGTAGTTGTCGGGGCGGGCGGCGGTTTCGCGGTTGATGGGTTTTGTGAAGGTGAGGAGGAAGCCGTCTTTGCGGATGTTGATTTCTTTTACCTCGAAGGGGACGACGCCGTTCCAGTCGATGCGCTGGAGGGCGTAGGGCTCGGTGCCACGGACGGGCCACTGGCGGTTGGTGGTGAAGCCGCCGGCGATGAGCTGGCCGCGGGGGGAGAATTCGACGTTCATGATGCCGGTGGCGAGGCCTTCGCGGAATGGGTAACAGGCGCCTTGCCAGACGCCGTTTACGAGTTCGGTGGTGGCCCTCATGATGACGCTGGTGGTGTAGTCGCCGAGGAAGAGCTGCCCGCCGAAGGGGCCGAATTTTCCGCCGGTGGTGTCGAGGCGGACTCCGGAGATGGAGCGTCCCATTTTGATGTAGGGGAATTTGATGGCGGGGGGGATGAGTTCTTTGACGCGCCGTTTTTCGATGCCCATGCGGGAGCCGCTTTTGGGCTGGAGCTCGGGGGCTTTCATGCCGGGGACGAAGGGATACCAGTTGTAGCTGGCGGGGTGGCCGAGGAATGCGCCGGGCTTGATGACTTTGAGGGAACAGCAGCCGTTCCAGGGGCCCTGGCTCTCGATGACGAACATGGCGCCTTGTGCGTTGGCGCCGACGCCGCCGGGGCTGCGGAGGCCGCTGGCGAGGGGGATCATTTTGCCCTGCGGGGTGACTTTGACGGCCCAGCCGCGGAAGAGGTTGTGGGATTCGTAGGAGCCGCTGAGGCCGAGGGCGATGGTGATGGCGCCGTCGGCGTCGGGCTTGGACCCGAAGGCGAATTCGTGACCTTCGGCGTAGCCCCAGTTGCTGCTGAGGGTGTCGTAGCGGTCGGCGACTTCATCGCCGTCGGTGTCGGAGATGCGTGTCGCTTCGCCCCACGTGACTGCCGTCATCGCGCCGTCGCGCCACGAGAGGGTGAAGATTTCGTCCTGCCCGCTGGCGAAGAGGTGATACTCGGGCTTCGGCGGTACATCGAATGCGCCCTTTACGAAATAGATGTCGCCGCGCCGTGTGCCGACCGCGAGGCGTCCGTCCGGCAAGCTCTCCAGCCCGCCCGGCCGCATGGGCACGGTGGCCGGGATGGGGATATTGACGATGGGGTAATACTTCGCTTCTTCCGAAGCAGTGCCCCACATTTCCCCGAGGTCTTCGTCTGCGCGAAGTTGCGGAGCGAGGGCGAGGGTAAGTGCGATGACGGTGCGTGCTGTGACCATTGTTGTTGGGCGGGAGACTACAGCGGGGCTTTGGCGATGGTCGAGGTCGCAATGCGGTGCAAACGGAGCGAGGCGAGTTGGTGAATTGACGCGGAGAGGTTCGACATTCCGTAGGAAGTGCAGGCCGCACTGTCTATGCACCGTCACATCTATCGCACCCTAATCATTCCCTCGAGAACCGGTTGCTCACCGAAGCATGAATTCGTCCTTTTACTATCGCGTATTGCCCGCCGCACTGCTGGCCCTCGCATGCAGCGTCGCGCTCGGCGCGGCGGAGGATGACCTTTTTGTGGAGGAAGTGTGGACGAAGGTGGCCTCGCATTCGTGCATCAAGTGCCACAAGGCGGGCGGCGATGCGGAGGAGAGCAAGTTCGTGCTGCGCGATCCGAAGCGCGTGACGGGCGCGGAAGTGGCGGAGGTGATGCGGGGAAATCGCGCGGCCTTTGCGAAGATGGCGCGGGTGATGGAAGGCGATGAGTCGCGCCTGCTGCTGAAGTCGCTCGGCAAGCTCGACCACGAGGGCGAAGACGTGCTGAAGCCGGATTCGGCGGGCTATCGCGTGCTGGCGGATTTTGTCCGGCAGGTAAACGGGACATCGGCGGCGACGCTCGCGAAGGCGATGGTGGAGGACAAAAATGCGCCGCCGTTTTTCGATGGCGTGGCGATGCTGGACGATCGGCGATTGCTGCGGCGCGTGACGCTCTCGCTGGCAGGGCGGCTACCGACGGAGGCGGAGTTTGCGGCGGTGGGCCGCGGTGGGCTGAAGGCGTTTCCCGCGCTGCTTGATGCGCTGATGCGGGAGGACGGATTTTACGAGCGGCTGCGCGAAGGGTTTGAGGACATCTTTTTGACGACGGGCTACGACGATGTGCCGGAGACGGCGCTCGGGTATGAGAACTTTAAGGACCGGCTGTGGACGACTTACGGAAAGCCGGAGGAGCTGCCGGAGTTTTTCAAAGGACTGACGGACAAAAAGGAGATCACGAAAGCGCGCTACAAGCTGACGGATGTCTATCGAAAGGCACTGCTCGGGGAGCCGATGAAATTCATCGAGCACATCGTGCGGAACGACCGGCCTTTCACGGAGCTTGTGACGGCGGATTACATCGTGGTGTCGCCCTACACAGCGCGCGGCTACGGCATTTGGGAGGAGGTGCGCGGGAAGTTTACGAATCCCGATGATCCGTTTGAATACATCCCGGTGAAGCTGAAGGCGCTCGTAGCGCGGAGTAAGAGCAGCCTGAGCAATCAGGAATCGCCGACGGGCTTCTATCCGCACGCGGGGCTGCTCACGAGCTTCCAGTATTTGCGCCGCTATCCGACGACGGAGACGAACCGCAACCGGCTGCGCGCACGGATGGTGTTCCAGCATTTCCTCGGCATCGACTTGCTCGAACTCGCGGCGCGGGTGAGCGACGCGGCGGCGGTGTCGGCGAAGTACGAGATCCCGACGATGCAGGCGTCGGAATGCGTGGTCTGCCACAAGACTATGGACCCGGTCGCGAGTCTGTTTCAGGACTACTGGGCAACGTCGGGCGAAATCTTCGGCGCGTATGGCCGGCGGAAAGGCGGGTGGTTTGAGGACATGTTTCAGCCCGGGCTCGACGGCGAGGATCTGGCGGATGCGGAACGCTGGCGCTCGCTGCAATGGCTCGGCGAACGCATCGCGAAGGACCCGCGCTTCGCAGTCGCGATGGTCGAGCACGCGTGCACCATTCTCACCGGGCGCAAGGTGCTGCTGCCGCCGAAGGACCTCGAAGACCCGCTCTACAACGTGCGCCGCCGCGCATGGCAGACGCAGCGGAAGCAGATCGAGACGATGGCCACGCGCTTCGCTGCGACGGGGTTCAATTTCAAAAGCGTGCTTAAAGAATGGGTGCTCACGGATTTCTACCGCGCCGACGGATTCGCGACTGCGGAGGTAAATCCGAAGCGGCGCGCCGAGCTGGACGACATCGGGCTCGCGCGGATGCTTTCGCCCGAGCAGGTGGAGCGGAAGGTCGCGGCGGTCTTCGGCAAGCCTTGGGGCAAGCTGACGAGGCCCGACGACAAACTCGACATCCTCTACGGCGGTATTGATTCCAAGGAAATCACGGAGCGCGCCGCCGATCCGAGCGGCGTGATGGGCTCGATCCAGCGCATCCTTTCCAACGACGTGGCTTGCAAACAGACGGCGCTGGACTTCACACGCCCGGCGGCCGAGCGGCGGCTGTTTCCGCACGTCGAGCCGGATGTGCTGCCTGGCAGTTCGGACGAGGCCGATGCGAAAATCCGCCGCACGATGGTGCACCTCCATCAGCTCGTGCTCGGTCGCGAAGACAAGGCGGACTCGCCCGAAGTGGATCGGACGTTCGAGTTGTTCGCCGGGATCGTGGGCGATGCGGCGGAGCGGAAGAACATCGACAAATCCGAGATCTACCACTGCCGCCGCGATCTTCCGGAGGAAGCCCAGCGCGATCCCAACTACACCGTGCGTGCGTGGCGGGCGGTGATGACTTACCTGCTTCGGCAGCCTGATTTTTTATACGAATGAACACGCGACGCGACTTCCTGAAACTCTGCGGCATGGCCGGGCTTGGCTTCGCATGTCCCGGCGGCCTCAACTCGATCCTCCGCGCCGCGCCGACGGAGGCACCGGCTTACGAAGGTCCATTTTACATGGTCTTCAATGCCTCGGGCGGATGGGACACGACTTACCTTATGGACCCGAAGGGCATCGGCGAAACCAACCGGCTCTACAAGGAAGGCGACATCCTCACGAAGGGCGCGCACAAGTTCGCGCCGACCGAGAAGCACAAGGATGGAGGGATGAGCAACGAGGAGTTCTTCGGTGAGTTCGGCAGCGAACTACTCACACTCAACGGCCTCGACTACTCGGTGAACAACCACGGTCCCGGCTCGCGCTACATGGCCACCGGCAAGCTCGACAGCCTCGAATACCCGACTTTTGCCGCGCTCGTCGCCGCAGCGAAAGGGCCGACGTGTCCGGTTTCGTTCCTGACATTCGGCAACTACTCCGCGACCGGGAATCTCGTCGCCATGTCGCGCGTGCCGTATCTCCATTCGCTGCAAAAACTCGCGAACGCCGACGGCGTGGAAGGCAACGCACGCTCGGCGTATCACGACGACTTCGCCCTCGCACGCATCGAGCGGGCGCTGGAGGAGAAGCGAGAAGCACGCTCGGTATTGCCGCTGCTCCCGCGGCAGGCGCGCGCCGAAAACATGCTCTACGCCGCGCAGGTAAACTCGAAGGCGATGCAGCGCATCACGCCGCTCATCCCCAAAGACGTGCCCAAGGAGCGGCTGATGCAGCAGGCCGAGATCGCGCTCGTATCTTTCGCGGCGGGCGTGTGCGTCTCCGCGAATCTCAGCATCGGACAATTCGACAGCCACGCGAACAATGACCGCGACCAGATGAAACTCATCCCCGAGTTCCTCGCCGGCATCGCCTACGTCATGCGCCGCGCGGAGGAGCTGAAAATCCGCAACAAGCTCGTCATCGTCATCCAGAGCGAAATGGGCCGCACGCCGAACTACAACAAAGGCGACGGCAAAGACCATTGGTCCATCGGCTCGATCATGTTCATGGGTGCCGGCATCAAGGGCAACCGCGTCATCGGCGCGACGGACGGCGGGCAATTCCTCATCCCGATCAACGCACAAACGCTCGCCGCCGAACCCGACAAAAACAAAGCTCTCCGCGTCCGCCCCGAGCATATCCATCACGCTCTGCGCGAATTTGCCGGGATTGCGGATCATCCTTACAGCAAAAAGTATCCGCTGCTGATCCCGGAAAAGGAGCGTCTGGCGGGGCTGTGGGGATAGGCAAACTGTGCGCAAGGTGCCGCGGGATTTGAGTTGCCAGTCTGGACGCTTCGCTCCCACCTTCCACCCATGCACACGCTCCCGAATTTCCGCCGTATCGTGAAACCAATCGCGATCCTCGCCGCACTCGCTCTCAGCACTATTCCCGCATTCGCCGACTGGCCGAACTGGCGCGGTCCGAATGGCAGCGGGAGCATCGCCACCGGTAAATATCCGGAGAAATGGGATGCCTCGCGCGTGCTGTGGAAAGTCGCGCTGCCGGACAAGGGCACTTCCACGCCGACGGTCCACGGCGGGCGCATTTACGTGACTACTCCCGATGGCGGGCAGGATGCAGTAATGGCGCTGGATCTTTCCGGCAAGGAACTGTGGCGGACCAAGCTCGGCGCAGCCACGCCACCGCGACACCGCTCGCTCGCGTCGAGCTGCAATGCCTCGCCCGTCACCGATGGCCGCGGGCTTTTCGTCTATTTCAAAAGCGGCCTTCTCGCGGCGCTGGAACTCGACGGAAACGTCCGCTGGAAGGTCAATATCGTGGAGCGGTTCGGGGAGGAGAAACTGTATTGGGATCAAGGCTCCTCGCCGGTGGTTACCGAGCAGCACGTCGTTTTGGCGCGGATGCACAGCGGTCCTTCGTGGCTCGCGGCATTTGACAAAGCGACCGGCGAAGTGCGCTGGCAGCAGCCGCGCGACTACAAGGTGCCTTCCGAAAATGACAACGGCTACGCGACGCCGGTTTCATTTCAGCACGAGGGAAAGCCCGCGTTGCTCGTCTGGGGCGCGGATCACTTGACGGCGCATGATGCGGCCAGCGGCAAGGTCCTGTGGTCTGCCGGTGGATTCAATCCCGAGTCGCGCGGCAACTGGCCGGGCATCGCGACGCCGGTCATCGTTGGAAACATCGCAGTCATCCCGGTCGGACGCGACGACCGCAGCCAGGCGGGCGTGCATGGAATCCGACTCGGAGGGAGCGGCGACGTGACGGCGACGCACCGTGCGTGGCAGCGCGATGACACCGGCGTGTTTGTCGCTACGCCTGTGGAATACAAGGGCCGCGTCTATCTGCTCCGGCACCGCGGCGGGATCGAGTGCATCGATCCGGCGACCGGGAAGACCGTATGGACGGCGGAACTGCCGAAGCACCGCGCGCCCTACTATTCGTCGCCGGTGATCGCGAACGGGCTCCTCTATGCGGCGCGCGAGGACGGCAAAGTCTTCGTCGCACGGGTGGGAGAGAAGTTCGAGTTACTCAGCGAAAACGCGATGGGCGAGCGCATCATCGCAGCGCCCGTGCCCGTCGGCGATCGATTGCTGGTTCGCGGCGACAATCATCTTTTCTGCATCGCAGGCGAGTAACCGTTACTGAGCGGCGGCTCACGCGATGAGTTGTTTGATCACCGTGCCGCCAAACTGGCTGAGCTGCTTGAAGCGGCCGGCGTGGTAGAAGGTGAGCTTGTTGTCGTCGAGGCCGAGCAGACGCAGGAGCGTGACGTGGAAATCGCGGACGTGGGCTTTGCCTTCGACGGCGGTCATGCCGAGTTCGTCGGTGGCTCCGATTGTGTGGCCGGCGTTGCAGCCGCCGCCGGCGAGCCACATCGTCATGGCGTTGGGATTGTGGTCGCGGCCGTAGGCGATGCCGCCGCGGATTCCGTTGTCGGGCGTGCGGCCAAATTCGCCGCACCAGACGATGAGCGTGCTGTCGAGCAGGCCGCGCTGTTTGAGGTCGGTGATGAGTGCGGCGATGGGCTGGTCCACGCCGCGAACGAGATTGCCGTGGGCGCGCTCGATGTAGTCGTGGCTGTCCCACGAGCCGTTGTAGAGCTGCACAAAGCGCACGCCTTTTTCCACGAGCTTGCGCGCGAGCAGGCATTTACGTCCGAAGGAATCCGTGGCGTCGTTGCCGATGCCGTAGAGTGCCTTGGTTGCCGCATCTTCCTTGGAAAGATCGAGCGTTTCGGGCACTTGCATCTGCATGCGGAAGGCGAGTTCGTAGTTGTCCATGCGCGCGGCGAGTTCGTCGTGGCCGGGATGCTGCGCGGCGTGGGCGGCGTTGAGCTTGGCGATGAAGTCGAGGTTCTTGCGCTGGCGCACCGCGTCCACTCCGGGCGGCGGCGTGAGGTCGAGAATGGGCGAGCCTTTGGCGCGCAGCGGCGTGCCTTGGAAACTCGCGGGCAAATAGCCATTGCTCCAGTTCGCCGCGCCGCCTTGGGGATAGCTGACCTCGGGCAGCACGATAAAACCGGGCAGGTCTTGATTGAGCGTGCCGAGGCCGTAGTTCACCCACGCGCCGAGTCCGGGGTCGCCGCCGAAACGGTTGCCGCAGTTCATTTGATACATCGCGGTCGGGTGATTCACGCTGTCCACATTGCAGCCGCGGAAGAAGCAAATGTCGTCGGCGACCTTCGCAAGATGCGTCCAGTTTTCCGCGATGTCGGCGCCGCTCTGGCCGTGCTTGGCGAATGCGAACGGGCTTTGCACGTAGTAGCGTTTGCCGCTTTCCATCGCGGACTTCTGTTTGCCCTCACGCACGAATTCCTGGAGGTGCATTTTGGCGAGCATGGGCTTCGGGTCGAACGTGTCGATGTGCGACGGCCCGCCTTCCATCATGAGGAAAATGACGTTCTTCGCCTTCGCCGGAAAATGGCCGGCATGCGGCGCAAGCGGGTTCTTCTTTTCCTCCGCAGCGAGCAAGGAACTGAACGCGACGCTGCCAAGCGACGCACCGAGGCTGTAGATGAATTCACGGCGCGTCGGCGCGTGCAAAGCGCGGGCTCCGGCACATGGAAAGAAGGGTCTCATTTTGTCTGTTCCTCCTTATACCCTTTGCGGTGTTCTTCCGCAGTGAGTTTCTTGCGTTCGCGCGCACCGCGCCTCCCGCCGCCGCGCGCTGATCAGCTCAACATGAGACGCGTCGCGCCCTCGCTTCACTCGCGTGTTTCGTAGATAGAGCGATCGCCAAAAAATCGTTTCCGGTTGAGCGGTGCCTTCATAGGAGCGGCGACAGCCGTAAGACAGCCGAAGGCAATCTTGTCGCCGACAGCGCGACAAACAAGAAAGACGCGCATATTCCGAACAATAACCCCGAGGCTGCTCTCGATTCCAAGACGCCTACGGACCACTACGCTGTCGGCGACAGGAATGTCGCCGCTCCTATTCGCAAGCGCCGCTTCACCAATCTTTGCTCTCGATCGGGAAATCACTTTTGGCATGCTCTAAATGGCCTCGCCATCCGCCGCGAAGGCCGCTCCCCTGCACTCCATGCGGCCACACTCACCATCGCATGGAATCATTGGACGTTGGACGTTCGCCGACATCGCGGCCAGGATCGGCCTGGACTCCCTGCAAAAGCTGCCCGTCGCGGACCAGGTAGTGATCGAGGCCGAGAAAGCGAAGGGACATCTCCGACTCTGCTCATATTAATCTGCGATCCCAATGAATCCATCCGGGGAATGAACGACGAAACTGTCAGCGCCGAATAATCAACCCGCACCTGCGTTCTATGCGTGTATCTGATAGCATTCGTAAGTGTGTAGTTTTCGTCGGTTATCGTATGGCGACAGGCGAATTCCGACGCGCCGGAACCGCCTTCTACTACGCAAGGCCCATCGCTGATAGTGGTTCGAGCTCAGTCTTTCTCGTAACTGCTCGACATGTTATCGACGGAATTCGCGCGCTCGGCCTAAACGAATCTTGCCTGCGAATTAACTTCACAGACGGGTCAGCTCAGTGGCTGGCGATTCCAATTGAAGCTTGGTTTATTCACCCCACTGAACAGAACGTCGATGTAGCGGCAGCGCCGTTTCCACTGGCCGATCAATTCGATCATATGCTGCTTCCGTCGTCCGTTTTCGCGACGCCAGAAGTACAGAAGAGCTTCGGCGGCATCGGGTTGGCGACGAAGGCATTATTACCGGTTTATTTCGCCATCATCACGGTCAAAGCCGAAATGTTCCAATCATTCGTGTCGGCAATATTGCCGCTATGGACGAGGAGCCAGTAGTCACACGCGATTTCGGACGTATCCCCGCCTTCCTTATCGAGGCCCGCTCTATCGGCGGCCTTAGCGGTTCCCCTGTCTTCGTGAATCTTGGAACAAGCGTATTGATTCACGGCTCGGTAAAGCTCCTCAAAGGCCCACTTCATTTGTTCCTCGGAATCGTACACGGCCACTATGACGTCACAGCGAATCAAATTGACGGTGCCCAAGACGGAAACCTTTACACAGCTCAAGTCAATATGGGCATCGCGGCGTGGAGCGCAACGGAGTCAGCGAGTTTCAGTCGACCAGGCGGTGGTGCGCACGGCGAGGGTGATTCCCACGGGCGAAGTCTCCCGTGGATTCGACGCGCTCTTTTCGCCCCGCGCCGGCTGAAAGCCGGGGACTGCTGGCATCCGCGAGCGAAGGCCGGGGTTTGCATCGCAAGAAGATCAAGCCCTGCAAGGGCGGCATCCTCACCTGGCGATGCCTCGCTCATTTTTCGAGTCCGTCACCGCGCGCTGAACGAGCACGCTTACGGGGTGAGAGAGTGTCAGGGAGGCGTCGGCGGATTCAGCCTGAAGAATGAAGGTGTGTAAACCGGGAGGCAGTTTGCCGTCGCGAATCTCGGCTTTGCCAGCCGTGACGTTGGCTGTAGCGAGGCGCGTGGTGCGGTCGAACAGGGTGACTTGGGTCGCGGTGAGCGAGGCATCGCAATCTGCGCGGATGAGGATGTCGTCGTCGGGAGTGAAAAGGGCGAGGGGTTTGCCGTCGCCCTGCGGTTCGGGCGAAGTGATGCGGAGCTGTGGTTTGCGGACGGCGAAGGCCTGCCAGACGCGGGCGGTTTCGGGACCGGGCAGCCAGCAGGACTTGGTTTTGTCGCCCGTAAATTTCGCGGCCGGCGCGATGTCGGCCGGGCGCTCGCCCCAAGTCGCGGGATTGCCGAACCATGTCTGCGCGGGGTCGCAGGGGCGCAGGGAGGTCGCGCCGTCGGGCAGGCGCTGGCGCAGGACTTCGTCGAAGAAAGTCCAGAGCAGGTGATTGGCTTTGGCCCACTCGTGCTTGCGGCCCCATTGCGGCGCGATGGCCCAGCGGGCGTCGAACGCGGCGCGCTGCTGCGGAAGTTTGGCTGCAAGTTGCTCCATCTGCCGGCCATCTTTTTCGCCGAAGATGGTCATCATGGGAATGTCGCGCGTGTTCGCGGTGGCGGGCCCGACTTCGAGACAGACCAGCGCGCAGGCGATGGTGCGTTCGGGGAGAGCCTCGGCCAGCGTGACGCTCATGCCCGCGCCCGCGGACATGCCACTGATGAGCATCGGCGCGTCGGCGAGTTCGGGGTGGCCGCTTTTGACGGCGAGGTCGCGCAGGCCGGCAAGCAACGAGGGCGCAAAGTCGTCCTTATGCACGCGCATGAAGTTACCGCCGACGATGGCGAGGCCCCACTTCGCCGCCATCGCGCGCGAGTGCGCCTTTTCAACGGTGTCGAGGTTGAAGGGCGTGTGGTAGATGCCGCGCACGCGCTTCACGCCGTCGGGAATCCACGCGGTGAAGAAGACGTGATTCGTCCCGCCCTGCGAGCGGTCCTCGGATTTCTTCGGGTGCTTCAGCGCAACGACCGTCGAAAAAATCGCCTCGCCCGACTGGCCAAACTTCGGCGGCTCAGGCGCGGGCGGATTGTCCGCAGCGCCAGCGAACATCGCTGCCAGCAACAGAAAGAGCATGCACACTTTGGTCTTCATCGCGATGAAATCAGGCCAACAGTTCCGTGAGCGGCCCAGCGCTTTCCTTGAAGGATTTCACGGGACAGCCGAGTTGCTGGAGGATGGTGAGGTAAAGGTCGGAGGCGGGCTTGGTGCCGGAGGGCCACTTGATGTGGCGGCCGTGCTTGAAGCCGAGCTTGCGTCCGCCGGCGAGGAGCATCGGAAAGCTGCCGCCGGAGTGGCTGCTGATTTGCGAGCCGCCCATGAGCAACGCGGTGTGGTCGAGTAATGTGCCGTCGCGGGCGGGGACGGCTTTCAGCTTGTCCATGAGGCGTGCGAGTTGCGAGCAGAGCATCGCGTCGCGATGGCCGAGCACTTTCGTGTCGGGATTGTCCGCGCCCCGATTGCCGGAGCCTTTGTGATGCACGTCGTGCGCTCCGCGGAGAGGAGCGCCGGCTTCCTTCGCCCAGTCCTTGTAATCGTCGTAGTTCGGACCGCCTTCGCCCCCGAGGCAGTGCGTGACGACGCGGGTCATGTCGGTCTGGAAGGACAGAACGATGAGGTCCATGAGCAGTTCGATGTGCTCGGACATGCGGCTCTTGCCCTGTGGTTGGAGGCGCACGGCGGCTTCGTCGAATTGCGGGCGGCCTTGTTCGAGGATGCCGTCCTTGTCCGTGATGCGCCGTTCCACTTCGCGGATGGATTCCAGATACTGCTCGACGCGCTGGCGGTCGGTGTAGCCGAGCTTGGACTGGAACGACTTCACGCCGCCCATCGCGGTGTCGAGAATGCTGCGGTCCTGCGCGAGGCGGGCCTGCGCGTCCTTAATTTGCGCGCGGTCGCCGGGCGGAAAGAGCCGCTCGAAAATCGTCTGGTAGCTGGCCAGCGCGGGAATGTCCGCACCCATGGCATTGCGTGAGAGCGTGCTCGTGCCGACACCGTCGCGCCACGAGAGCGCGAGCGACGGAACGTAGGTCGGCCCGAGATGCTGCGCGGCCACTTGGTCCATCGAAATGGAGTTGGTGATGGTGCCGGGCGTGATTTTGATATTGGTGCCGGTGAGCCAATTGTAGGGATGTTCGTGTCCGCTGATGCGCCCCTGAATGTGGAGCAGATTCGAGAGCACCGAGAAGTCGGCGCGATGCCGCGCCAGCGGCTGCAGCGACGGTGCGAGGGTGTAATTGAATCCCTCGTCCGCAGGGAACCAGTTGTATTGATTGATGGCACCGGGAATGTAGAAGCACGCCAGCCGCGCCGGGTCGGCCTTGCCGGGCGTGGCCGCGAGCAGTTTGCCGCCCATGATTTCGAGATATGGCAGCGCAATCATTGCGCCCATGCCGCGGAGCGCGGTGCGCCGGGTGATGGAGTGGCTTTTCAAATTCATATTGGCTTTTTGGGTTCGAGTTACAGTGCGGAAAATCAGGTTGTTCGGCAAATACGCATTCAGACTCACGGTCCCGGAGACACTCGCGAGCGAAGAAGGCCTTTCAGCAGGTCGCGCAGTGGATAATCGCCGGCCGCGTGCACCTTCATCAAAGCGCGGATTTCGGCGAGGTCGGCCACGTCAGGCTCGCGGCCGGTGGCGTAGAGCGTGAGCTTCTTCATCAGGCCGAGCACGAGGTCGGCCTGATAGTTCGACGCCATCAATTCCTTGCACTCGGAGAAGGTTTTGAACGCCTCGCCTCGCGGCAATCGCCCGACGGCGTCCACGGGGCGCGACTGGCCCGCGCCGAGCCACGCGATTTTGCCGTCAATTTCCTCGCGCTGATATTTCTCGAACTCCACGTCGCGCCAGCGCCCGCTCAGGTCGAAATTTTGGAAGGCGAAACCCAGCGGGTCCATCTTCTCGTGGCAGAGCGAGCAGCGCGCATCCTCCTGATGCTGGCGGAGGATTTCGCGGAAGGGTTTGCCGCGATTCTTTCCGTCGTTGGCGTCCAGTTCGGGCACGTCGATTGGCGGCGGGGGCGGAGATGAGTTGAGAATCTGGCGCAGCGTCCACGCGCCGCGATAGATGACCCAGTTGTCGCCCATCCAACAAAGCATGGATTGGATGCCCGCGTGACCGAGAATGCCGCCGCCGCGCGGGTCATCGGCACGCAAGGTGACACGGCGCAACTGCGCGCCCTCGATGCCGGGGTAGCCGTAGTGCCGCGCGAGAATGTCGTTCATCATCGTCCAGTCGCTGCGGATGAGTTCGCGCGCCGGACGGTTGGCGGCGAGCAACTCGCGGAAATACGCCACGGTCTCCTCCTGCATCGAGGCCTTGAGATGGCGGCCAAAGCGGAAGTCCTGATTTTGAATGTCGTCCATCGCCAGCGTGATGGGCTGGCCCATCTCAAGCCACTGCGTGACGAATGGGCGGATGAAGGCCTCGGCCCGCGGACTGGACAACAGACGGTCTATTTGCGCGTCGAACATGGCCGGGGTGCGCAGTTTGCCGGCGGCGGCGAGGCCGCGCAATTCGTCGTCCGGTGGCGCGCCCGTGAGCATGAAGCTCAGCCGCGACGCGATGGCGTGGCGCGCGACGGCAGCGTCCTTGTCCGCGGGCGAGGGCAGATACCGAAACGGCGCGCTCAACAGCACGGATTGAAACGCCGCACGCAGCCCGTTGTCGAACGATGCGCCTTGCGCGCGGACTTTCGCGAAGAGTTCGAGGAACGGCTGCAATTCGGCGTCCTGCGGCGCACGCCGCCACGCCCGCTCCGTCCACAGGGCGAGCAGTCGCCGTGCACTCGCGGCGTTGTCGGCCACCTCGCTTGCGTCGCGCTTCCACTCCGCTGGCGGCCACGTGGCGATATGATGCGCGTCGAGTTCGATGCGTTGCAGCACGATGTAGGGAAACGGACGCTGCTCCGGCGTGGACTTTGCCTTATTGTCGAACTTCGGGCGGAACAATCCGGTGCCGCCCGGCACGGGTTTGTCAGGCCGGCTGCGGTCGTCGTTCTCGAATCCCTCCACCGCGTAGGGCATCTCGACCTTGTTGTGCAGGGTGATTTCGATGCCCTTCGATTCGACGACGAGGTCGTCCGCCTGCGCCTCGAAGACGAGTTCGAGCGGCGCGTCGAGCGGTGCGGTGACTTCGCGCTGCGCGAGCGTCTGGCCGCCGATTTCGACCCAGAGATGCGGGTTGGGAATGCCGGGAAAGTCGCCCTTCATCACCGAGACCGTGAGCTTCAGGCGCACGACACCGTGGCGATTCGGTGGCGGCGGGACAAAAAGCGAAAGTCCGTCGCGGTCGCCGAGCCAGCCGGGTTCGATGAGCAGGCCCGCGCCGGCGTGGTTGATGCCGCGAATTTTTCCGGTCACGCCTTCCTTCTTCCAATCATCCAGCGCCCGGCGCGGGTCCTTGTGTGCGCGCAAGTCGGCTTGAAACACTTTGTTTGTCGCCGGCTCCAGAAACCGCACGCTGTCCACTGCGCGCCGCGCGACTTCGAGCAGTTGCGCGATGGAATCCGCCGTGTCCTGCAAGCCATCCGCGCCCGTGTCGAATCCGCCGACCTTGCCGTCCTCCGGCAGTCCGTAGGAGTAATCCACGCGCCGCCCGGTCACGTCCTGCAACGCAGCGGAAATCTCGCGACGGTTCAGTCGTCGCGTTCCGTCCGCGTGCAACGCGCGTTGCTCGCTCTCAATCCACGCCAGCACACGCTGCTTCTCCGCGGCGGGCGGCTGCGTCCGTTTCTCCGGCGGCATTTCGCCCGCGGACAACTGCTCATGGACCATCGTCCACAACTGCCGGTCCTCCGCGCGGAAGCCGCCGAGTTGGTCGTAGCGGATGCCGCCCTTCTTCTTCTCCGGCCCGTGGCAGTCGTAGCAATGCTGCTTGAGAAATGGCTGCACGGACTTGCTGAAATCCTCCGCGGCGGCGCACGTCGCCATTGGGAGAGCAAAGAGCAGCGCGTATTGCGTCGCGCGCCGTAAAACAGTTTGTCGCAGATTCTGCACTGTGTGGTTTGCATTCATGGCGAAGTCATTTGGCAGGTTCCAAGTCCTTGGGTTCGATGAGATTCGGTGAACGCGGCCGTATCGCCTCCGGCAAGGCCCAGACTTTCACCACGCCCTTGCCGCTGGCGGCCACGGATTTTCCATCCGGGCTGAACGCGACAGACGTGACCTTCTCCATGCCGCCGGCGAACGACCAAAGCGGCGTACCACCGCGCGCGTCCCAGAGCTTCACCATGCAATCCGCACTGCCGGACGCGACGCGCGTGGCGTTCGCGTTGATCGCGACGCTGGTGACTTCATCCGTATGCCCGCGCAACGTCGCGAGCGGGCGCCCGTCGGCGGCGTTCCATATCATCACCGTGCGGTCCCAACTTCCCGAAACGATGCGCGTGCCGTCCGCGCTAAATGCCACGCCCGACACAGCAGCCTCGTGTCCCTCGAGCACGTGCAACGACTCGCCTTTGCTCGCGTCCCAAATGCGCACCGCATTCTCGCCATCGCCGGACACGATATGCCTTCCGTCCGGGCTGAACGCCACCGCGGTCACGTCGTATTCGTTGTCCTGCTCGATGGTGTGCGCGAGCTTGCCGCTCTTGGCGTCCCACAGCCGCAACGTGTCATCGCCACTGCCCGACGCGAGCCGCTTCCCGTCCGGACTGAACGCCACCGCCGCGACGCTCTCCGTGTGTCC
>JAYUSJ010000236.1:0-4799 GCA_043755735.1 Verrucomicrobiaceae bacterium | reverse complement strand
CCCGACTGGCACGAACACAGAGGTGATTCAGAACGGGACCTTTGAGAGCGATGCGCTCGGCACGCAGCCCGCGAAGTGGCGCTGTCTCGGCACGCACAAACTCAGCACGGTCGTGCAGGACCCGAGCGGCCCCGGCAAGGTTCTCAAAGTCGTGGCGACGGATGCGCTGGAGCACACTTACAACAACTGCTCGACGACGCTGGTAGGCAATCAAGCCATCGACCCGGGAATGAACTACCGCGTTTCATTTCGCGCGAAGTGGCTCGCCGGTACTCCACAGCTCAACACGCGCCTTTATTTCAACCGTGCAGCCCGCACGACGATCCTCCCGCAGCCCGCGACTGCAGGAACTCCGGGCGCGGTCAACAGCCGTCGCATCGCGAATGCGGGGCCAACATACACCGAGTTTGTCCACGCGCCGCTCGTGCCTGCGATCGGACAACCGACGACTGTTTATGTGCGTCCGTTTGATCCGGATGGACTCGGAACGCACACGCTTTTCTATTCTGTGAATGGCGGTGCGTTTTTCTCCGTGCCGATGACGAACGACGGCTCGGGGCGCTTCAGTGCTCAAATCCCGGGCCAGCCGATGTCCGGGATGGTCGTGCAATTTTACGTGCAAGGCGCGGATGGACTCGGCGCGGTGACGACGTTTCCCTCCGCAGGCGCGGCGTCGCGTGCGCTGTATCGCGTGGGCGATGGCGGTGTTTCCGCAGTGCCGCTGGCAAATAAGATCCGGCTGATCATGCGTCCCGACGACGCGGCGGCGATGCACAATCCGATTCACGCGGTGAGCAATTTTCGCTGGCCGGCGACGCTCATCGTAAACGACCGCGAGGTTTTCTACGGTGTGCGCGTTCGTCTCCGCAGCGCGCCGTACGGACGGCAGGGATTCCGTGTCGGCTGGAATCTCGACTTTGATCCGGAGCAGCCATTCCGCGGCACGGAGACCGATATGGTGCTCGACGGCGCGTTTAATATGCCGCGCGGCGATGGCACCGGCTGGCTGGAAACCACGCTCGGTCCGAGCGTGAACGAGATGCTTTTCCTCCGTGTCTCGGAGCGCGCGGGAAACATCCCGAGCGAACTCGTGGATGTCGCATTCGTCGCGACGCCATTCTACGAGAGCCGCCGCGCGCAGTTGCGTCTGCGGCGTTACGGCAATTCGCAGCTCGACGAGTTCACGCCGAACGGCGGCGACGGCACACTGTTTAAGCAGGAGATCATTTATCACCCGACGACGACTGTGGACAACAACCCGGAAAGCCTCAAAAATCCTTACTCCACATTCACAGCCGTGGACATCGGCACGATGGGGCCGGACAAGGAATCGTATCGGTTCAACTACCTCATCCAGAATCACACCGACCGCGACGACTACAGTGGAATGTTCGCGATGACGTCGGCTTTCAGTCAGCCAAATGCGAACCTTTACGCGGCATCGGCCGCCGCGCTCGATCTCGAAAGCTGGACGCGCACGCTCGCGCTCAACGCGCTGCTCGGTCTCGCAGACACCTACAACCAGCATCTCACGCACAACATCCAGTTTCTCACGCGCCCCGATGGACGCGTGATGCTGCTGCCGTGGGACATGGACCACGCGTTTTACTTCGCCACGAATTTCTCCATCTACGGCGGCGACGCGCACCGCGTAAAAGACCTCATCGCCGACGCCCGCGTGAAGCGCCAGATCGCCGGACACATCCTCGATCTCTGCAACTCCAGCTTTTCAAACACGTATCTCGATTCCTGGGCGGACCATTACTGCGACCTCGCGGGCAAGCCGGTTTATGCGCCGAATTTCAAAAACTGGATCACCGCGCGGAGGGCTTCGGCGCTCGGTCAGGTGAATGCAGACTGGGCGGCGACGGCATTTGAAATCAGCACGAACGGCGGCGCGAATTTTTCCGTGAGCGCGCCGAGCACCACGCTCGCCGGAACCGGCTGGGTGGACGTGCAAAACATCCGCATCTCGGGTGCGACCGAACCGCTCGTCGTGACATGGCTCGACGGCTCGACGTGGCAGGCAACCGTCCCGCTCGGCGCAGGCGCAAACACCGTCACGCTAGAAGGCACGAATTTGCAAAGCACGGTGGTCGGCACGGATAGCATCGTCATCACAAACACCGGCGGAGTCGTCCCCGCCGAAGTCGGAAATCTCGTCATCTCCGAGCTGATGTTCCACCCGGCAGACTCTACATCCGCCGAACTCGCGACACTCGGCGTCGCGAGCATCGATGCCGACCAGTTTGAGTTCATGGAGCTTCTAAACATCGGCGCAAACACGGTGGACTTGAATGAAGCGACGTTCGGAACCGGAATCACGTTCACATTCCCCACCGCGACGCTCGCACCCGGCGCAAGGCTCATCCTCGTTCGCAACGCCACCGCATTCGCCGCGCGATATCCGGGCGTGTCGGTCTTCGGCACCTACATCGGCGGACTGAGCAACAGCGGCGAGCGCATCCTGCTGCTCGATCGCGGCGGCATCCCGATTGTCGATTTCACGTATCTCGGCGACGCATCCTGGCCACCGGAAACCGACGGCCTCGGCTTCTCACTGAAGCTGAAAAATCCCGCCACATCCGCGAGCAACATCGGCGCAAACTGGCGCGTGAGCACCGCGCTCAACGGCAGCCCCGCAAGCGGCGACGCACTCAACCCCGCCGCCTACACAACCATCATCGACTACGCCCTCGCCACAACACCGACTGCGAGCATCGAGAGCGGCTTCGCGACATTTACCTGGAAACAGCGCATCGGCGCAGACGCCGCGACCATCACGCAGCAAATCTCCACCGACCTCGCAACGTGGAACGAAGGTCCCGCGCTCGTCCCGCTCAGCAACGTGGTCAACACCGACGGCACGAGAACCATTCGAGCCCGCTCGGCGACAGCGGCAGGAGTGAAGGAATTCTTCCGGTTACGCGTGCAAGTGCCGTAATGCTCTCACCGTCGTAAAATGGCAGGCGTTGCTGGATTGACGAAACGCGAGCGAGATGAGTTCGCCGTACGTCGACTTCGTCATTCGTCATTTCCGCGCTTCAGTCACCCGACAATTGCGGAAGCCCGCAACTCAATGCCACTCTTGCAGCGGCTTCACGGTGAAACCGTCACGCATTGCGCGGATGCCTTCGAGCGAGGCGCTGGCGGCGCGGAGCGTGGTCATCACGGGCACCCGGTTGCTGCTCGCGGTGCTGCGGATTTTCACTTCGTCTTCGCGAGCGGCCTTGCCGCTTGGGGTGTTGATGACCATGGCGAGTTCGCCGTTTTTCAGCATGTCGAGCGCGTTGGGACGGCCTTCGCTGAGCTTGAAGATTTTCGTCACGGGCACTCCTGCTTTTTCCAAAACTGCGGCGGTTCCGCTGGTGGCGAAGAGCTTGAATCCTAGCTCCACATAGCCTGCGGCGATGTCGGCGGCTTTGCTCTTTTCGGCGTCGGCGATGGAGATGAAGATGTTGCCGCTCTTTGGCAGCGCGGGTTGCGCGGCCATCTGGGCTTTTGCGAATGCCATGCCGAAGCTGGCGTCGATGCCCATGACTTCGCCGGTCGATTTCATCTCGGGGCCGAGCACGATGTCGGTGCCGGGGAATTTCACAAACGGGAAGACGGCTTCTTTGACCGAGTAGTGCGTCGGGATGACTTCCTTCGTGAATCCAAGATCGACGAGCTTTGCGCCGGCCATGATTTTGGCGGCGAGTTTTGGGAGCTGGATGCCGACTGCTTTGGAAACGAACGGCGCTGTGCGCGAGGCCCGTGGGTTCACTTCGAGGACGTACACGGTTTCGTTTTGAACGGCGAATTGCACGTTCATGAGGCCGATGACGTTCAGCTCGCGGGCCATCGCTTTCGTGGCGCTGGTGATTTCCGCTTTCACGGCATCGCTCAATGAGAACGGCGGGATGACGCACGCGCTGTCGCCGCTGTGGATGCCCGCTTGCTCGATGTGCTCCATGATTGCGCCGATGACGACCGTCTCGCCATCGCTGATGCAGTCCACGTCCACCTCGGTGGCGTCTTCGAGGAAATGGTCCACGAGGATTGGGTGTTGGGCGCGCCGTTGTAGTGGTGCAGGCGACCCGCCTGCATTGGTCTGTCCCGGCGACCCGCCGGGGCTTGTGGGCGAGTCGCCCACAACTACAGCAGCAGGCGGGTCGCCTGCTCCACTACCGCCTTCCACGGCTTCGCGGACGTATTTGCGCAGGTCGGTTTCGTTGTGGACGAGCATCATGCCGCGTCCGCCGAGGACGAATGACGGGCGCACGAGCACGGGATACGTCACGCGTTCGGCGACGGCGACGGCTTCTTCTTCGGTGACTGCGGTGCCGCCTGTGGTTTGCCGGATGCCGAGTTTGTCGAGCATCGCTCCGAAGAGTTTGCGGTCTTCGGCGATTTCGATGCTCTTGGGCGAGGTGCCGATGATGGGCACGCCGGCTTCGGCGAGGCCGTTGGCGAGGTTCAGCGGGGTCTGGCCGCCAAATTGCACGATGACTCCGAGCAGGTTTTCGCTCTCCTGCTCGCAGATGTTCAGCACGTCTTCGAGCGTGAGCGGCTCGAAGTAGAGCTTGTCGCTGGTGTCGTAATCGGTGGAGACGGTCTCGGGGTTGGAGTTGACCATGATGGTCTCAAATCCCATGTCGCGCAGCGCAAACGCGGCGTGGACGCAGCAGTAGTCAAACTCGATGCCCTGCCCGATGCGGTTCGGCCCGCCGCCGAGGATGATGACTTTCTTTTTCCCGGATTCGCGCCGCTCATTTTCGTCGCCGTAAGTCGAGTAGTAGTAAGGCGTGAACGCTTCA
>JAYUSJ010000235.1:0-4806 GCA_043755735.1 Verrucomicrobiaceae bacterium | reverse complement strand
GCCGCCGATAATGCCGCACTTCAAAGTCTTCGGTTTTCAGCTCGACGGAATAATCGGGTCCGAAAAGATGCTCGAATGGCGGAAAGAACGCATCGCCTTCAACCTCACGATTCACCACCGACAAATACAGGTCCGAGCATAACGGAAGAAATTGCTCGTAGAGCGACGCGCCGCCCGCGAGCCATGCTTCGGGAAGCACTCCCTTCGCATCGAGTTCGGAAATGTCGTGCGCCACGATAAACTCCGTATCCGGCGGCAATGGCGCGTCGCATTGAACCGAATCCCCGGAGCTTCGGGTGAGCACGCAGTTTTTTCGCCCCGGCAGCGGTTTCCCCAGACTCTCAAAAGTCTTGCGCCCCATGAGCACGGACTGCCCCATCGTGGCCCGCTTGAACCATCGGAAATCTTCCGGCAAACGCCACGGTATCGTATTGTCGCGCCCAATGACCCGATTGAGCGACATGGCGGCGATCGCCTTCACTCCTGCTCCTCCCGGCGCTCGCGAAAAAACGCGCGCAACATCTCCGCGCTTTCGCCCTCCATCACGCCGCTCGTCACGATGCACTGGTGGTTCAGCTTCGGATGCTGGAGAATATCGATCACGCCGCCGGCAGCTCCGTCCTTCGGCGAAGGGCATCCGAATATCACGCGCCGCAACCGCACATGCACGATGGCCCCCGCGCACATCGGGCACGGCTCCTTGGTCACATACAGATCGCAGTCCGTGAGCCGGTGGTTTTCCAAAACGCTCTCGGCCTGCGTGATGGCGAGCATCTCGGCGTGCGCCGTCGCGTCCTTCAGCGTCTCCACCTGATTGTGCGCCCGCGCGATAATGCGGCCATCGTGGACGATCACCGCGCCCACGGGCACTTCCTCGCGCTCCCACGCCTTCCTCGCCTGGCGGAGGGCCTCGCCCATAAAATACTGGTCGCTGTGAAGGTCGATCATGTCGCTCTTACTTCGCAGGCAGTTCCTCGATCACGATGTCTTTATACCGCACTTCGGACTTCGCGTTTCCGTGGATTTGCAGGGCGATGATTCCCGATTTTGCGATCTTCGGATCGACCTCCCTGTAGTCCACGGTCTTCACTCCATTCAGCCAAAGCTGGATGTGATCCCCTTCCACGCGAATCCGGTAGTCGTTCCACTCACCGGGTTTCGATGCCTTTGAGAGCGTCTCCGCATCGGGCTTCGCAAGGATCTTGTTGCGACGCGATTCGTCGTAGAGCGCTCCATCGTAGCCAGCTCCGAAGTCCGCCTGAAAGCCGCTCACTTCGTGGTGATTCGGGATTCGCTCCGTACGAAACTGGACACCCGCATTCACGAATCCCTCCGTCCCGGAGAGCTTGAGTTTCAGCCGCAACTCGAAGTTCCCGTAGCGCTTCACCGTCGCGAGAAACTCGTTGCGCGGCTGCTGTTTCGTCACGTCTCCCGCGACGATCTCGCCGCTCTCGATGCGCCACGTTTTGCTCGTATCCCCTTCCCATCCAGCGAAGGTTTTTCCATCAAAAATGGAGACAGGCTCGGCATGGGAAAGCTGCGAGGTGAAAAGAAGTGCGAGCATCAATGAGCGAGTTTTCATAGCGGAATAGAATCCACAGCATCGCCGTTTGTAAGGCGATTCTATTTCGTTCCACGGGCCTTTTTAGGGAACCGCTGATTTGATCGCCGGATGGAATTTTACTACGCACACATACTATCCAGTTGCCCCGAACGCGTTCTTCGGCGAGTCTCGCCGCCGATATGCCTGCTACTACTGCTGAAATTTTCGACCGCCTGCTCGCGGATGGTGATGAGACGACTGCCGGGAATTATTTCGTGGCCAACTATCCACCCTTCTCCTTCTGGAAGCCGACGCTCATTCCGCGCGTGCGCGAAGTCATAGAGAAACCCGCACCGCCGGATACCGCACTGGGCGTCTATTTCCACATCCCGTTCTGCCGCAAACGCTGCCACTTCTGCTACTTCCGCGTCTATACGGACAAAAATGCGGAGGAGATCAAAGGCTACATCGAGCACGGAATGCGCGAACTCGAGATGTACGCGCGCACTCCCCGCATCGCGGGCCGGAAGCCGAAGTTCGTTTACTTTGGCGGAGGCACACCGAGCTATCTCAGTGTGTCGCAACTCACGCTCCTCACCGAACGGATGAAGGCCGCCCTGCCTTGGGACGAGGCGGAGGAGATCGCATTTGAAGCCGAGCCCGGAACCCTTACGGAATCGAAGCTGGAAGCCATCCGCGCGATGGGCGTCACGAGGCTTTCGCTCGGAGTTGAGAACTTCGACAAGCACATCCTGGAAGTCAACGGACGCGCACACAAGGAGGATGAGATCTACCGCGCCTACAATTACGCGAGGAAGATCGGCTTCCCGCAGATCAACATCGATTTGATCGCCGGCATGGTCGAGGAAACGGACGAAAACTGGCAGCGCAATATCGCCAAGCTACTGGAACTCCAGCCGGAATGCGTGACGATTTACCAGATGGAAGTTCCCTTCAACACAGGCATCTTCAAGCAAATGGAAGCCGAGGGAAAACTCGTCGCACCTGTCGCCGACTGGCACACAAAACGCCGTTGGGTAAACGAAGCATTCACCGCACTGGAGGCTGCGGGATACACGGTCACGAGCGCGACCACGGCAGTTCGGGACCCGCAGAAAACGAAGTTCGTTTACCGCGACGAACTATGGAAGGGCGCAGACCTGCTCGGCCTCGGAGTCGCGAGCTTCAGCCATCTCGGCGGTGTTCATTTTCAAAACCTGCCGGACTTCGAGAGCTACACCGCCGCTGTGGAAAAAGGCGATCTGCCCATCGGGCGCGCCCTGGAGACGACTGCGGACGAGCGCTTCATCCGCGAACTCATTTTGCAGCTCAAGCTCGGACGGGTCTCCGTCGCATACTTCACTGGAAAATTTGGTGTGAACGTCCTCGAACGATTCTCGGCGCAGTTCGCCGAACTGTCACGACGCGGACTTATGAGCGATCAAAACGGCTGGCTCGTACTGACGCGCGAGGCTCTTCTGAAAATCGACGTCATCCTGCACGCGTTCTTCCTCCCGCAACACCAGAACGCGCGTTACACATGAGCGATTTCCTTCATCCGCTCCCCGCCCTCTACGCAACCGCCGGCCAACCGATGCCACAATTCGATGTGGTGCAACCGTCGGACTTGAGCCCCGCCGCGCATCGATTACTGGTCCATTCCGGCGATATGACTTCGAAGCTCGAAGAGCACTTTGCCGACGACATGCGGCTCCGGGTCATCCAATGCGAGCACACGCCCGAACGCTACCGCCGCGAAGTCGTTCTGTTTTGCGCGAAATCCGGGATGCCCGTCGAATACGGCGCCATCGAAATCGCACTCGACGCTTTTTCCGAGCCGCTACGCTCGGAAATCATCGCCGGAATCCTGCCCCTCGGCGGGCTTTTGAATGCCCACAAGGTTCGCTACCGGAGCGAACCAAACGGGTTTCTCCGCGTCGCACCGTGCGCCCATCTTGCGGAACTATTTGACCTTCCGGCCCCGGCTCCGCTCTTCGGACGCTCAAACCGGCTGCTCTCCGCAGACGGAGTGGTTTTGGCGCGAATCGTCGAAGTGCTCCGTCCCGTTTGAATTTAGGCTTGTCTGACACAGCTAAACGGGTGCAAATAGCAACAAGCACGGCAAGCGTGTCGTGCAAAAACAACAACCTGAATTCAACAACTACTCAACATGACTAAACTCACCATTCTCGCTCTGACGACGATTGCGGCGACCGCATTTGCCGGCCAGGAAATCGCAGCGCCAGTGAAACAAACCAAAGGCGTCATCCCGCAGGAAGCCTGCTTCGGTGAAACGGAGCTTCAGCTCGACCTCTTCGGCACCTACTTCGATTCCGAAGGCATCATCGGCGAAGGCTTCGGCGGCGGTATCGGCATCAATTATTTCTTCCATCGCAACTTCGGTCTAACCCTCGATGCAAGCATCACCGAAAGCGACCTGGACGACGTGTGGCAGTTCTCGGCCGGCGTCGTCGCCCGTTACCCGTTTGAGATCGGCAACATCTGCCTCTCGCCTTACGCAAAGGTCACTGGCGGCGTCCAGACCGAAGACGGCAGCAATCCCTTCATCGCCCTCGGCGGTGGTTTGGAATGGCGCGTCACATCCCGCGTCGGCCTCTTCAGCGAAGCCAACTACGGATTTGTCGATGACCACGACGACTTCTTCAACATCCGCGCCGGCGTCCGCCTCGTGTTCTAATTCCTGAACGCGAAGTAAACTCTCAAACACCCGCAGTGAACCATGGGTTCGCTGCGGGTGTTTCTTTTGTGGCGGATCGACCGGAGCTGGAGTGTGTGCCGGTCGGAAGGACGAATGACATGCCTGCGACTTCGTCATTCGTCGTTCACAGCCTGCTACCTCCTCTTCCGCCCTTCCTTCCGCTGAGGTCCGCGATTCCCTTTCGGGCGCGACTGCTCCTTGCCCTCAGCGCGCGGCTTCTGTTTGCCATGTGCAGGCTTTTGCTCCCTTCCTCGCGGCTGCGGCGGGCGTTCGTGTCGTTCCTGCCGCTCATGGCCCCGCTTGTCTCCCGTCGATTTCGGCGCTTCCTTTTCCGACACTGCGAAATCCATCGTCCGGCGTTCGGCATCGACCTTCACGACGATCACATTGAAGCGATCTCCGAGCTTGAAGACCCGCATCGTCCGGCGGTTCACAAAGCGCTGACGCGTGCTGTCGAAATCGTATGGCCCATTTGGCAGCAGCCCCGCAGGGATGAACCCGACGGTATCCACGGCGGGCAGTTCGATGAGCAGTCCGTGCGACT
>JAYUSJ010000234.1:0-4808 GCA_043755735.1 Verrucomicrobiaceae bacterium | reverse complement strand
TGGAATTGATCGTCGATCCGGCGCCGGTGACGAATACGCCGTAGTTGGCGTTCCCGGCGGGAGCGCCGCCGGTTCCCTGCACGGTGACGCTGCTGCTGCCGCCGATGATGTCGCCGCCGCCGCGCACCTGCACACCGTATTGGGAACCACCCGCGGCGTCGCCGCCCCGGCCGGAGACAGCAACGATGCCCGAGCCGCTGGCCTGCACTAAACCGCCATTCACATCCACACCCGCAAAGGTGCCCGTCGTCGTCCCCGCCGCGTTGGCGGAAAGCGTGAGGTTGCCATTCGCCGTCGTCACGCTCGACCCACTCGCCATTGCGATGTTGCGCACGGTGGTGAGCGAAATCGCGCCCGCGCCCGTGGTGGAAAGATCGGCGCTCGCGTTGGCGAGATTGATCGTCCCATTGCTCGCGCCGAGCGCGCTGACCGTGAAATTCTTGTTCGCCGCCATCGTCACCGAGGCGTTGAAAGTCACACCTCCTCCGCTCATGAAAACGGCATCGCCACCAATGGTCAGCGCCGCGTTGACGGAGATGGAATCCGACCCCGTTCCAGTATCGATAATCAAATCCCCGGGAAGTGAGAGCGCGTTGGGGAAAACGATAGATTCAGATCCGGTATTTCCATTGATGACCAGAGCGCCACCAAAGGTCGGGCTGAGCGACACAACGTTGATAGTGTCGTTGCCGCCACCGCCGTTGATCGTCAGCGAGTTGGTCGGGTTTGCAAATGCAACGCCTCCCGCTGGTGGGCCTGCGATTTTCATCCCGGCACCGAAGTTGTCGAATAGGGAGATGGTTTCCGCCAGATTGGGGAAGACGTAAGAGCGATTGGTTGCGACGAGCGTGTCGTCCACGCTCTCGATTGCGCTGTAGTTGATCAGCGCGCCGTCGATATTCACAGCGCCGTCAAAAGTGTTGATGATGTTGTGTACGATGTTCGTGGCATGTGTTCCGGGCGCACCCGATACGATGAAAAGACTGTCCCCCGGAGCTACGGTGGGGTTGCCTCCGATGAAATTGATGCCGCTCGCGGGGGAAGGGCTGCCGCCGGTGAAATCCACCGTGAGTTGGTCGTCCCCACCGAGCGCGTTGAAGTTAATCACTCCGGTGATGCTTGCCAGTGCAACCTCGACTGTATTCGCGTCCACTTGGGTAAGGCCCGCGCCCGCGCCGAGTGTATTCAGTGGATCGAAGAAGCGGACGATGCCGCCGGATTGGAGCGAGATAGTCAGGTTGTCGTTGCTGGTTCCGCCAAGCGCATCGGTCACAATCACGTCGCCTCCCACGAGGTCCAGCGCTGTCTCTGCCGGCGGTGCCGATTGCACAAGCACGACGTCATTGCCGCCCACGCCGCCCGCGTAGGTCATTGTAAAAGTGACGCTATTGATTGTGACGGTTCCGCCTTCCGGGATGCCGTTAAAAGTTCCGCTCACGCTGTCGCTACCATCGTTTGCGATAAGGACGATCTGTTGGCCGGGATTACTGGCGACGCTGCCGTTGGTGACAAGTGTTGCGTTTCCAAGTGACACCGATCCGATGAGCGAGACCTGATCATGACTGGTGGCTGGCACGTTGCCGTTTACATTCACGGAGAATGTCGCGCCGCTGTTCAAAGTCAGATTGCCTGAGCCAATAACACCTGTCCCGCCTTGCGCTGGTGCGAGGTTGCCGCCCGCGACAACCACCACGGGACTGGATACATTTCCCACCCCGCCGAGAGTTGCTCCCGCATTGACCGTCATCTGCCCCGGTCCTCCAAAGAGCCCGTTTACCACCAATGCTCCTGCCGTCACGGTCTTCGTACCGCTGAGGTTGCTCGAACCATTGATCCCAGTAACAGTCAGCGTGCCTGCGCCCGCCTTTACGAGGTTTAAATTCCCCACTGTGTCCAGAAACTGAACAGGGGTGGAGTTGTTGGTTGCGTCGTTAAGCGTCAGCGTGGCCGCCGTGGCGCTGAAATTATCCACCACGCCGTTCCCTCCGACGCGCGAGAGGGTCTGCGAAAAGCCGTTCATATCCAGCGTGGATGTGCTGTCAGTAAGCTGTAGCGACAGAGCTGTCGTCGGCAGCGTGTTGTTCGCCCCGAGCTTTATGACGCCCAGGTCCACGGCGAGCGTTCCCGCGAACGAATTCGCGCCGGCTAGTGTCAGCACGCCGGACCCTTGTTTCCGAAATGTGCCCGACCCCATGGTCATCGCCCCGCCAATCAACAAGTCCGAACCCCCTGTTACATTGACGACACTGGGATTGCCGCCATCCGGGGCTTGGAGTAGCGAAAGATCCACATTGATTGCCACAAACGAGGTTCCCTGTTGCCGAATGTCCGCCCCCGCGTTGTCGAGCAGGATGCTGTTTCCCGTGATCGTGTAGTTGTTGATGCTCGCGTTGAATGTGAGCGAGTAGCTGTTGTCCGGCGTTGTGTCGTTATCCAGAACGCCACTGGAGGCAGCCGAATCGTCGAAGATAAGTGCGTCGCCGTCCGCTGGCTGGCTGGCGGGGCTCCAGTTTCCCGGATTGGTCCACTGGTTGTTTGATTGTCCTGTCCACGTAAGAGTCGCCGGGGCGACGCGAGTTTCGAGGATCTCTATGCCGATGACGGCGTGTCGCCGAGGTTGGTGAAAACGAACTTTAGTATTCATGGCAGCAGTACTGGTGGTTGGCGTGTTTCGGCAGTGAACCCGCCGGATGCCCATACTTTTTAGATCGAGTATTGAATCTTCGCGAGAAATTTAATGCGTATTTCCTATGTGCATTTCTTCTTCCGCCCGCTCGCAGCGTGAGAGGTTCAGGCAGTGGGGAGTGGTCCGCTATTCTCCTGCGGCAACCTTCTGGAATCGGCTCGGGCTACGCTCCCATCGCGCGGTTTCTCGGTTCCTGAAATTCAGGAACCTGACAGATTCTGGATTAGTCATATCAACTTTCTGAATGTCATCGGGCGCACGACTAAGGTTCACGCGCACCGTAGATACTTCGCTGGTATGTCCGCTCTTCATCAGTTGGTCCGTAGCGCTTCGCCGCTTTTCATTGCTGCGTCCTTGCGCGTCGCTGCGATGGGTGAGGGGCCGACTCCGGAGCAGTTGGAGTTTTTCGAAAACAAGATCCGTCCCATTTTGGCGAACGAGTGCTTCAAGTGCCACAGCGCCGAGTCCAAGAAGATCAAAGGCGAGCTCCAGCTCGACTCCCACGCCGCCGTTTTGAAAGGCGGCGAGAGCGGTCCCTCCGTTATTCCGGGGAAGCCGGACGAAAGTCTCGTCATCAAAGCCGTCCGCTACAAAGACGAGGACACCGCCATGCCCCCCGACAAGCGCCTCACGGACGCCCAAATCGCCGACCTCGAAGCTTGGGTGCGCATGGGCAGCCCTTGGCCGGAGAAAGGTGCCTCTGCCGCGGTCGCAGAGAAAAAGGGATACGATTTCGCAAAGTGGCGCGCCGATCACTGGGCCTTTCGGAAGGTCGAAAAACACGCGCCGCCCGCTGTGCAAAACGCCGCCTGGATTCGCAATCCCGTGGACGCCTTTGTCCTCGCGCGACTCGAAGCCGCAGGGCTAAAACCTTCGCCTGCTGCGGAAAAGCACACGCTCATCCGCCGCGCCTATCTCGACATCACGGGGCTCCCGCCGACTCCCGGTCAAGCCGAGGCTTTTCTCGCCGACGCCTCGCCGGATGCCTTTGAAAAAGTCGTCGATTCGCTGCTCGCTTCGCCGCAATACGGCGAACGCTGGGGGCGTCACTGGCTGGATGTCGCGCGCTATAGCGACGGCCTCGGCGGGGCGCTCGACCCTGCGGCGCTTCCTGAGGCGTGGCGGTATCGCGACTGGGTGGTCGCGGCGCTGAATCGCGACATGCCTTACGATCAGTTTGTGCGTGCGCAAATTGCGGGCGATCTTATTTCCGGCGATGCCGATTCCAAAGTGGGCACAGGCTTCTTCGCCGTCGGCCCCACGTATGTCGGCGATGGCGGCGATCCCGAGGCGACCGCCCAGACACGCGCCGAGACGCTTGCGGATCGCGTCGATACGTTCTCGCGTGCTTTTCTCGGGCTCACCGTCGCGTGTGCCCGCTGCCACGACCACAAATTCGACCCCATCCCCACCCGCGACTACTACGCCATTGCCGGCGTTTTTAATAACACCTCCACGAACGACATCCCCCTCGCACCGACGGAAGTCATTGCCGCATTTGATGCCGCCAAAAAGGCCGTAAAGGACCATGAGGCAAAACTAAAAGCCGCCGACAAAGACAAGCTCGACACCACCGCAATAAAGGCCGAGCTCGAGCGTCTCCGCAAAGCCGTCCCGCCCGCCATTCCTCGCGCCCACGGCCTCGCCGACAGCGGCAACAAAGACATGCCCGTCGCCATCCGCGGCGATTTGCGCAAGCCCGGCGAGAACGCCCCTCGCCGCTTCCTCCAAATCGTTGCCGGAGAAAACGCCCCGCTTTTCACCGAAGGCAGCGGACGCCGTCAGCTCGCCGATGCCGTCGCCGACCCTGCCAATCCGCTCACCGCCCGCGTCATCGTGAACCGCGTTTGGAAGCACCACTTCGGCCACGCCCTCGCACGCACGCCCAGCAACTTTGGAGTCATCGGCGACAAGCCCACCCACCCCGAATTGCTCGACTGGCTCGCCGCCACATTCGTCGAGCAAGGCTGGTCGCTCAAAAAGCTCCACCGCACCATCCTCCTCTCCGCCACCTGGCAAATGACCAGCCGCTACAACGCCGCATCCTTCGCCGCCGACGGCGACAACCGCCTCCTCTGGCGCATGAACCCCCGCAACGCCGAAGTCGAGTCCTGGCGCGACA
>JAYUSJ010000233.1:0-45401 GCA_043755735.1 Verrucomicrobiaceae bacterium | reverse complement strand
AACTACCAGCTCATCTCCGAGCGCGGCTACGGCCCCGGCTGGGCGATGATGGGCGACGCGTTCGGCTTTGTGGACCCGATGCTTTCGCCCGGCCTCATGCTCGCGCTGCGCTCCGCAGAACTCCTCGCCGAGCACCTCAACGAGCCGGAGAAATACGCGCAGAAAATGGAGGAATGGCTGGAGGCGTGGCAGGAACTCATCGGCTATTTTTACAACGGCCAGATGTTCGCGATGTATCAAACCGGGATGTCTTTCGAGCGGAAGTATCCCGGCAAACTCACCCGCTTCATGCACACCCATATGGAGCGCAACATCGCGTGCATGGCGTCCGGGGCATCCACGCTCTCGCGCTACAGCCGCGGCCTCGTGAAGTTCATGTCCCGCCACGGCGTGAGGGACGTGGACCCTGCGGATCTCGCCATCGCATAAAGGACGCGCCCGCCACAAAAAATGCCCGCTCCAATGTCTGATTCACCGCGCACCGTCGGCATCGCTCTCGGCTCATCATTTCTCGGCTTCCCCACGCATCACGGATTCCTCCGCCAGATGGTAGCCGACGGCTGGGCTCCCAATGAAATCGCGGGCTCTTCCGCCGGCGCAATCGTCGCCGGTCTCTACGCTGCGGGCGTCGATTTGAAAGACAGCGAAGCCCTCTTCAAACGCCGCACTTTAAAAGCCTGCTTCCACGAACTCTTCATGACCCCGCGCGCCATCGGCACCTTGATTGGCTGGCCGGGATGCGCCGCGATTTTCGTCGGGACAAAACTCGGCATTGTCCTGCGCGATTTTCTCGGCGAGCGCCGGATCGAAGACTGCACCAACGCGAAGCTACATCTCGCCGTTACCAACCTGCGCACAAGCCGAGTGGAACTGCGCACGCAAGGCCCGCTCGTGGAAACCATTCTTGCGAGTTGCGCGCTGCCCGGCGTCATCGCACCCCGGCGGATCGACGGCGAACTGCTGTGGGACGGCGGTCTCGGCAGCTCCGTGCCCGTCGAACCGTTCCTCGGAAAAAGCGCTGTCACGCACATCGCCGCGCATAGCATTCTCCACGAGCCGCAACTGCGCGCCCGGGAGAAGCATCATCGCTACAGCTTCACCGGTGCCATGCTCGCCGGACACCAGCTCACCGCCGACGAACTTCTCCACTGGAAAGCCGAGCTCGCACGTTGCGAAGGCCGCATCGTCGCCACCGCAGAAACCGTCACGCCGCGCCCGCGCCTCGGACTCCCGCTCACACTCCCTCCGCCCAAGCCATGGCCCGACCACGCCCACGACCTCATGGAAATGGGAGCCGCATCCGCACGCAAAGTCGTCGCCGGGTTTGCGAACACCACGAGCAGCGATTTGCCGTAGTGGCGCAGGCGACCCGCCTGCATCAGTCCCCCGGGCGCCCCGCCCGACTTCCCCAAACCGACGAAGTCGCAAATCTCCTACCTCCGCAATTTCCCACTAGCCGTCCGCGGCAGTCCCGCGACCATCGCAAACCACACCGGAACTTTGTAACTCGCAAGACTCTCGCGGCAATGCCGTGCAAGCGCGGGAGGCTTCGGCGGATTCGCTGGATCGCGCGGCACAATCTCGGCCACCGCAATCGCACCCCAGCGCTCATGCGGCTCCGCAGACACCCGGCTTTCTCTCACGCCGGGATGCGCATTGAGAACCGACTCCACTTCCTCCGGGAAGAATTTCATCCCGCCAAAATTGATGACCGACTTTTTACGACCTCGCAAAAATACAAATCCCTCCGCATCGCAACTCGCAAGATCACCCGTGGCAAACCAACCGTTACTCGTCGCATCGGCGCGCTCGCACCAAGGCGAAAGATACGCGTCGAACATCCCCGGGCCGCGAAGCCACAATTCGCCGAGTTTGCCCGTTTCTGGCTTATTTCCAGCCTCACCGAGAAGCCGAATCTCCACATCATCCGCGCGCCCCACGCTCTCCGGTTTTTCACAGGATGCAGTCGTATTCAGCAACGGAAGTCCCACCTCGATGATTCCAAGCCCCTGCGCCGGAGCCACGCCGTATCGCGCACGGAACTTCGCGGAGATTTCCATAGAAACCGACGCAGCAGTCCCGACCGCGAGCCGCAGCGGCGGCCAGTCGCGCCCGGAATCCTCTGCAGCCAGAACCGCGAGATGAAACGGCGAGCCATAAAACACCGTGGCGCCATGTTCCCGCGCCGTCGTGAGCACATCGGCGGCGAGATGCGAATCCTCCAGCACAGTCGTCGCTCCTTCGACCAAATAGAGCATGATCGACACTGCAAAATGATGCGCCATCGGCAGGGTCCAAAGCACACGGTCGGCGCTCGTGATTTCCAAGCGCCGATTCGCAGACCGCACCCGCTCCAGAAGCGAGGTGTGACTAATGACCACTCCCTTGCTCTTGCCGGTGGTTCCGGAACTAAAGCGCACAAAAGCAGGATTCAGCGCGTCGAATCGCTCCTCAGGAAATGTCGGAACAACTTCAGTGCGGCACCACTGAAACGAAACCCCGCCGCGCTCTTCGCGCATCCCGGCATCCGGCAGCCACGGCGCCGGACCTGCGGAAAGAACGACCTGTGGCGCAGTGATCGAAACCACCGCCGCGCGCTCGACCATCGCGAGCTCGGATGGAACCGGAACAAAGCACGCGCCAGCACGCAAAATCCCCAACGCCAGCGCGACATAGTCAGGCCCGTTCGGAGCGAAGAGCGCCACGCGCGGCGAAATGCCGGATGTCACCGAGCGGATGAACCCGGCGATTGCGTCGGCCCTTTCAAGCAGCTCGCGATAGGTCCACGATTGCCCGGAAGAAACAATCGCGGGATGATTCGGATTCAACGCGGCACGGGTGGCGACGAGGTCGGCGACATTCATTGCGGAACCTCCATTCCGATCAACGCACGAACCGCCTCAGCTTCAGGTGCGATGCCGTCCCTCGCTTGCAACGCCGCTGCCGCGCCAGCCGCCTGACCGGTCGCCATGCAAGTCGCGATCACCCGGAGCGAAGCCTGCGCTTCGTGCTCGCACGAAATACACCGTCCGGCCGTCCAGCAGTTGTCGATGTCCGCCGGGCGCAGGGCGTCGAGCGGGATTTGTGTAGGGCGCAAATGCACGGGATATCGCCAGCGAGGCCCGGTTGCTTTTTCCCGTGACTCGATCGGCCACGTGCCGAGCGCGACAACGTCCGCTCTAGTGGTTCCGCTGATGATGTCTTCTTCGGTGACGGTCGCTTTTCCGCGAATGCGCCGACTTTCGCGAATGCCGACGCGCGTGGGAAACGCAGAGATATGAGCCTCGCGAAACGCGGTGTGGTTTGCGCGCAGGAATGACGCGAGAGATGTCGCGAGGTGACGCCCGGTTTGTTCGAGCGCTGCGAGTTGTGCGGGTGATGAAGGGTCCAGTGCGGGAGCGGTGAGGTCGATGGTCACGTAGACTTCCGAGCCACGGCCCGTGACCCGGAAGTGCGCGCCGAGAACTCCGGGGTCGAGCGCGCAGGCAGACACGGCGGTCGTGAGCATCACCGCGAGTTTGATGCGGCCCTCATCATCAAGAGCGCTGACCTTCACGCCGTGCAGCACAAATATGAACGCCGGACGCTGGAGTCGTTTGGGAGGTGCAATCTCGCATTCGTGTCCCGCCAAAGTCGCGAGCAGTGCGTCGCCGCTGGCATCCACGGTTGCCTTCGGATGAAAAGTCATCCGTGTTCCGCGGCAGATTGCAGTGACTTCTTTGATGCGCGGTCCATCGCGCAAAACTTGAATCAACTCCGAGTGCAAAATGGTTTCAAGCGATGCGCATTCGGTGACAAGTGAATCCGCTACGCAAGCAAAGCCCGTCGGCGAGTGCGGGAGAACGTCCACGCGGCCCATCCGCACCGGACCAGTCGCCGCGCCATCCTTGATGAGTCGTGCGGCAAACTCCGCTGGAAACCCTGAATGCGCCATGACTGCTCCTGGCTCTTCGCGCAAAAAATACAGACCACAAACCGTATGAACGAGAGCCGCCGTTGCCATCCCGCCGAGCATCCCGCTTCGCTCGATGAGCACGACGCGGGCACCTTGTCGTGCGGCGGTCACTGCTGCGGCAATTCCGGCAGCGCCGCCGCCCAGCACCAGCAGGTCGCATTTCATACGCCGAGCAAATCCTCGCGAATACTGCGGCGCAGTAATTCGAGCTCACCTTCCTTGAGCACCCCGTCGCGCCACGCAAATGTCGCGGTCATTTTCCCTCCACGCTGACCGAAGAAGATGCCCGTCCCGGGCGGCTGACTTACGGTCGGAATGTGCCATCCGTGCTCAACCGGAGCACCGCAAAACTCCGCGCACTCGGGGAGGAACCCGCCGGTGTGGGAAAAGAAAAACGAAGTGAGGTGTCCGCCGGAATTCCGCCGCAGCATCCGCAGATAAAACCACGCAGGTAGTCTCCGGAAGAGACGCGCCATCACGGCAAACGCAACTTCCAGCCGGTTGCGGGACATCTCAGTGAACTGCGTCTGCAAGGCCGTGGCGGCAGCGGCGAGGTCGCCGAGTTCGGAGGGACGCAGGCAGAAGAAGAGCTGCGACACTTGATTCTGCCAGATCGGATGTCGCGCGCCGCGTTTGCGTTCCTGCACTGCGCATCCTGATTGGAATGAATCGGTTTTTTCGCCGCGTGCCTCCAGCACCCGCAAGTGCGCACGCATCGTCGCGGCCAGGAACCATCCGATTTGAAACATGCCGCGAGACACGTCCGCTGCACGAGCAGTGATTCGCATGGTCTCGTCCGCCGTAAATTCATCTACGTGAAATCGCGGTGCTCCCGCCCGAGGAGCGACTCCACCGAGCGAGCGGATCCGCTGTTTGGAAAGCACGTAGAAGTGATCCTTGAAGCGCTCCGCTTCACCGAGTATCGCGCGCCAGCCTTTTGGTTTCGGAGTCTGATGTCCCCACGAATCGGGCTTCGCTGAAAGGGCGGGATCCGCGGCGAGCCGTGCGATCTCAGCGAGCAAAAGCTCCGCGCCTTTTCCATCGAGCAAAACATGGAGCCAGCGAAAAAGGATCGTATGTCCCGTTCTGCCCGGAATGACATCGAAACGGATCGGCGAAGCGTCGGATTCGCCGAGGATTCGGTGCGCAATCTCCGTCCAACTCCCCTCCCCGTCGTGGACGCAAACCGGGAACTCAGCATGCGTCGTGGCGTCCCAGGACCAGCTTGGAACTCCGAGCGGCGCTTTCGTCAATCGCGCCTTTGAAATCGGGCTTTCTGCGGCGAGACGCTCGACGGCGGAACGAAAGCGATCGAGGTCGAAGCCCGGGCCGACATGCAGGATCGTCAGACCGACATGCGCGCCCTGGCCGGCAGCGCGCATCATGCGCTCCACAGCGATGAGGAACCAATCTGCTCCGCCGAGTTCCGTGGAATGTAGGGGCGATGCGGCCATTATGAAACCTGCCGCTGCGCAATCACCGCCATGGCGATGCGTCGGGCCGAGGAGAACGTTTCACGCTTGATCATCGAGTCCGGAATTTTCACGGAGAACTGCTCCTCCACCATGAGAATGACCTGCATGATCGCCATCGAGTCGAGTCCTGCTCCGAAGAGGTCCGAGTCCAGCCCGAACGAAGGGGTCAGTTCCAGCAAATCCGCGCCGATTCCCGCGAGAATACGCTCAGCGGCCTCGGTAATGACCGGCGTGCTTTCGGGACTGTTTGGTTGATGGCTCATTGTCGTTTTGCCCATCGTATTCGGGACGGCGGGAGAGACAAGACGAACGATGACTAGCGGTTCGCGGGAGGAGCGAATCGCTCTTCGGCGACGGCGCGATTTCGGACGATTTCTTGAAACTGGTAGCGCAACGAGCCTCCGGTCGGCAGTTCGACGAGTACTTCCCGGACCTCCAGCGTCTCTGCGTCGATGATGTTCGTGATTCGCTTCGGCGCGCGACTCGATGCGTCTGGTTTGAGGTTGAGGACGAGGACGTATTTCCCGTCTTCGCGCGAAACCTCAGGCGAATACATGACTTCCTCTTCCGGCGGTTGTCCGCGGAGCAGACCGAGAAGCGATAAAAACGGACGGCCTGCAGTGTCGCGAGTGAGTGATTTTTCTGCGACTTTCTTTCCGGTTTTTTGAATGAAAAGAGAGTCGCGATTTACGAGAACGTATTCGCCTTCAGGCTTTGTGAAATCGAGCCGCAGTTGATTCGGCGCGCGGTAGGCGAGACTGCCGGAGCTCACGACCGGCTTGGCCATTCCCGGCACGGTAAGCGTCTGGCTGAAACTCGCGGCCCACGTTTTTGTCTCCCGCTGGCGCGTTTGAAACTGGCCGCGCAATTCCACTTCCTTCGCGGGCGAAAGCGGCGCGGAAAGCGCGTTTGCGACCAGTACGGTCGCGGTGATGCAAAGTCGCAAGAACATGCCGCGCCACTAATGAGACGGCGTATCGCTTGTCAAGGGCGCGGCTTTTTTCCGCGTCCACCTTGCAAGAACAGGCAGAAGAAAAAGGCACGACGTGACTGCGGAGATGATGCCGAGATCCATCACGAGTCCAAAATTCCGCAACGCCGGCTGGCTGGTGAGCATGGGCGCACCAAAGCCGATGCACGAGGCGAGTCCGGTGAGCAGAATCGGCGCGCCGATATGCGCGTAGAGTTTCCGCAGGTCTCCGTGGTCGTGCTCCAAAGCCATCAAAACGTGCAGGCTATAATCTACGACAAGCCCGAGCAGCAGCGGCACGCACAGCAGCGATAGCGCGCTCAATTGCGTATCTGTAACCACGAGCAGCGCCGCAAGCAGGAGCATCGCGATGGCGAGCGCGGCGATGTTGAGAAGCACCATGCGAACGGACCGCTGCGCGAAATAGCACAGCACGAGAATCGCCGCGAGCACTCCTCCGCCGAGCCGCCGAAGGTCGCCCGCGGATCTCGTATTCAGGTCTTCTTTCAGCGCGACCCAACTCACCGGCATCACTTCCGCGCCGGAGATTTTCAGCCCTGCTGCGGGGACGGGGTTTTCAGCGGCTCCGGGAATACGGACGACGGTGCGGCATCCGGCGGAGTCCTGGCGGGTGAGCTTCGAAAGCATGGGCGCGATCGCTGCAAATACGTCCTTGTTTCCCGCTGCGGCGCTCGTGAGGACCGCGCTAAATTGCATCGTGCTTTTACTCCACTCCTCGCCGAGTCCGGCTTCCTCAAATGCGCCCTTCAATTGTGCCCCGACGCCGTCAGGCCAGAGCGGGGCATTCGCAGCCTGTCGGGCCGTCGCGGGAATCAGCGCCGCAAGTGGCGACGGAGCCGTGCCGGGGAAACGCGACGCAAGTTCATCCGCCGCCTGTTTCACGGCATCCCAAGTCGGAGCCTGCACGAGATAGATTGCGTCAGTCGCGCTCGGGTCCTGCTTGGCGAGCATCATCTGCCCTCGGAATGCGATGCTCGTATCGGGCTGGAAGCGATTCAAATCCGGCGCGTAAAATGCGGACGGATCGCGCACCACACGCCAGCCCGCAAAGCATCCGATGATGAGCGCGGCCACAAGCAGCGGCGTTCCCCACTTCTCCATCACCATGGCGACTCGGTCGCTTGCGTGCTGGATGAATGGCAGCGTCTTGGGTGGCTTCGGCATCCACGCTGCGGGCAGCAGCCAAGTGGCGAACCACGCCGATGCGAGCAGCCCGCAGGCGACGAGAAATGCAAGCTGGCGGAGCCCGGGCACCGATGCAAATGCGAGCACTAAAAACGCCGCCGCCGTCGTAGCCGCGCTAAACCAGATGCCGCGCCGCAGTCGTTTCCACACTGCAATGTCATCGCGAAAGCCCGACGCAAAGTGGTGATAAACGAGGATGCTGTAGTCCATGCTGATGCCCAGAAGAATGCAGCCAAATCCCATGCTGATGACGTTGAGCGAACCAACGCCCAGTCGTGCGCCAATCAGCGCCACACCGAGTGCGAGGAACTGGCCGAGGAGGATCCAGTGCAGCGGCTTGAGCGCACGATAAAACGCCCAGAACGCCGCACTCACGAGTGCCATCGCGACGCCGATCATGAGCATCATATCGCGGCGCATTTGCTGCGAGATTTCGGAAGTGAACGCGGGCCGTCCGGTCAGAAGCAGTCGCTTTTCGCCGGGCAATGTCGTTTCCACGGCGCGCTTGACTGCGGTGCAGAAGTCCACGCAATCCTGAAACTCGATGAGCGGTTTTGCGGCAGTGATCGTGAGAGAAACCGGCGCCTGCTCCTTCCACTGCGACGCACCCTCAGTTCCTTCGGATGAAAGCGCCTTCAGCAGTCCGAGCGGGTCAAACTGACGCAGCGCGAGTTCCTCGGCGTCGAGAGCTCCGGCGAGAATGTCGGGCAACTCGGCGAGCTTCTTCCGAACGGGCTCCGGCTGAAGTGCGGCGGTCACCTTCTGGAATTGTTCGGGCGGCAAGTTCCACACCATCCACGCGGCGAGCGTCGGAGCCTGCGAGAGCCATTCCTCACCCGGAGCAGTCACGCTTTCCACGCCGGGAATCGCAGCAAGGACTGGACGGAGTTTTCGCAGCGCCTCCTCGCGCTCGGCGGGAGGCATTGTTTCATCGGCGACGATGATCACTTCGCGGTCGCTGGCAAACTGCCGGGAAAAACCGTCCAGGCCGCGCACGCTCGGGAGGTCCTGTGGAAGGAGCGCGAGCAGTTCCGTTTCCAGCCGGATCGTCTTTGCGGCCCACGCGGCGGCAACGAGCAGGATGCAAATAACGGCAATACGCGGCCACCATTTCGGCGACGATGGTTCAGACATCCGTTCGTAATCGCCGCAGCGGGGAATCACGGCAAGCGTTCAGTCGCTTCGCCCCGCGGCTTTCGGCATTTAACAAACGCGCGCCGCTGCGGTTGTCTCGACAGAAAAACTCTGCCTGTGTCCATACTCCGTCCTATCTCCGTTTCAGCCGCGATGGCTCTGTGCATCTCCGCGTCTTCATTCGCTGCGACGCCGGAGGAGGCGGCGGACTTTTTCGAAAAGCGCGTCCGGCCCATCCTTGCCGACCACTGCTACGAATGCCACAACGCGGACAAGGGCAAGACGAAGGGCGGACTGAATCTCGCGAACCGCGAGGGCTGGGTGAAAGGCGGCGAGTCCGGCACTTCCATCACTCCCGGCAAGCCCGACGACAGCCTGCTCATCACCGCTGTGCGGTATTGGGACAAAGACTTGCAGATGCCGCCGAAAAAGCCGCTCAAGCCCGAGTTGGTGAACGACCTTATCGAGTGGGTAAAAATGGGTGCACCCGACCCGCGCACCGGTGCGCAACCCGTCGCCGTAGCGGCGGAGAAAAGCGGGGATGTCATGGAGAAAGGCCGCGGCCACTGGGCGTTCCAGCCGGTCAAGGCGCAGGCAGCACCCATCGTGAAAAACAGCGCGTGGGTTCGAAACGAAGTGGACGCATTCATCCTCGCGAAGATGGAGGCGAGCGGCGCAAAGCCCGCGCCGGATGCTGATGCTCGCACGCTCATTCGCCGCGTGACTTTTGATCTCACGGGCCTGCCGCCGACGCCGGAGGAAGTGGAGGCTTTCGTGGCCGACGCTCTCCGCGATCCGCAGTCTTCATTCCGCAATCTCGTCGATCGTCTGCTCGCTTCGCCGCGCTACGGCGAGCGCTGGGGACGGCACTGGCTCGATGTCACACGCTATGCCGACACGTGCGGCAATGCCTCCGACTACCCCGTTCCGCAGGCTTACAAATACCGCGACTACGTCATCCGCGCGTTCAACGACGACATGCCGTATGACCGCTTCATTCGCGAGCAAATCGCCGGCGACCTCATGCCGAAGGCCGTGACCGCAGGTGGCAGCGAAATCGCACCAGTCATCGCGACGGGATATCTCGCCAGCGCGAGGCATTTTTCCGGCGGCGCGGGCGAGCCGCACCTCACGATCGAGGATGCCATCGAGAACACCGGACGCACGTTCCTCGGCCTCTCGCTGAGCTGCGCGCGGTGCCACGATCACAAGTTCGACCCTATCGCCAACACGGACTACTACGCGCTCTACGGCGTCTTCAGCAGCAGCGTGTTTCCCCATCCCGGCAGCGAGGGAAAGAACCGGCCGGAGAACCTTGTGCCGCTCCTTCCAAAGGCAGAGCTCGCAGACGCAAAGAAAGCGTGGGATGAAAAACTCGCAACACTCGACGCCGACGCCAAGGCCCGCGATGCCGAGAAAGCCGCCGCGGAAAAAGAGCCCGAGAGCCCCGAGCGCAAAGTCAAAATCGACACCGCCGCAAAAGCCGCCGCCGCCGCCAAGGAGCAGCGTCGCATTCTAAAAGAAACACTGCCCTACGAGCTCGCGTATTCCGTTACCGAAGGAAAAGCCGCGAACGCCCGTCTCCAAGTGCGCGGCGATCCGAAGCGCCTCGGCGAAGAAGTGCCCCGGCATTTCCTGCCCATTTTTGGCGGAGCCCCGCTCGGCGGGCAGACCAGCGGGCGCACCGAACTCGCCGCCGCCATCGCCGATCCGAAGAATCCGCTCACCCCACGCGTCCTCGTGAACCGGCTTTGGCAGCACCATTTCGGACGCGGCCTTGTCACCACGCCCAACGACTTCGGCACGCGCGGACTCCCGCCCACACATCCCGAGCTGCTCGATTTTCTCGCGCAAAAATTCATCGACAGCGGATGGAGCATCAAGGCCATGCACCGCACCATGCTCCTCTCGCACACATGGCAGCTCGCTAGTCACAACCCCGACTCCGCCGACCCCGAGAATAAGCTCTGGAGCCGCGCCGAGCGGCGCAGGCTCGATGCGGAATCCATCCGCGACTCGTTGCTCTTCGTCAGCGGCACGCTCGATTTCACACCCGGCGGCGCGCATCCGTTCCCCGCCGTCCACACGTGGGGCTTCACGCAGCACAACCAGTTTTTCGCCACCTACGACACGAAGCAGCGCACCGTTTATCAAATGCAGCAGCGGCTCCGGCGGCATCCATTCATCGGCCTCTTCGACGGCCCCGACCCGAACAGCAGCACCGCCACGCGCCAGCAAAGCACCACGCCGCTCCAGTCGCTTTTCATGATGAACGACAAGTTCATCCACGAACGCGCCGCCGATTTCAGCGGACGCATCGCCACCGCCGCAAACGACGACCCGCGCCGCGTGGAAGCCGCATTCCTCACGCTCTACGCCCGCCCGCCGCAGCCCGAGGAACTCCAAATCGCCACCGCCTACCTCGCGAAATTCCCCACCCCGGACAAAGCCTGGCCAAGCCTCAGCCGCGCCCTCCTTGGTGCGAATGAGTTCATCTACGTGGATTGAGTTGACTCCGAAAAGTCAGGACACTAGTGCGGCAGCGGACGGCTCTCGGGCGGGAGCGGGAGCTCGTGCCAGTTCTCGAATGAGACGCTGAGAACCGCGAGCGCGTGGTCGCGCTGGTGGTGCGAGACAAAGGCACCTTGCTCCGAGACATTCAGGGAAAAGGACAGCTTCTCGCCCAGGGACTCTGTGTTCGGAGGCGGCGGCGGCGGCTCGGCAATGCCCCCGGCGTCCTCATCGTCGCCTTCATTCGTGTCGAACTCCGCGCTCGCAGCACCGGAGGGGGCATCGTCCTCAGTCTCCTCGGGTTCGGGAATCGGCTCGGGAGCACCCAGTCCGTCGATGCCCGTGGGCGGAGAGAACTCTTTTGGGTCGATCGCGTGGCCCTGCTGGCGAAGGATTTCATGGCGGTGTTCGCGTTCGAGGCGGCGGAGGTGTTCCTCCCGGGTGCGCCGGTAGTCTTCCCGATCTCGCAGCTCTTCGTCGAGGGTGGTACCGGTGTCCAGCCAGTCGAGGCTGCCGGGTCGGCGCTTGCGTCGGCGGAGCCACGGGTCCTCCGAGAGATCTCCGTGCGGTTCCACGTTAATGGTGTAGTGGACAGGATCGAGGCAATCCGCCGAGAAGCGGCGGAGACACTTGACGACTTCCGCCAATCGTTGGACGTCCTGATAGCGTTGGATGTTAATGCCATACTGGGACTGCGTGACGTCCCATCCCTCCCCAAGTAGGCCATTAAGACGGCGTCTTACTTCGGCATGGAGCCAGCGGCCCTCGGCGGCGCGCAACGCGGGGTCGCCCTTATATCGATCAGCGCGCGGGTTCGCGGTTGCCCCGTAGCTGTTAATGATTGCCGATTCGTCGTGCTGCGGTTCGTAGCTAAACCAGCGCATCGGCGGCAGCTCCCGCGGCTCGGGGTTCAGGAAGTCTTCGCTCCACGGCGGGAGGCCGGCGTGCAGCGCGCCCAGCTCCGTCTCCAGGATGATGCAGCGCGGCATTGACACTTCCCGCAGCGCGGGTGCTGCGGCGAGCGGCTCGATATCGAGCGGGCGTTCCCGGATCATCGTCACCTCCCGCAAGCGCGGCAACGCGGCCAGCGGGCTCAGGTCGGTGAACAGCTCGCCGTGGAGCGTGAGGCACGTGAGTTCCCGCAGCGCCATCAGCGGCCGCAAGTCCCGGAACACGCCCGCCAGCGTGAGATTCACGACATGCGGATAGCGCTCAAGGCCGTCCAGCGACGCCACGCCGACGCCATCGACACCGCTCGTCTTCCCGATCGTGAGCATGCGCACCTTCGGCATCTCGGGCAGGGCGTACAAATCGCGCACGGGCGTCGTCCAGTAGGGGCCGCAGCCAAACGACACGTTCTCCACCGACGGCAGGCAGGACAGTGAGGCAAGCGCGAGGATGTTCCCATCGAAGCTCAAATCGCGCAGCGCGGGCAACGTGCCGAGCGGGGAAAGGTCCGGCCATGGAGAGTCGAGGTTCAAGCCTACCTCGGTGAGGTTCGGCAGCCCCGCGATAGGCGAGAGATCCACCAGAGCATACCCGAGCGGAGAGACGAATTCCGCGAGCTTGAGTCTGCGCAACCCCGCAAGGCCGGCAACTGGCGAAAGGTCGGAGATTTCCGCGCAATGGATGGAGATTTCCTCGAAGTGCGGAAAGAAGCGCAGCACGCTGAGGTCGCGGATCGGCCGCTTCGAGCAGCTCCCGGTCGGAAACTCCTTGATGTCCGCCCACATCTCCACCGTGGCCTCCAGGTGCTTGCGGTCGATCCGCGAGCGGTAGGCCGGGTTTTCGTCCCGCTCCCGCCGGAGCCGGTGGATGGGCTCCCACCCTTTGAAGTCCCACGGGAGCTTATGCTTGTGGCGATATTTCATCCACCCGGTCTCCACGATCAATTCGGCAGGGAAGAGCTCATCACTCGTGCGGGCTGGGTCGATGGTCCACTGGAAGAAGTCGTCGGCAAGGCTCATGGGAATAATTGGTCCGTCGAAGAAAGCACAATCCCCATTCAAGGCGAGCGTGGAAATACCCCCGACCTTGGCCGTGACTAAACGAGAACGCCGCCACCCCGCCGGTTTGAACGGATGGTTTATGTAAGTGTGACTCACTGTGCTGTTCGATTTCGCGGGAGTTTGGGGCCTCGTCCGCCCGATGGAGGGCAAGTAAAGCGGAGGGTGTGGATACGGATTATCACCGCGTGAAAGTGAACAAAGAACTAGGCAACACGATCGGCCCGTTTCTGCAAAACCAAGTGCTGAAAATCCGCACGGATGTGGGCAACAGCCGCGACTACTCCGAGGTGAGCCCGGGGCAGACGTTGGTGATCGGTCCGGCGGTGTAAGGCGGGGGACGTTCGGTCAGCGCCCGTAGATGGTGAGGGTGTTTTCGCCGATGAGGAAGTAGGCCTTCTGGATGCCTTCGGAAAACTGGTCCTGATTCATGGCTCGTAGTTGAGAAGTTTGCGGCGGGCAGTCACGCTTTATCGAGCGATGGACAAAGCGGCGCGCGATGTGCAACGTCCCGCGCTCATGGCTCGTGTGCTTATTCTTTTTGCGCATCCGGCGCTGCAAAAATCCCGCATCAACCGCGCAATGGCGGATGCAGTGAGCGGGATGGACGGCGTGACTTTTCACGACCTCTATGAGGTCTATCCCGATCTGCACATCTCCGTGGAGGCTGAACAGCAGATGCTCCGCGAGCATGATGTGGTCGTCTTCCAACATCCGATGTTCTGGTATTCGAGCCCGGCGATTTTGAAGGAATGGCAGGACCTCGTGCTGGAGTCCGGGTTCGCGTACGGCGAGGGCGGCGACGCGCTGCGCGGAAAGCGGATGCTCTCGGCGATCAGCACGGGCGGCGGCCAGGAGGCGTATCGGCGCGGCGGGTTGAATCATTTTACCATCCGCGAATTGCTCGCGCCTTTCGAGCAAACGGCGCGGCTCTGCGGCATGGAATACCTGGAGCCATTTGTGATCAGCGGGGTCTTTCGGCTCACCGACGCGGAGGTCGCGGCGGAGGCTGCGCGCTATCGGGCGGCGATCGCATCGCTGGTCGGCGCGGAAGGAGGTGCGCGGTGAGTCTGTTCCAGATTTTCGTGTATCTGCTCGCGGCGGTCATCGCGGTGCCGTTCGCAAAGCGGCTCGGGCTGGGCTCCGTGCTCGGGTATCTCCTCGCAGGCATCATCATCGGCCCGGCGCTCCTCGGCGTCGTCGGGGCGGGCGAGGAGGTCGCGCACATTGCGGAATTCGGCGTGGTGATGATGCTCTTCCTCATCGGGCTGGAGTTGCGTCCGTCATTGTTGTGGCGGCTCCGCGTGCCGATTGTGGGGCTCGGCGGACTGCAAGTTCTGGGCGTCACCACGGCTGCGGCGGGCATCGCGCTCGCGGCGGGGCTCGGGTGGAAGCAAGCGCTGGCCATCGGGCTCATCGTCGCGATGTCGAGCACGGCCATCGTGTTGCAGTCGCTCGCCGAGCGCGACCAGCTCAAGCTTTCCGCCGGGCAGTCGTGCTTTTCGGTGCTGCTCTTTCAGGACATCGCGGTGATTCCGATCCTCGCGATTCTTCCGCTGCTGGGCACGGGCGAAGTGGCGGCGGGCGAGCACGGAATCATCGCGCATCTTCCGCCGTGGCTGCGGGCGCTGGCGACGATCGGCGCGGTGGTCGGGCTGGTGCTCGCGGGCCGTTTTCTTTTGCGCCCGGCCTTCCGGTATGTCGCTGCGACGCACCTGCGGGAGGTGTTTACGGAGATGACGCTGCTGCTGGTCATCGGCATCACGCTGCTGATGGGCGCGGTCGGTCTGAGCGCCGCGCTCGGGGCGTTTGTCGCGGGCGTGATGCTGGCGGACAGCGAATACCGGCATCAACTGGAGGCGGACCTGGAGCCGTTCAAAGGGCTGCTGCTCGGACTGTTTTTCATCACGGTGGGAGCGGGCATCGACTTCACGCTCATCGGCGCGCGCCCCGGTCTCATCGCCGCGCTCGTAGCGGGAATCGTCCTCGTGAAATTTGTCATCCAACTTCCGCTCGCGCGGCTCTTCAAGCTCGATTGGGCGCAGGGCACGCTGTTCGCGCTGGCGCTCGCGCAGGGCGGGGAGTTTTGCTTTGTGCTGCTCGCATTCGCCCAAGGCGCAGGGGTGCTGGGTGTGCAGCTTGTGAAGCCGCTCACCGCCGCAGTCGCGCTGAGCATGGCGCTTACGCCACTCCTTTTTGTGCTGAATGATCGCGTCCTCCAGAAACTGTTCCGCCGCCACCTGCCGGTGAAACCGGAGCGCGAGCCCGACAAAATCCCCGCGCACGACAATCCGGTGATCCTCGCGGGATTCGGGCGCTTCGGCCACGTGGTAGGGCGGCTCTTGATTGCAAATCGCATCGGCTGCACCGTGCTGGAAAACGACCCGGAGCAAATCGAGATGCTCGCCCGCTTTGGCCTGAAAGCCTACTACGGCGACGCCACGCGCGCCGACCTGCTGCACGCCGCCGGAGCCGCGCGCGCAAAGCTTTTCATCTGCACGCTGGCCGACGAGCAGGAGACGCTAAACATCGTGCGAATGGTGCAACGTGAGTTCCCGCATCTGCGCATCCTCGCCCGCGCAGTGAGCCGGCAGCACGCCTACGAACTCATCCGCGCAGGCGTCGATGACGTCTTCCGCGAGACGGTCGGCAGCGCCCTCGACCTCGGCGTTGCGGCGTTGCGCGGGCTCGGGATGCGCGGCGTGCAGGCGCTGCGGGCCGCGCGTCTTTTCAAGGAAGTGGACGAGGCATCCGTGCGCGAACTCGCGAATTACGAAGGCGATGAAAGCGGGTATGCCACGCGCGCCCGCCAGCACGGCGCGAACCTCGAGTCCGTCCTGCGCCGCGACTCGCGCATGCAGAAGGAGTCCGTTGATGAAGCTTGGGACAACAAGCCGCGGGAGCGCTGATTGCGAACCCAAACAAAAGGACGCTGAAGGCGTTGTATTCTCCGTCATGAATCGCCGCTCTTTCATCCGCTCGCTCGCCGGAACTTCGCTCGTGCTGCCGGGCATCTTGTCCGAGCTGATGGCGTCGTCCGAGGCTGTGGACCCGATTGCGCCAAGGGCGTCGCATTTTCCGCCTCGGGCGAAGCGGGTGATCTTTTTGCACATGAGCGGCGGGGTGTCGCATGTGGATTCGTTCGATTACAAACCGCGGCTGATCTCCGACCACAACGCGCCCTACGAAGTGCCGAAGAAGATGCTCGATGCGTTCGCACCGGAGAACCGGAGCGCGGTGAAGTTTTACAAACGGCCGGGCTGGGAATTCAAGCAACGCGGGCAATCGGGGCTGTGGATCAGCGATCTTTTCCCAAAAGTGGCGGAGTGCGCGGATGACTTGTGCCTCGTGCGTTCGATGTTTTCGGACAACGCGGATCATCAGCAGGCGACGCTCGGGATTCATACGGGGTCGGTCGGTTTCACGCGGCCGAGCATGGGCTCGTGGGTGACGTACGGCCTGGGCACGGAGAACGCGAACCTGCCGGGCTTTATGGTGATCGCGCCGGTCCTTCCCTACTCGGGCGGGCAGGTGTGGTCGGCGGATTTTCTGCCGGGTTGCCATCAAGGAACCCACGTCATCCCGGGGCCGGAGCCGCTGCCCAATGTTAAACGGCGACTTGCCGCGGCGGCGGAGCAGGAGATGGAGCTCGGACTGGCTTCCGCGCTAAATCAACGACACCTCGCCGCGCACGACAACGACCCGCAACTCGCTTCACGCATCAAGGCTTTCGAGACGGCATTTCGGATGCAGACGGCGGCACCGGAGGCGTTCGATTTATCAAAGGAAAGCGACGACATCCACAAGCTCTACGGCCTTCCGCGCGGCGGAACGGGGGGCTTTGCGTGGCAGTGCCTCATCGCGCGCCGCCTTGCAGAACGCGGCGTGCGCTTCATCGAACTCATCGACACGGGCGCGAGCAACAACTGGGATTCGCACGGTGACATGGCGCAGCACGGTCCGCTCGCGAAGAACGTGGACCAGCCGATTGCTGCGCTGATCCGCGATTTGAAACAACGCGGGATGCTCGACGAAACGCTCATCGTGTGGGCGACGGAGTTTGGCCGCACGCCGTTCAACACCGGCAAGGACGCGAAGGGCCGCGAGCATCACGCGCAGGCATTCACCTGCTGGATGGCGGGCGGCGGCGCAAAGGGCGGATTTGCTTACGGCGAGACGGATGATTTCGGAAATACGATCACGAAAAACCCGGTCCATGTCCACGACCTGCACGCGACGATCCTGCACCTGCTCGGGCTCGATCACAAACGACTCACCTACCGCCATGCAGGCCGCGACTATCGGCTGACGGATGTTTTTGGAAACGTGCTGAACGACGTGGTGGCGTAACGAACGGCTATTTTTTCGGCGGGCCGGATTCTGTGATTCTCACGGCTGTGATGAAGTCCACGGCACGCTGCAAGACGACATCGCGGACGGGCGGCTTTGGAGTCTCACCTGCGGCCTTTTTCCGCTGGGCTTCCAGTGCGGCGTCCATCTCGGGATTGGTTCCGGCGACGAGCGCAGCTTCATTCATTCTCGGGCGTTCCTTTTCGTTCACCAGCGTCTGAAACTCCTTCTCGAACGTCGCTGCGTACAGGATTTCGTCGGTCTTTTCCTGCGGAACATCGACAACCAGATCGGGACGCAAACCACCCGGGAAAACCGGAGTTGCATCGGGGAGAGTAACTTCGCCGACCGCGATTTTGAGCACGCGGCCCTTGTCCAGCGGGACTTCCTCAAACTGCGCCGCCTCGCCTTTGGTTTGCTGCCCGATGACGTATGCGCCCACGTGCGTGCGGAGGACTGCTGCGATGACTTCGCCGGAGCCCGCGGTGTCGGTATCCACAAGAACAGCGAGCGTCCCGCGCCAGATCGGGGCAACGCGGGATGTGAGGATTTCCTCGTCGTTCGCACGCGTGCGCTTCACAGAAAAAAGGATGCGACCTTTGGGGCAAAAGCGGCGGCACATTTCAGCGGCCTGCTCGAACTCGCTATGAGGTGGAGTGGCTCGCAGGTCCAGGATAAGAGCTGCGGGCGGCTTTTCGTAGCTGGTGATGGTCTCATCGAGCGCAGCGATGGAGGCCGGTGTCAGCGTGCCGAGACGGATGTAGGCGATCGAATCCGAAAGAATCTCCGCACGGTAAGACTGGTTCTCATTGCTGACAGATCCCGGCCCCTCGAACACGCGGACGCCATTTCCCGCGCGCTCCAGCAGCCCCTGAAGTCTGGCGCGAGCGAGCGCGATTTCTTCGAGATCATCGGGCCGGACATAGCTGCCGCGCAACGTCTCGATCACGCTTTTGAGTTCGGCTTCTCCCAACGCATTCGCAGCCTCGCGGGGCGGGATCACAGCCGGCCCGAGGAACTTCGGTGGTGGCGGTGGTAGCGGCGGAGCTGCCTTCAGAACGGGCTCGGGCTTGTCATTGGCCTTGAACTCACGCTTGTTCCCGACCGGATTTGGCTCCGGAAGAATCTGCTGTGCGACAAGCGAAACAGTGAGCGCGAGAAAAGCGACGGGTTTAATCATGACGTTCCCGATCCTACGCAGACCGGAACTTACCGCAACTTTACAATTTCCGGCCCAATCAAGGTCATTCCTTTACAACTCCATGCTATGGTCCGGGTATGAAAATGATTCTTCCATCACTGATCGTCCTCCTACTCACGACGGCAGCCCATGCGTCCATGCTGCAACCGGCGAAGCTGCAACCGTCCAGTGGACTCGATGCTGCCAGCGGCCTGGACACCGCCAGCGGACTCGATGGACGCGGAAGCGTCCGCACGCGACCAGACTCTGCAGACGCATGGAAGGCGCGCTTCCCGAAACAACCCAACGGCCGTCCGCGCGGATAGTTCGATAGTCTCGATTCTTACTTATGAATCGGCCGGCGCGAGCCGCGCATGGCTGGATTTCCCACAAAAAGAATCCGCAGGGGGAGCACCGTTAATTAAGCCCAACCAACCGGTGCCCCGCCCTGCGGGAGGGGTGCGAATGCACGCCCAAAATACTTCCCGGAGCAGGTAGGATTCAGCAGCCCAACCAAGGCCTGCCCGCCCCGCTAAATCCGTTCATCAAATCACGGTCACGCGTTCCTCGGTGAGTTTGATTACGCGCCCTTCCGGGTCGCGGAAATTGTTATACTGCCCCACGGTCGTCACGATGATGCCGCGGCGGCGAAGTTCGCCGAGCACAGAGTCCTGACGCTTCAGCGCGAGGTGCAGGTGAAAGTAGCTGACTTGTTCGCCGTGCTCGCAAGCCCGCAGACAGAGCGGCACTCCGCCGAGCTCGATCTCACAAATCCGGTCGGGCTTTTCGTGGATCACGACCGCGTTCAGAATATCGACGTAGAAGTCACGGACCCCGCGATATTCCTGCGTAAAAATGGTGATTGCGAAACACTTCGGGTTGGCGGCCACAGCGCTTACTTGCGCGGTGTCGTGGTCTCCGTCGATGTCATGCAGTCTTGAAAGGGTTATCATGAAAACTCTTTATAGCCGCCGCCGTGCCACGCGAATATAATTTCTATAATTTCCAGAACACTAACGCGTCGCCCGGCTACAACCTGGAGATGTCCACCAGCTTGATTCCAGGGCGAAGATAGGACACGACTCCGCGCTCCGAAGACCACACAATTTGCCCCTTCTTTAAAAGCGTTTCGTAGAAGAGCCGCTCCGGCGTTTGATTTGAACCGTCCTTATTGGTCTTATTTTCATCCAGATAACGCATGTAAGTGCGCTCGCAAATCGCAACGTGCGTGACTCCTTGTGCACGGAGTTCGGAAACAGTTCCGACATCCGCAACTTCTTTTTCCACGCCGACGAGGCGCTGCGCGAGCGGTGTGAGACCAGCGTGTTCCTGGCGGCGCAAATCCGGAAGATGCACCGCTTTATCCGTCGCCAGCACGGCATCCGCTGGAAGGCTGGAGCGAATCCACGCGATGAGATCGCGGCGGTCATCCGACTTCAGTTCGGTATCGAGCACGCGCAACGACTGCACCTGGAAGAACACGGCAGCCCCGACCAACGCAACGGCCACCGCGATGCCGCATCCGTGAAGGACAGCCCGATTCCGAACCGCCGCCAGCAACCGGGCCTGCCCGGCAATCGCGAGAAAAGTCAGCGCCAGCGAGATCGGGAGATAGTAGCGGACTGCCGTTTTCGGAATGAAGCTATAGAGCGCAAATTGCGATACCGCGAGTGCTGCCAGCATCCACTCCACCGCAGATATTTTCCGCGGCGCGCGCACGACGGAAACCAGCCACAAACCAGCAATCATCGGCACCATCCAGCCGCCGTACATGCTCTGAGTGATCATGTAAAAATCGTGCGGGACTTTTCGAGTCACGCCGTCGGTCATCCCGGCAAGCTTGGTGCCCTCTTCGTGGAGACTCGCAAATAGAAGACCCGGCTTGGTTAGAAATGAGAGGTTAAACAGAAGCCACACACCGGCGAACGTGCCAAGAAACCGCAGGAACCGTGGCTTGCGCAGCGAGGGCTCCGTGCGGCTCCATACGAACCAAAGTGCGACGGGCAGCAGTAAAAACGCGACATACTTGCCGGCGGCCGCCATCGCACAGGCGACTGCTAGAAAATAGAGCCGCTTCATCGTGGAAGCCTCGGCATAGGCGTTCAGCGCGAGACAAAAAACCGCGATGCCCGCCATCATCCACGGATCTTCCTTGAAGTAATGGGCGAGATCAAAGAGCAGCGGATTCGTCACCCCTAAAATCCCGACGCCCCAGCCTGCCAAAGCGCCGAACAGATGAAATGCGAGAAGCGCCAGAGCCGCAACTGCTGCCGCGGACATTGCGGCCGTGATCCATCGCCCAACTTCCACGACTTTCTGCGAGTTCTTCTGGTCCGCGCCACGAAGGACGGCGTAGCGCGCCACATTCACAGTCGAGAGCATCATCATCGGGTGATGAAAGTTGCGCTTGTGGCGGATCAACTGGGACACCTTCCCAGGTTCGTCGGGATGGTAGTAAAACGGGAACGAATTGTGGCGGGGAAACAACGTCAACCCGGCCGCGAAGACGCAGAGAAACAGGAGAATTGCATGGCGGCGATTGGTCATTGGACCATACGAGTTAGCGGCTGCGAGCCGGCAACGCAATTCCGTCCTCGCGGGAAACGCTCCGCCTATTTGGTGTTGGCTACCTTTGGTGCGCCCGAAGCCTTGTCCACGCGAAGGATGCCCCCGCTCGCAATCGTATTGGTCATCGGCTCGCCGTCTTTCATCAGCGTGAAGGATGCGATCACGGTCTTGTGCTGCCCTACTTGCGAATCCGGGGCAGCCTTGAGCACGAAGCGGACTTCCTTGTCGTCCTTGGTGATTTCGCGCTCTTCGGCGGTTACGCCTTGCGGGAGTCCGAGCAGTGCGACTTTCGCTTTTCCTTCAAAGGGCGCTTTCTGTTCGAGCTTCATCGTCATCGCGCCTTCGCTGCCCTGATCGACGTAGGTACGGACGAGCGTCCCGTTTACAAACGGCGGCGCGATTTCGAGTTCGACAAGTCCCGTACTGATCCAAGTCGCACCTTTGCCAAGATCGACACTGCCATTCACGCAGACCTTCCACTTCGAAAGCTGTGCGTTATTTTGTGCGCTGATGGTTATGGCGCCTTCCGCAGCACCTTCGGGGACAGTGACCGCGCCCGGCTGACCGACGCCCGGAGGCGCCCACAGGAGCTGGATTTGCACCGGACCATTGAACGCCGGTTTGCCATCCGCACCCGCTTTGCGTTTCACCGCGACTTTGAGATTCATCGAGCCGGATTGAAGGAGCGGCGCTTTGGGCTGGTGCAGCTCCAGCATCACGGGGACCTCCTCGGTCACCGCGATGGCGAGCCCGGATTCATCCACGCCGTAGTAGGATCTCTGGTTGCCGTTTTCCGTCACCTCCACGCGGTGTTCCACTTTCGAAACAATCTCCGCGCCCGCCGGCGGCTCGGCCAGTTTGGGCAAAAGGGTGAACGTCTTCTGCGTAGCGGGCGCATCCGCTTTTGCTTCGAACACCATCGGGATGGTATCCACGCTCTTGTCCATTTTGCTGGTGGCAATCGTCACTCCTGCGGGCAATTGCTGCGGCTCGACGACGATGTCGCCACCCGCATTCACCTTCTTCACGCGGACCAGCGTGGAATAGCGGTTCCCCTTTGGCACGGGCACCGCACGTCGCTCCTGCGAGCTATTGATGACCATCTCAGGCAGATAGCTGTAGAGCCCTTTCCCCGCAGGTGCCACCTCGACGCGGTAGGTAAAAAGCGGCCCTCCACGCCCTAGTTGATCCTTCACCGCGAGAAAGAAATCACCGTCCGCCGGTGCCGTCCAAGCCTGCACGCTATCCGGTGCGCCCTGGTCATCGTTTGCAGCAAGCTGGGCACCTTTTGCATCGTGGATAGAAATCACCGAATCGAGCGGCGAGCGCAGCGCGCGGGCAAATACGCGGAACTCAAACGCCGCTCCTTTTGTCGTGGTAAACTTGAAGAAATCGACGTCCCCTTTTTCCTGAATGATTCCGTTAAACGCCAGTGGCAGGGGCCCCGACGCGGGCGTCGCTTTGGCGACTTCATTGTTCGGCTCCGCCTCCAGCACGTTTCCGAAAGACGAGACACGCATGAGGTTCGCCTGCGGTGCGGAAAGCCCGTCTTTTTGTGCGATGACTTCGATTCGCTTATCCGGCGCAGCGGGGAGTTTCACCGCCTGTTCAAAAGGCCCGGCCGCGTCGCCCAACATCTGCACTTTCACTTCCGTGCCCGCCTGACCACCACCGGGATAAGCCACCACCGGACGCGGATGACTCCCGATATGCAGCAGATAATTGCACGGCCCGCTTCCGCTGTTCGTCGCCTCTTTGATCATCACGCGATACTTGCCGTCTGCTGGCGCGATGATGCTCAGCGCGGGGTCCTGTCGAGTGAAAGAGCCATCATCCATCTCGGCAATCATCGTCCCATCAGCCTTCGATATCGACATGAACGCATCATACTGCTGCTGCGTCGAAAGCCGAATCGCCACCACTTCCGCCGAGAGCCGCTGGCCCTTTTTAAGCTCCACTTCGAAATGATCCTGATCCTCGCCCGGCGTCGATCCATAGACGGTCACCCCGAGCGGCACCGACTGCACTTTATAAGGGTCCGCCTTGTCTTCGTCGGCCTCCTTTTGGACCGGATATGGCGTCACATAAAACAGCCGCGTATCGGCAATGCCCGAGTTCGTCACCGCACGGAAGACGTACTCCCCCAGACGCGCATCCGCCGCGATCTTCAGCTTCGCCTTAAACTTGCCCGCCTCCGCCTCGCTCACGCCCACCACCTCGATCCCCGGCTCATTAAAAAGAAGCGACCGCGCATCGGCGAGCCGCGCACCGCTCAGCACCACCTCAATCTCCGTCCCCCGCGGCCCCGCGCCGGGAGTGATCAGCGAATTGTTCGGCGTCCCCGCGAAAGCCGAGACGGAAAGTGCGATTGTGGTGGAAAGAATGGTGCGTTTCATAAGCGACGATGGGTAAAGCCTGAACGCCTTCCGCTCTTAGGGAACTCCGCACTTGCAATACCCCCGTGCCGGTTCCACCTTCACACCCCATTTTTTCCAATGTCATTGCGCATCGATGAGCTCAGCCCGGCCGAAGTAAAAACACTCGCCGAGGAATTTGAAACCGCCCCCCTTGGCGACGTCCTTGCTTGGGCGTGGCATCGCTTCCGCAGCCTCGCGGCCATCGGCACCAGCTTCCAAGGCTCAGGGCTCGTGATGATCGACCACGCCATCAAGGCCGGCCTCAAATTCCCCATTTTCACGCTCGATACGAACCTTCTCTTCCCCGAAACCTATCAGCTCAAAGAGCGCCTCGAAGCCCACTGGGGCATCTCCATCGAAGCCGTGCAGCCCGCAGTCACCCTCGACCAGCAAGCCGCCGAAAACGGCCCGGAACTCTGGAAAAAAGCGCCCGACGCCTGCTGCACCATCCGCAAAGTTCTGCCGCTCCAGCGCAAGCTATCCGACCTCGCCGTATGGATCACCGGCGTCCGCCGCCAGCAAAGCGATACCCGCGAAGGGATGCGCGTCCTCGAACTCTACCAGTTCGACGACCTTAACGACCTCTACATCGCCAAAATGAACCCCATGGTAAATTGGGGTCGCGATGCCGTCTGGGATTACATCAAGGCAAACGGCATCCCCTACAACCCCCTGCACGACCGCGGCTACCGCAGCATCGGCTGCCAGCCCTGCACCCGCCTCGCGGGCTCCGGCGAAGACGAACGCGCAGGCCGCTGGACCGGTTTCAACAAGACCGAGTGCGGCATCCACACGTTCCTCGGCGCGTCCATTTAAGCACGCCGGCGACGGACCACAAAAAGCGCCGCCGCTCCCAATAACGCTGCGCTTCCCGGCTCCGGAACAGCCGTCGCGTTCACCTGCATCAGCGGAGCACCCGTATTCGCAGTCCAGACCGTCCCATTTCCGATATATAAATCTGCGAATGACCAGTCCGACGACGGGAGCACATCGAAAGTCTTCTTCATTCGATAGACCCCGCCCGAAACGGGAACCACAAACCGAAAGAAAACGTCCGTATCCGCCGGCAGTATGAACGTCGAATCCGGAGTGTAAGTCCCGACAATCCCCGACGGCGTGGTTGGCCCCGTGAAAGTCATCAAAAGCGCCCCCTGCGGCGTCCCGGTCCCGATCGCAAACGCTGCAAACTCCGTCGGGGAAGAGACCAGACTCGTCGCATCGAAAGAAAACGAGATCGAGTCGAGTTGATAGTCCGAGGTGCTCGGGACATGCATCACAAACCCCAATTCTGCATAAGGAAGCATCCCGCCCGGCCCCTTGAAATACTGCGTGGCGTCGTGAGTCCCGGCCAATGAGTCGAACACAATCGCAGCAGGCGAAGAAAGCGTCGATGCGAGCAGGACAAGAGGAAGAGCGAATTGGCGGAATGATTTCATATTGAGATTCATCACCTACTGAAAGATCCGACGCCGGGAGTTTCCCAGAATCTCGAATAACCCCCTGCGTCCGGATACGTGAGATTTGACGAGCAATTCCGATACCTTCCGGTAAGCTTGGGCATGGCATTCCAACTCCGTAAAAAAGAGCATGTAGCCGATGGTATCCGCCGAATCGCGAAAGAGCAGACGAGCGCAGCGCTCGACCTCGTCCCGGGCCGGTCGGACGATTTCATGGAATGCATTCACAACGCGCGGCGTTGCATCAAACGGCTCCGCGCCACGATCCGGATCATTCACCCGAAGAAAGACGGGGCTCGTTTCAAAACCGCGGACTCAGCACTTCGCAATGCCGCAAAGAAGCTCTCGACTTCACGCGATGCCGATGTCGCCCTCGCGACTTTCGAGCGTCTCGCACCGCACCTGAACCGCACTCAGACCTCCCGCATTCGCGCCAGATTAAAGGCGGACGCAAGCCGCACTCGACGCCGCACGATTTCGCCGCGTCAGCTCGCCGCCGTCCTCGCCGAATTGCGGACTAGCGGGCGCGCCATCGCACGGATGCCCCTCAAAGGCGAAGACTGGCAGCTCATCGAACCAGGGCTAAAACGAAGTTACGCAACCGTCCGGCACACAGCACGAAAGCTCCGCGACGACACCGAAGTCACCGTGATCCATGATTGGCGCACAGACGCCAAGCGGCTTCTCCACCACCTCGAACTCATCCGGCGTGTCATCGGAAAATCGCACCGCAAACTTCTGCCACGGCTCGCCAAGCTGTGCAGAATCCTTGGCGAATTCCACGACATGGACGCGCTTGCCGCGAATCCTGCCATCGCGAAAACGCCCGCTCTCCAGACACTCATCGCTCACGAAATGAAGCACCAACAGAAGGTCATCCGGCGGATGGCCGGGGGGATTTTTTCCGCGCACACCCGCTCATTCATCCGCTCCCTTCGGACGGGGTGGAAAAAATGGCGGGCGTGATGGCGCTCCACGATTCCGTCGCTATTCGATCCAAAAATGCGCCACCGGTGTTTACTTCAGCGGGCGGGCAATTCAGATTCCGCGATTCGTCCTGCGATGTTTCACTCGCCAACCAACCATGAGGCTGACTTGCCCGGCAGATCTGCGACTCCCGGCACCATGAAATGGACGGGCCTGTATCCATTCGGCATCTGCTACTTCGCAGGCAGCGCCCTTTTTGGCGGAGTCGTCGCACCGTTCGTTCCTTCGACCTATTCACGCCCGCAACCGCCCAAACCTCAAAGCCCAGCCAAAAAATGAACCACTCGCAAACCACCATCCGGACAGCATGGACAAACAAATTCACCTCATGCGCGCGAAGGGTATTCTTCGTATTGCTCGCGCTCGCCGGACTTTCATCATCGGCGTCCGACGCTCCGACGTTTGGCTTCCAGGACTTCCTCCTCGTGCCGGTGAGGATTCACCTGCTGAGTTCCGAGGAAACCCCGTCGCTCCACACGACTTTGACCAGCGCCGACGTCGAGCGCATTTTCCAAAAAGCCAACCGCGTGTGGGCTCCTGCGGGGATCCAGTTCTTCGTCGAATCCCTCGTCTGCGAGCCCGCGGTTGAGACCAAAAAGGAGCCCGCTCCTGAACCGTTGAAACGGGCGCGGGGCGGTCTCGGCGTCATGCTGGATCACATCCCGCCGGCAACCCGCGCCGCGGAAGCGTTCAATATTTACTACATCAAATCCTTCGACGTGAACGGCGTCTTCTTCGGCAATCCGGAAGCGATCTTCGTCCAGGACACCGCAAACTTGCGCAAAGTCGAAGGCGGAATCGACGAACCGATTCCGCGAGTCACCTCGCACGAACTCGGACACGCATTTTCCCTCCCGCACCGCCAGGACACCTTCAATCTCATGGCGTCCGGGACGACCGGAACCTCCCTCAATGAGTCGGAAATCCGCCAGGCCCGCGAAAGCGCAGCGAAGCGAACGTGGATCCAGTCCGCAAAAACATGGCTGGAAAAAGCGGCGGCGCTGGAGACCGCTGGAAAAGCCACGGAAGCCATCACCGTTTACAAAAAACTCGCAGCACTCCCGCTCGAAGCAGCCCCGGAAGTCCAAGCCGCACGACTCAAAGCGGAAGCAGGAAAGAAACTGCAAAGCGAGACGCCGGCGAAGTAGTGCACTGTCACTCGTCGTGTGATGGTAAGCCAGCGTGTTTATCGGCTGTGATTTGTAATTAGTCGCAAGCGGATAACCACGCCCCACGCATTGCGACCAATCACAAATCACAAATCACCGCCGGATTCCTCAAGCGGTTACCACCACCTCTCGACTGACCGAATAGTAGCGTCGACCGCTACTCCTCCAGCGTGATGGTTCGCCGGATTTCGTCGCTCTTGAAGCCCAGCGCGCTTGGCATTGCTACTCCCGGCAGGATGGCCACGTCGTAGAGCTCGCGCACGATTCCCTCGATGGTCAGCGAATGCACGACGTCCCCCGTTCGCAAATCCACGACCAATAACCCGCAGCGCGGCGCAACGTTCTTGGCCGCGAGCGCGTCGTCCAGCGGTAGTCCGGAAAATGTGCGGTTCTCGCGGCAGGTGGAAAGACCGATGACAGCGAAGTCCCCGACCATCGACAATCCCCGCGCGTAGCCCGGACAAAAGGCGAGCGGCTCGAATTTCCCCGCCGCCAGATCCACGCGCCCAAACTCCCCCGCCCCGCTGTTGAGGACGTAGAGTTGCCCGTTGTGCCAGCGCGGCGAGTGCGGCATCGACAGGCCGCGGGCCACGATTTCGTTGCTCTGAACATCGCACACCACGCCGCCGTCGCGCCGGTGTTCGCGCCATCCTTCATGCACGTCCGTTGTGGAGACAGCGGTGACAAACGCCGGCTTTCCATCGCGCATGGCGAGACCGTTGAGATGGCAACGATCCTCCGCAGCGAGCCGCGAAACCCACGGCGGCCGCCAGAGCGGGCGGAAGCTGTGAGTCTCGCTCGGCGCTGCGAGACAGGAGAAAAGAGTCGCCACAAAAACAGGTTTCCCGTCGCTATCGAGGGCGATGTCATGGGCATCGACATCGCCGGTGGTGATACCGAGCTGGGGGACGTAAAGCGTGTCATAACCGCCCGGCGCTGCTGCACCGGCCGGCAGCGCATTTTCGAAACGCCAGAGCTGATAGAGGGAGGACATCCAGAGCGTCTGCGTGCCCGAAACCGCCAGACCCATGCAGCGCTCGAAGGTTCGCTCGAATACGCTCAACTTGCCATCCGGCTTGCAGCCGAGGAGGAACAGCTTGCCCGTCTGGTAGGTGGTAAATGCGAGGGATAGCCGCTGTTCACGCAGCCACGAGACAAACTGGCGTGAGGCGTTGATTTCGAGCTGCGGTGTGGACATGGCGAACGGTTGCGCGATTGGGGACAACAAGTCGAGCTTGTCGTCGGCCCGCCCGTCATTCGTCATTTCACCCTCCCTCCATTCGGCGTTGAACCTTTTCAGCGCGTTCGGCATGGGTGAATGTCATGCGGGCGGACTTACATTTACATTCGAAGCACACGGGCGCGGCGGCGCAGTGGTTGTTTCGTCGGCTGGGGTTGCCGGACAGCTACTCGGAGCCTCTCGACCTTTACGAAAAGGCGCGCTCGCGCGGGATGGGCTGCTTCACGCTCACGGACCGCGATACGCTGGATGGCTGTCTCTCGATTGCGGATCGACCGGGCGTTTTCCTGAGCACGGAAATCACGGCGCAGTTCCCGGAGGATCGAGCCCGCGTTCATGTGCTGGTGTGGGGGCTCACGGAGGCGGACCATCGGGAGATTTTGCAAAGGCGGGAGCATCTTTACGAGCTGCGCCGATTCCTGGTGGAGCGTGATTTGGCGCACGCCGTTGCGCATCCGTTGCATCGCGATAAGGACCGGCTCACAGTCGGGCACATCGAGAAGTTGCTGCTTCTCTTCCGTCACTTTGAGGGAATCAACGGAACGCGAAATGCGCTCAGTAGCGACGTTCTACGCTACGTCGCTGCGGGGATCTCGGGGGCGAAAATGGAGGAGCTCGCGAACCGCCACGGAATCGCGCCGACACCGGGCGCGAAGGTGCTGGTCGGCGGGAGCCACGACCGCAGCGGGATATTCGTGGCCAGCGCATGGACGGAAGCGGAGGCCACGGATGCCGCAGGCTTTTTGGCGGAGGTACGTGCGGGGCGCTGTTCGGCGGGAGGTAACGGGGGGACGCCTCTGGCGCAGGCACACGGACTGTACGGGCAGATGTTCCGTTTTGCGTCTGACAAGGTCGCGGGGCTGAGCGGCGGCGGGCTTGTGGGGAAGGCGTTTTCGCAATTCATGGAGGGCGAGAATCCGACGGAGTTTTCGATGGGCGAGAAGATCGGATTTCTGGCGCAGGGGATTCTATCCGGGCAGATTTTCGAGCTGGCAAAGCCATCGCGGGCGAGTTTGTGGAAGCAGTTTGCAGCGACTGCGCGCGATAGTAGTTTAAACGCGCACATCGCCGAGTTGACGGCGGGCGTAGTGGAGCCGGAGCGGCGCGCTTTCCTCATCGCGTGCCTGTTTGCAGACCGGCTGCTTTATCAGTTTTTCACGTCGTTCGTGAAAAAGCTGAGCGGCGGGAAAATGTTCGAGGCCATTCAGGATGTGGCGATGCTGGCACCGATCGCGTTGTCGCTGAGCCCGTATTTTCTAGCCTTCCGGCAGATGGCGCCGGACCGCGCGTGGCTCGGGGAGATTTGCGATTCGCTCATCGGCGCGCCCGCTCCGGTGTTGGGCAATGCGAAGCGCGCGTGGTTTACCGATACGCTGGAAGACGTGAACGGCGTGGCGACGACGATCCGCCGAATGACGGCTGCGGCTGCGGAGAACGGCGACTCACTCACGGTCGTCACGAGTCGCAATGGGAGCACGCTGACCGGCATTCCGCTGGTGAACTTCACACCCATCGGCGAGTTCGAGTTGCCGGAGTATGAATTGCAAAAGCTGTGCTTCCCGCCCGTGCTGCAAATTCTCGATTTCATCCAGCGCGGCGATTTCTCGGAGCTCATCATCAGCACGCCCGGACCTGTCGGGCTCACGGCGCTGCTTGCGGCACGGCTGCTGGGTTTGCGGACGGCGGGTATTTATCATACGGACTTCCCGCAGTATGTGCGTTTCCTCACGGATGACCGCTCATGGGAGACGCTCACGTGGTCTTTCATGCACTGGTTTTATGCGCAAATGGATGTCGTCTGGGTGAACAGCGAGAGCTACCGCCGGAGCTGGATCGAGCACGGATTGCCGGATTCCAAACTACGCATTCTTCCCCGCGGTCTTGATACTGGTTTGTTCAATCCAGGACGGCGCAGCGCCGACTTCTGGGGAAAGCGGGGGGCTGCGGGAGGCGCTGTGGTGTTGCTGTATGTGGGGCGGATTTCGAAGGAGAAGAATCTCGATGTGATCGACGCAGCCTGGGGCAAAATCAAGAACACCGGCTGCCGTATGGAGCTCGCCTTTGTAGGCGATGGTCCGCACCTCGCCGAGCTGCGGCGGCGCGTGCCGGATGCGATCTTTACCGGATACTTGAGCGGCGACGAGCTTGCGACGGCGTTCGCGAGCGCGGATGTGTTCCTGTTCCCGAGTACGACGGATACGTTTGGCAACGTGGTCATCGAGGCTCAGGCTTCCGGGCTGCCATGTGTGGTCTCGGATGTAGGCGGGCCGAAGGATTTGGTCCGGGAAGGGGTCACCGGCTTTGTCACGCGCGGACTGGACGCGGAGGACTTTGCGACAGCGGTGGCGAGGCTCGTTAATGATCGCCCGCTCCGTGACTCGATGCGTGCGGCCTGCGTGCTAGCGGTCGCGAATCGATCGTGGAGTGACGCCGCGCGGCGGTTTTGGGATGCGACCGCGTAGGTCCGACCCTGTTTACTTTTCCGCCCTGGATGATTGCGGGATCAGGAGTATTTCCTCGGGCAGAAGCGGCTGTGTTTTTGCGAGAGCGATCGCCTCGGCCGCTTTCGCTTCCTGCCCGTTGGCGATCAATGCGAGCCCGCGGTAAAGCGCGGCTTCGGGAGTGGAAAGTTTGTCGGCGGGGACTCTCGCGAACGCGGCGAGCGCATCGGCGGCGCGGCCTCCTTTGAGTTCCGCAAGGGCGAGCGTCGCGGCATACGCCGGGTCCGCAGAGTGCCGCTGGGCGAGCGTCCGGGCCTGGAGTAGATTGTTGTCGATATTGCGGTCGAGCAGGAGGGAGCAGCGGATCATCCCGTTGCGGGATGCGTCATCGTTGGGGGCGAGTTCGGTCCTGCGGGTGTTCACGCGGAGCAGGCCTTCCGTGGAGCGGGTCGAAGCGTATATTTCGCCGAGCTTTCCGAGCGCCCAATCTGCATCCACCCGGTTGGCGGCGTTCCAGAGAATGTTGATGGATTCATCGGTCCAGCCCCATGCGTTTGCGAGTTTGAGAAGCTCATCCGTGACCTCTTGCGAGGCACTGGCGTTGCTGAGGGCCGAAGTCCAGCGGTGCTTCGAACTCAGGATGTCGCCCGACTGGTGGAGCGCGTATGCGGCGTATGCATTGCGAAGGAATTCCAAATCGCCCCAACTGTCCAGATTGCCGCAGTGGATGTGGAGGTTCCGCCAATCCCGGAGCTGGATATGGCTCTCCGCGACGCGCCGGGCGAACTCGGGTTTTCTGGCGAGTCGGGGCTCGATGATGGCCGACCATCGGAGCGCCTCTTTCGCCAGGCCGTTGCGGTTCATCCAATCACACAGGGCTGCCGCGTCTTTCACCTCGAGCGCGTCCTTTTGCGCGGCCGCGAGGGTCGTGGCGAAGTCAGGGCCACCGAGCTGCTGTAGAATCGCGAGCTGCTGAATCCGATCCTCGAGCAGCGGAGTGCCCGATTGCGCCAGAGGCCTGTTCGCTTCAAGCGCGGCGGCCCAGTCTTTCTGCCGGAACTTTAGCGTTGCGAGCGCGCGGCGGGCGGCGGCGGAGTGCTCTTTGCTCATGGTGAGCGAACGAAGCTGGCTTTCCGCAGCGGCGAGCTTTGCGGCGTCGTCGGAATGAGCGCCGATGGCCGATGCATGGCGCAGGATAAACGCGGGCTCTTTGGGGGCAAAAGCCACGGCTTTCCGGTAAGCCTCCCCGGCTTCTTCGGGACGATTCCGGGCGTTCAGGATATCGCCTAGAAGCGCATGGTATTCGCCATTGGCGCGCTGCGCCTCAGGCACGCTTTGCAGCGCCGCAGCTGCGATCGTGTCCTGTTTCCAGGCGTGCGCGGACCGCGCCCAGCGCATCGCATCTTCGGGCCTCTTGCGGATTTGGTTCACACGCGACCATGCGGCGACGGCCTCGGGGCTGTTCAGTTTGTCCAGCGACTCGGCGGCGATCTGCGCGGCTTCCGCAAGGGCTGGATCTTCGATCATTGCGCGCTTCGCGGCACTGACTGCGCCGCGGTAATCGCCCTGTGCGTAAATGGCCCGTGCTTCCTTCAGGACGGCACCGGTTTTCCACCACTGGTAAACGCCCGCCGCGCCCCACAGAACGAGGACAAATGCAGCAATGAGCCCGATAAACTGAAGGATTAGCTTCTTCCAGAAATCGTTTGCTGATGGATGGTGGCTCGACATGTGCGGATTGGAGATAGCAGACTTCCGGCCCCGGGAGGGAATAAATAACGCGCTCGTATCCACGTTGGGATTTGCCGCGCTTGCCTCCGTGGGGGAAGCGTGCCACGTTCCTCCCTCATTCGTAATGAATCAAGAATTACTCATCTATCTCGACGGCCAGATTGTCCCGCAGTCCCAGGCAAAGGTCTCCGTTTTCGACCACGGCTTGCTCTACGGCGACGGTGTCTTCGAGGGCATCCGCTTTTATAATGGGCGCGTCTTCCGGCTCGAGGAGCACACCCGCCGGATATTCGACAGCGCAAAGAGCATCCTGCTCACCATCCCGATGACGCCGCAGGAGCTCATGCAGGCCACCGTCGATACCATCAAGGCGAACGGCCTCAAGGACGGCTACATCCGCACCGTCGTCACGCGCGGCACCGGGCCGATGGGCCTCTCGCCTTACAAGTGCCCGAAGGCCACCGTCTTCATCATCACCGCGAGCATCCAGCTCTACCCGGAGAGCGCCTACGAGACCGGCCTCACGATGGCCACCGTGGCCACGCGCCGCCCGCGGCACGACATCCTGCCGCCTGCGGTGAAATCGCTCAATTACCTCAACAATGTCATGGCCAAAGTGGAGGCAATCCAGGCCGGCGCGGAAGAGGGACTCATGCTCAACGACCAGGGCCTCGTCGCCGAGTGTACCGGCGACAACATTTTCATCGTCCGCGATGGCGCGGTGACCACACCGCCGATCTCCGCCGGAGCATTGGACGGCATCACGCGGAAAGTCGTCTTTGAAGTTTGCCGCGAACTCGGCATCCCGATCCGCGAGCAGGAGACCACCCGGCACGACATCTTCGTCGCCGACGAATGCTTCCTCACCGGCACCGCCGCGGAAGTCATCGCTGCGGTGAAGCTCGACCAGCGCATCATCGGCGACGGCAAACCCGGCCCCGTCACCCAGCGCATCATCGCTCGATTCCGCGAGCTCACACAAACGACCGGCACACCGATTTACGCGTAACCCACCGCGATGAATTGCGACGTTTGCAAACAGAAAACCGCGTCCGTCTTCCTGACGCAGATCGTGGACGGCAAGATGCAGAAGGTGAACCTGTGCGAATCCTGCTCGAAAGAGAAAGGCGTCACCGACCCCACCGGCTTCGCACTTGCTGATTTGCTGCTGGGACTCGGCGCATCTCAGGAAATGGAAAAGACCACCGCAGGCACACGCTGCCCGTCGTGCGGCTTCAGCCATGCAGACTTCAAAAAGACCGGACGCTTCGGCTGTGCGGCGTGCTACGATGCGTTTGCCGAAGGGCTGGAGAACATGCTCAAAGGGATGCACAAGGGGCTCGAGCACAAAGGCAAAGTCCCCCCGCGGCTGCTCAAGGCAAAATTGCGCAACGAAGAGATGAAGAAACTCCAACGCGATTTGCGCAAGGCCATCGCCGACGAAAAATACGAGACCGCCGCCGAACTCCGCGACCGCATCAAGCAACTGGAAACCGACGGGCAGCCCGCTATTTGACCATGCCCATTCACAACATCCTTTCCACGTCCGGCGAATGGCTCAAAGGCGACGGCCCGCAGAGCCACATCGTCGTCAGCAGCCGCGTCCGCCTTGCCCGCAACCTCAACGGCTTTCCCTTTCCCGGCCACGCCAAGAAAAACGAACGCGTCTCCGTCCTCGAGTGCATCAAGCCCGCCGTCGAATCCCTCCCCGAGATGGCCGAGGCCCACTCCGTCTTTTCCCAAGACCTCAGCGCGCTCGAAAAACAAGTCCTCGTCGAGCGCCACCTCATCTCCCGCGAGCACGCAGCCAAGGGCATGGGCTCCGCAGTCGTGATGAACAAAAAGCAGACCCTCTCCATCATGATCAATGAAGAGGACCACCTCCGCATGCAGGCCATTCGGTCCGGACTCCAGCTCAAGAGCGCCTTCAAAATGATCGACAAGGTGGACAGCGAGCTCGGCGACAAGCTCGACTTCGCCTTCCACAACCAATTCGGCTACCTCACCGCATGCCCCACCAACGTCGGCACAGGAATGCGCGCCAGCGCCATGATGCACCTCCCCGCCCTCGTCCTCAGCGAGCAGGTCAACCAAGTCATCCAGGCCGTCAACAAAGTCGGCCTCGCCGTCCGCGGCCTCTACGGCGAAGGCACCGAGGCCATGGGCAACCTCTTCCAGATATCCAACCAGACCACGCTCGGCGAAAAAGAAGAAGACATCATCGCCCGGCTCAACAAAGTCATCGAACAAATCATCCTCCACGAGAACAACGCCCGACAGACCCTCCAGCAGAAAAAACCCGTCACCCTCCTCGACAACATCGGCCGCGCCTACGGCATCCTCCGCTACGCGCACAGCATGGCTAGCAAAGAAGCGCTGAACCTCCTCAGCTACCTCAAACTCGGGGTGGACCTCGGCTTCTTCCCCGAAGAATGCCAGCTCCCCGTGGACGAACTCTTCATCGAAACGCAGCCCGCGCACCTGCAAAAGAGCACCGCCCAAAAGCTCCAGGCCGACGAACGCGACTCCCTGCGCGCATCCATCATCCGCTCGCGACTGGAGAAAATGCCCGTGCCCGCCCCAAAGCAAAGCCAGCCTCCCGAGAAGCCCAAAGACGAAGGCGAGAAGAGCGCGTAGTGGGCCGGTGTGTTGATCGGCTGTGATTGGTGATTTGTGATTAGTCGCAAGGCGCCGAAGCCCCGCCAACTCGCTTGCGACGAATCACAAATCTCAGCTGCCATCTTTGAACCGGATCGAACGACAGGCGAATCTGCTTTTCTGGATACATAAGCTCGGTTACGGGAGCAGGCATGCGTTTTATCCTAGTTCCATTCCTCATACTCCGACTCGGCGTTTTCGCCGAGGAGGTGCCCGTCAAGGCAGTGCCGAAGCTCGATACGTTTGATTTTGTAACGCTGAGTAAAGCTACGGGAATTCAGAGCATTCCAGCGGGGAAAAACCGAGATGATGCCGCAGTGTCGGCTCGCAAGATTGCGAGGCTTCGGCGCATTTATATAGAGCCCGCAATGCTCCGGATGAAAGATGCGCCTTACGCGGAAAAAGCGGCCGAATTCCTTGAGCACTCCGCAGCGTACATAGTCGGAATGAAGGGTGCTGCAGCCAAGCCGGCAGCCATGGAGGGCTATCCGCTTTACGCGCAGGGATGCAAAGACCCGCTCTATTACCTGTGGATGGGGATCACGACTGCTGCGATTGGAAATGAAAGCAAGAATTGGATTTCCAACGCGGCTTCCGAGGCTTTGAAAGACCCCTCGCTCTATGGCGGCCTAGCGTTGTGGCCGAAAGCACTCGAGCCGAACAGTCGAACTGCGGACGAAAAAACAAAAGCCCGACTTCTCGCCTGTTTTAAAGATACCCTTGCGAAAGAAAACCTGCGGGAGGAAGAGGCCGCCGAGACCCTTGCGGCACAACTTACTTTCATGAGTGTCCTGTCCTCGGCGGGTTTTGAGGTCGAATTGAAAAAGGGGTATGAAGAGTCCGCACTACCGCGCTGGGTGAAGTCCACGCTCATCGGTATTCTGGAAAGAGATATCGCTTGGAAGCTCCGCGGCGGCGGATGGGCCGCCACTGTCACGGAGCAAGGATGGGAAGGATTTCGCAAGCACCTCGGCGAAGCGCGCAAAGAGCTAACGCGCGCGTGGAAGGAAAACCCCGACGCCCCCAACGCTGCCTCTGCGATGATATCGGTGACGATGGGATTGGAGTCGGACAACATTGAAGAGATCCAACGCTGGTTCCACCGCGCGATTGCTGCGGAATTCGATTTCTCCCCCGCTTACGGCTATTTCGAGAATGCCCTCCAGCCAAAGTGGGGCGGAAGCTGGACGCACATCCTTGCGTTTGGCGAAGCTTGCATGGACACAGGGCGCTACGATACCGATGTGCCCTCGAGATTTCTCGGTGCCCTCCAGAATATCGCCGAGCAATTGCCGGCTTGGCAGGCCATCTATGCGGACAAGGAGATAAAGCGCCGACTCGGGATGTATTTCGACCGAAGTCTCGCGCAGATCACCGACGCAAAGGAGAAGGCGGATATGGAGGGATTCGCCGCAGTTTTCGCGTGGCTCGGTGCCGACTACGAGCGGGCCGCGAAGCTTATGGAGACGGGTACTATTCCGTTTAATGGAGGCGCCGTCAGCCTGCTCAATCGAGTCGAGACCGGCATCACCACCATGCTTAACGAGTCGCGTATCCTCGGAGGCCCGGCGCGGGAAGACTTTCTGGCCGCGCGCGATGCACGGGTGAATGAAAAGTGGGACGAAGCGACCGCAGCCTACGAGCGCGCAAAAACAAAAGCGCCAAAATCCTCGTTGCTCTATGTGGATGGAGAGATTGCGCTCGTAGGATTTGAGCAGAAGCTGGCCACGGGGCAATGGACGAAAGTTCCCCTGTCAAATGGCCATCCAGGCTGGAGTCGCCTCGCAGGAACCTGGGTTTTTTCCGACGGAAGAATGCAGCTTCGTGGCGAAGGAAAGGCCGCTCGCGTCGTTTTCGAAGGGAATATCCCTGAGCGATTCGAGATGCGTGGGCGTTACGCATTGTCTCCAAAAAAGGAAAAGGAATTCCGCACTTTCTCCGTGATGTTTGGCCACTCTGCGTTGCAGGTGAATAGTAAGGGGAAGGAATATCAGGCGTTCCAATTATGGGCGCTTCCAGACGGTCACGGCCGGGTCGATTTGACCCGCAATATGGAGACTCCAGCGAAAGACCGATGCAAGTCTGCATCGATTTCCGATACGGGAACCTTCCTCATTCATCGCACAAAAAAAGCGGTGAGTTTTTCGATCGATGGAGAGGTGGTCTTCAAGGATTTCATCGCTCTGCCTTACGACGCAGAAGACCATCCACACGTCGGTTTTGGAACTTATTCCGCCCCGGCGGGCTCGAAAGTTGATTTTACAGAAATCGAAATCCGGCGGTTGGGCGACGAAACTTGAGAAAAAGCGGGGCTTCGTTCGGGCGGGGGGGGGGTTATTGGGGGACGCCGTGCCAGGTCCATCCGGGGTGGCGGATGAATGCGAGGCTGTCTTTGACGTCGAGGGCGTTTTGGGCGGTGGCGATGAAGTCGGCGCGGTGGCGCTGCCAGTTGGTGCGTTCGATTTCTGTGGGAGTGTATTTTGCGCGATACGCCGCGCGGTTGCCGACGAGCATGACGAGGTAGCCTTCGATGGCGAGTTTTCGGATCGGTTTGACAGGCGCAAAGTGTCTTTGCCTTCCTTCTCTCTCTGAGCAGTTGGGGAACGGGCGTATCGGGTGATTTCCCTATTTGCTATATCAGGTGTTCCCCCGAGGAAAATGAGGGTTTGCATATCTCTGCCGAGGCACAGGCGAGGCTAGGTTGGGGACTGTGGAATCCACCGCGAGCTTGAACTAGTGTTCGTCGGCCCGCGCGGAGTCCGGAATGAAATCAAACTAAAAACAAACCACATCATGAAAAAATATCACTCAATGGCTGCTTTTGCAGCCCTCATCATCGCAGGTCTCGGAGCGGGCGCAGCCTTCGCGGGCAACACCGCCCAACAGACTGTCACCTACGAGGTGCAGGCTATCAATGAACTCTCCGTCAGCGCAGCTACGGCGTCGCTCATCGTGAACTCGGCCACCGCCGGTTCGGCCCCCAACGTCGCAACAGACGCGACCACGAGCTACGCCATCACGACGAATGAGAGCAACCGCAAGATCACGGGAGCGATCAACTCGAACATGCCCGGCGGCGTGACGCTCTCCGTCACCCTGGCGGCACCGACTGGCGCGACGAGCAGCGGCAAGCTGGCCCTCAGCACTACGGCAGTCGATCTCGTCAGGGGCATCTCGACGCTCAATGAGTCGGGCAAGGGAATCAGCTATGAACTGGCTGCGACCTCAGCAGCAGGCGTCGTGGCATCCGCGACCAAGACGGTCACGCTGACGATCACTGCCGACGAATAGTCTGAAACCTCGGTGGCGATTGGGAGGTGGCGGTTTTCCGCCACCTCCCAAGTCCGTGCGCGATAGCCCATGAAATCAATTCTGAACAAAGTCCTCCTCGTCCTAGCGCTCTCCGGCACCGGCCGGTCTGCGGATATCACGACAAGTGGCGATTGGGTTACGACTGTCACCGCTGCAAACCTTGTTGCGGGCGCGGGTAGTGACCTGCAGGCGCAGTTTGAGAGCATCTCCGGTGTTACCACGCTGACGATCTTCAACACAGCCGAAGCCTGGAGCCTGCGGGCACGCCGGAGCGGCAGCCAGTGGGATGGTGCGGTCACTGTATATGTGAAGCGCACGTCGAATGGGAGCGGCAGCGGTAACATTTCCGGAGGCAACGCGTACGTGGAGTTGACCGGAACCGATGGCGAAATCTTCAGCGGTAGCGGAAACCGCAGCGCAATCTCGCTCCAATTCAAACTCACTGGCCTTTCCAAGACAGTCTCCCCCGCCACCTACCTCTCCTCGATCATTTTCACCGTCCAATAACATGAAACATCTTCTGATTCTTCTGCTCGCGCTCTGCGCGGCCACGCACATCTCGAATGCCGCAGTAACGGTCATAGGTAGCTTGTCGCGCACAGCAACCATCAAGCCCGGCGATCCGTTCGAAGGCGTCGTCTTCTTGAAAAACACCGGCAAGGAGCCGGCCGATGTCCGCGTTTCGCAATCCGACTATCTTTTCCGTGCCGACGGAACAAATGATTACGGCGAACCCGGTAAGACGCCCCGCTCGAATGCTGGATGGATCACCGTCAGCCCGACGCGTGTAAAGATCTCGCCCGGGGAAACACTGCCGGTGCGCTACAAGGGCCGCGCGCCTGCCGATCCGAAACTCCGCGGAACATTTTGGAGCATGATAATGATCGAGCCGGGTTCTGCACCGGCGATTACTCCGGACGGCAAGGTGAATCAAGTCGCGGTCGGCCTTCAGACGGCAATTCGCTTCGCGATCCAGCTCGTCACGGAGATTGGAAACGCCGGTACGCGAAGTCTCAAGGTGCAGGAGAAGCGCATTGTCCAAAGCGACGGAAAACGAACATTGCAACTCGATATCGCCAACGATGGCGAGCGGCTGCTGGTGCCGATGATGACGGTCGAACTCTTTGATCGGCAGGGTGCGTCGATCGGGCGATTCGACGCCGGGCGCTCCCGCATTTATCCCACATGTTCGGTGCGGGCGAAAGTGGATCTCAGCGATGTGCCTCCCGGCAAATACACGGCGATGGTGCTCCTCGACAGCGGCGATGCCCAGGTGATGGGCGCGCAATACGAGCTGGAGATCTCCGCCGAGGCACCCGGCGCGATCCCTCCCGCGCCATCACTTCAAAATGAGATCATCAGCGCCCGGTAATGTTGCGCGGGCGATCGTCTTCCTGTTTCTCACCGGCCTCAGCGCGCTTGCGCAGCGGTCCGATATCGAAGTGCGTTCACCGTCCGCGAAACTGCTCGATACCGCGCCGGGGCGGACCGTCACAGCCAGTGTCGTTGTTGCCAATCGCGGAGGCGGGAATCACGAGATTATCGAAAGTCTGACCCTCCCGCCCGGCTGTCAGCGAGTCGCTCCGACGGACCTTCCGTTTCGTCTGGATGCTGGCGGGCAGACGGTGCGCGTCCTGGCCGTCCTGATTCCATCTGATATGCCCGCGGGCCGGTTCGAATTGCACTACGCGGCGCGGAGCCGGCGCGATCCGTCTTCCAGCGACAGCGTCGCTTTCGCGATCCAGGTGACGCCGGTGGACAATCTCGAACTGGTCGTGGACCCAAGTCCCAACTTGGTGATCGCGGGCGATGTTTACCGTGTAAAGCTGCGCGTGACCAATCGTGGCAATACCCGGATTTCGGCAAAGCTCTCGTCGCGCAGCTCGCATGGCTTTGTACTGAGCACGGACGCCACGGCATTTGCACTGGCGGCGGGAGCCACCCGCGAGATTGTGTGTAGTGTAAAAGTGGGCGCGGCATTTGCGCAGCACACCCGCCATGCGGTGACCTTCGACATTGCGGCCACATCGGCATCGGGAAAGAGCCTTGCTGCAAGCCAGGCATCGGTCGCCGAGATCGTGCCGCGCGTCAGCGGCTCGCGGGATCCGTTTCACTATCTGCCGGTGCAAGTCCGGCTGATGACGCTTGCGGAAACCGGTCACGCTCCTCAGTTTCAAGCCGAAATATCCGGAGCTGGATCGCTTGATGAGGCGGGAAAACATCGCCTCGATTTTCTTTTCCGCGGCCCTGATATCAAGGATGCGGGCCTCTTCGGCGAGCGCGATGAGTACGGCGCGAGCTATCACGGAGAGCATTGGGACATCGACCTCGGCGACCGTGTCTTTTCGCTCTCCCCGCTCACTCAGAAACACAGTCTCGGGCGCGGTGCCGGCGTAAAGTGGCACGACGAAAATACGTCCGCGGGCGCGTTCTACATGACCACGCGGTTTCGTCGCCAGGCTACGTCGGAGCTCGGCGCATTTGTCCGCGAGGACATCACGCCCGCCTTCAGCCTTCAGGCGAATTATCTGCGTAAAACCGGGGGGGACTCGGCGACTTCTGAGACGCTGCGGCAAAACATCGTCACCCTCGAGTCTCACTACCGGCGTGGGAAACTTATCAATATGCGGTTGGAGGCCGGCGTCGCTGCCAGCGATGGCGGCGGCACTGATATCGCGTATCGCGCCGACATCCGCGGCGAACTACCAGGCCGGCTCTCCTACGCGGTCGAGCACGCCCATGCGGGGCCCGACTTTCACGGCTACTACAGCGGCACCGACACGACATCCATCACCCTCGCAAAAGTCATCACGCCGAGACTTCGTGCGCATGCCTCGCTCAGCCGTTACTCTGACAATCCGGCGCTCAATGACATCCGCAGCACCGTCGTGAATCGCGAGAACTCCTGGAGGATCGGTGCAGACTACGAGCTGAGCAAAAAAACCGGCCTCGAAGTCGAATGGCAGCACGTCAATCGCACCGATATCCTGGAACCCGTGGCGTATAGCTTTTCCTCGGAAGCCGTGCGGTTCGGCGTCAGCCACGATTTCGGGAAACTCATGCTACGCAGCTTCGTGGATATCGGCACTCTCGACAACGCGCTCACCGGCGAGAGCGGACCTTTTCAGCGCTACAATGCTGCCGTCGTCTGGCGCCCAACGGCGCGCCAGACTTACACTGCGTTCGGCAGCTACGGGCCGAGCGCGTTCAGCGGTTCATCGGAGCAGGCGCTCGGCATGGGCATATCGGGGCGCTGGCAGATGGGCGAACATCTCGAAGCCAACTTCAGCTACGCCCGAAATCAGTTTGATGGCCTCACCGGCAGCCAGCTGGATCAAGCCATGGCTTCGATTCGCTACGGCTTTGAGGACAAGCGTTCGATTTCCCTTGTCGGTCGCTGGTCTCATTCTGCCAGCAAGAGCGCGGGTTCGAACGCGACCGACGAGGCCGCGGTGCTCGTGACTTACACGATCCCTTTTGACCAGCCGGTGAGCCGCAAACGCAGCATCGGCATTCTTAAAGGTCAGATCAAAAACAACGGCGCAGGACTCGCGCGGGTCGTTCTCCAAATCGGCGAACAGTTCGCCGTGACGGACGAAAGCGGGCACTTTGAATTCCCGAATCTCAAGCCCGGAATGTGCGAGCTCAAGGTCGTGGCGGATTCGCTCGGTCCGCGGCTTGCGATGTCCACGCCGCTGCCCATGAAAGTCAGTATTCGTCCAGCGGAGACCATGCGGGTCGAGTTGTCGGCGACTCCCGCGTGCTCGGTCTCCGTGCGCGTTGCGCGTTTCGAATTCTCCGAACGCAGTCCCGTGAGCACAAACGGTGCGGTGCGCGAAACCGGTGGAGAGGAAGGCGTCGCCGTCGAACTCGCGAATGGCCGCGACGTTTGGCGCGCGCAGACCGACCGCACCGGCGTCGCATCGTTCGATCGATTGCCGGGAGGAGAATGGAACCTGCGCGTAGTCGCCGGAGATCTCCCTGCACTTCACACTCTGGAACAAGGCACGCAAAAGCTGACGCTGAAACCAGGCGAGGCCCGCAAAGTAGCGTTGCGCGTCCTGCCTCAGCGCCGCACTCTGCGCATGCTCGACAGCGGAACGATCCGATAATCGGATTAATTTGCGACTCCGTCGCCGTGCCATGTCCATCCGGGGTGGCGGACGAATGCGAGGCTGTCTTTCACGTCAAGGGCGTTTTGCGCGACGGCGTTGAACTCGGCGCGGTGCCGCTCCCAGATAGCCCGCTCCAAGTCGGTCGGTGTGTATTTGAGCCGGTAAGGCGCGCGGTTGCCTACGAGCATGACGAGGTAGCCTTCCACGCCGAAATCGTTGCGAGTATCGGGCAGTCGGTAGCGGCAAAAACCCGGCGGTCCGATTTCTTCGTAAAACTCCAGCACCGCGCCGATGCCGCTCACGTCGGTGTCGTTTTGGCAGTGTTTCCAAAAGCATCTGCACATTTCCGCACACAATCATCAGCGCAGTCGCCTCCAGCGGTTCCACAAGACCGCCCGCGCGGCCCGCACCGAGGACGAGGATGATTTTGATCCTGAGACGACGGACGGCAGTAGAGCGCGGCCCGGCGGTGTTTCTTCAATCGGATTCTGGCGAATTGACGCGATGCGGCGGGAAGCGTAGCGGTCTCGGATGCCGAAGGCCCGTGCTGCCAGCAAAAAGAATGCTTCCCCGCCAAAGGTTGCGTTGCTCGTGGAGACGTCGAATGCGTATGCCCGCGGGATGCTGGCGGGGGTGGAGGAATTCATCAGCGCGCGGGGGCCGTGGACGGTTTATCTCGGCGAGCACGGGCGGGGAGATCGTCCTCCGGCGTGGCTGGAGCGGTGGGATGGCGATGGGATTATTGCACGGGTGGAGAATGAGAACATCGCCCGTGCGCTGGAGTCCATGCGGCTGCCGGTGGTGAATCTCAGTTTTGCTCCGCTCATCGCCGCGGCTCCGACTTTTACAACGGATAATGAGGGCATCGCGGAGCTGGCGGTGACGCACTTTTTGGAGCGGGGCTTCCGGCATTTCGCGTACTGCGGGCGGGAGGAATTTGTGTGGTCGATCGACCGCGGCGAGGCTTTTGCGCGACGGCTTGCGTCGGTGGGGAGGAAGTGCGCGGTTTTTTCGAGGCCGGCCCGCTTGGCACCAAATAGTGATGCGGAGATCGAGAGCATTGCGTCCTGGCTGCGCTCATTGCCCAAGCCGGTTGCCGTGTTCGCGTGCTACGACTTCCGCGGCCAGCAGGTGCTCGATGCCTGCCGGCGCGCGGGCTTCGCCGTGCCGGATGAAGTTGCGGTGTTGGGCGTGGATAATGACGAGTTGCTCTGCGCGCTGTCGCCGCCGCCTCTATCGAGCGTGATCCTGAATCCCCGGCGCAGCGGCTGGCTGGCGGCGGAGGCGCTCGATTTGATGATGCGCGGGAAACGCGTGCCGGCGGCGGTGACGCACGTCCCGCCGCTCGGCGTCGCTACGCGGCAGAGCACGGATACGATGGCGGTGGACGATGTGCAGGTGGCAAATGCCGTCCGCTTTATCCGCGAGCGCGCATGCAGCGGAATCGACGTGAGCGATGTTTTGCGCGCGTGCCCGATGTCGCGCCGCGCGCTGGAGCAGAGGATGAAAGCGATTCTTGGCCGCACGCCGCACGCGGAGATCCTCCGGGTGCAAATCGCGCGCGCCCGGCAACTGCTCGCGGCCACGTCGCTCTCACTTCCCGAAGTGGCGGAGAAATGCGGCTTCCGGCACGCAGAGTATTTGAGCGTGGCCTTCAAGCGGGAGACGGGAGTGCCCCCGAGCGAGTACCGGCACGGCCAGGGACGATAGGGGCTCACCAAATCCGCGCAGCCCCGAGCAAGGAGATGGGTACGTCGGGCGAGAGGATTGTCATTTGCGCTTCGAGCGCCTGCGCGGCGAGCAGTCGGTCGAACGGGTCCATGTGCGACTTCGGCAGTTCGCCGCTGCGGAAGATGGCAGCTTGCGTGAGTGGGAGCTGGACCAACCGATGGTGAGCGAATTTTTCCGGTATCCATATTCTTGGTGCATCGGGCAAAGGCAGCTTTCCGGCGGTGTGTTTCAGGGTCACTTCCCACACGCTGACGTCGCTCACGAAGATTTCGGAATCCGCTGCGTTTAGACATTTCACGGCTTCTCTCGATAACCGTTTTGGCTCCTGCGAGAGCCACAGGAATACGCATGTATCGAGGAGATATCTCACAGTCCCCACTCGCGAAGTTCCTCTTCCGTCATCGGCGCAAACGCTGAGTCCGGGAAATGAAATACCGGACCTTTGATGTCACCAACTTTCGGGCGTGGCGTCTTCGTGGGTGCTTCCGCCGGCAGCAGTCGTGCGACGACTTTTTTGCCGCGTGCGATGAGGATTTCCTCGCCTTGTTCCACGGCGGCGAGCAGTCGGGAAAGGTGCGTTTTCGCTTCGTGTGTAGTGACCGTTTGCATGTTCGGGATCGTAGCGCACGGGCGAGATTAGTCAAGTGGACTCACTTTGCGGGTCGCTCACGGCGCAGGCCCAAAAGTCCGGAGCGTGTTTCTTACTTTTTATACTATCTCGCAAAGAAAATCAGACCGACGAGGGGGTGACTACGAAGGGCGCGAAGGACGCGAAGGAGATGGCTTCT
>JAYUSJ010000232.1:0-16026 GCA_043755735.1 Verrucomicrobiaceae bacterium | reverse complement strand
TCTGGCTTTGCACAAACTGCACGGCCTCCACGGCATTGGCGAGAGCTTCCTCCAGCACAGGCCGCTCGGCGAGGTCAAACTTCCCAAGCACATGGCTTGAGGCGTCCGACTGACTGCCGACGGGCTCCCCGATTCCGATTCGGATCCGGGGAACCTCCTGGGTGCCGAGGCGAAGCAGGATATCCTTGAGCCCTTTCTGGCCCCCGGAACTCCCGCCTTCCCGCAGGCGAATACGACCCAGCGGTAAAGCCAGATCGTCCAGCACGACGAGCACATCCCGTGGTTCTATTTTGTAGAATCCGGTGATGGCACTCACGCTTTCGCCGCTGAGGTTCATGTAAGTTTGCGGTTTGCACAGCCATACTTCACTCCCACCCACACGGGCGGTTGTGAAATGTGCCTGCCACTTTTTTTCAGTCCGGAAGACGGCTCCTGCGGCACTGGCGATACGGTCTAGGACCATAAAGCCGACGTTGTGCCGTGTTTCTGCATACTCGCGTCCGGGATTGCCGAGTCCGACGATTAAGCGAGCCATCCATCCAAACCGGGTTGATTACTTCTTCTTCGCAGGAGCGGCGGCGGCAGGGGCGGCACCGGCGGCGGGTTTCTTCTCCTTGAGGACTTCCGGTGTCGCGGCACCTTCCGCAGGCGTCTCGACGACTTCGACAGTCGGCGCTGCGCAGTGGAAAACGACGGACTCGGCGTGCGAAAGCGAGGTCACTCCGGCTGGGAGTGTGAGCTCGTTCACATGGATGTAGTCGCCCTGGTTCAGGCCCGACACATCGACGATGATTTTCTCCGGGAGATCCTTCGGGAAGCACGACACTTCGAGGTTGCGGATGATCTGTTCGAGGCGACCGCCGCCCGTCTTCACACCGAGAGGCTCGCCCTGGCTGACGATTGGCACGGTCGTGTGCATGAGTTCGTCTTCCTTGAGAGCATGAAAATCGAGATGCACGATATGCCGCTTCACCGGATGGTGCTGGACGGCCTGAATCAGCGCGAGCGTGCTTGCGCCGCCGACGATTTCGAGGTCCACGAGCGCGTGCTCGATACCGCCGCGCAGAGTCATCGCGAGCGTGTGTGCGTCGAGCTGAAGTGTCTGTGGTGCGAAGTGACGTCCGTAAATTACCGCCGGGACTTTCCCTGCTTTGCGGATTGCTTTGGAACCCGTCGTGCCTGGATTGGCGCGGAGTTCAGCTTTGAGTGAGATATGTTTGGCCATTGCGTTTGTAGCTACTGCTTTATTTTTAGTTTAGTTGTTTAGTTTGTGTTCCAGGAAAATTGGTTCAGAGCTTCGGAATCTGAAAAAGTGAGGATACGGACTCTTCGTCCGAGACGCGCCGGATCGCCTCCGCCAACAGCGGCGCGACACACAGCGTGGTGATTTTAAAGCCCGCGCCTTCATTCTCCGGCACGGAATTCGTGCAGACAAGCTCCGTAATTTCCGACTCCTTCAAACGAGCCAGCCCGATCTCGCCCAGCACCGCGTGCGACACACACGCCATAATCTCCCGCGCTCCGTGCGCCTTCAAAATCTTCGCCGCCGCCGTCAGCGTGCCCGCCGTCTCCGTGAGGTCGTCCACCAAAATCACAGGCCGGTCCGCCACGTCGCCGATCACACTCGTCGCCTCCACATCCGTCGGGCTCGTCCTGCGTTTCGCCACGATCGCCAGCCCCGCACCCATCGCCTGTGAATACGCGCTCGCCATCTTCAGCCCGCCCACATCCGGCGAGACCACCACAGCGTTCTCCAGCCCCAAGCTCCGCAGATACTTCAAGATCACCGGCGCCGCAAAAAGATGATCCACCGGGATATCGAAAAAGCCCGCCACCTGCTGCGCATGGAGATCCATCGTCAGCACGCGATTCACGCCCGCCGCCGTGAGCAAATTCGCCACCAGCTTTGCCGTGATGGGCACGCGCGGCTGGTCCTTGCGGTCCTGCCGGGCATACCCGAAAAACGGAATCACCGCCGTGATTCGAGCCGCACTGGCGCGCCGCGCCGCGTCCACCATGATCAGCAATTCCATCAGGTTCTGATTCGTCGGCGGGCACGTCGGCTGGACAAAGAAAACATCGCGACCGCGGATGTTCTCGTTAATTTTGACCATCGTCTCCCCATCCGGAAACGTATCCACCGTGGCATCGCCCAGCGGCACCCCGAGATTCTCGGCGATACGGCGCGCGAGCACCTTGTGGGCAGTTCCCGAAAAGATCTTCAGCTCAGATTGTGCGCGCAACATATTGGATAAAAAAGGGTCGCGACACTACCCACCCGCCGCCTCTTGGCAAGCCGCAAGCCCACGAAATCGCACAACCGGCGCTTCACAGGGTTTGCCGTAGTCGAAATGGGATGATTGAGTGGGAACTCATGAAATCACTCCGTTCGACTCCGCTTTCGCGCCCGCGCCGCCGCTGGCTGCGACGTGTCGGGCTTCTTTTAGCATTCGTCTTACTCGTTTTAAACGCCCTGGCTTTCGCCCAAGCTTGGAGCATGACGCATTACGTCGTCTCGGGCGAAAAGACGAAGCCCCTTGAACGGCTCACGCTTTCGGAAAAGTGCAAACTCCTCTGCATGGGTCCCATCGTGACCCGGCCCCAGAATAAGCTGAAGCCCGCCGACTACGGCCTGGCATTGGGCACGATCGCCATCGCCAGCACGGATGGAAATTCCCTGGAAGGATGGCGCGCTGATTTTCCCGCCGGGGCTGCGGTGCTCATGTTTCCCGGCTATGCGAATAGCAAGGACACTCTTTTGCGCGTTGCCGCCGAGTTCCAGAATCGCGGCTTTGAGCCGTGGCTGATCGACTTTCGGGGATGCGGTGGCTCCACGGGAAATGAGACAACCATCGGCTGGCGCGAGGCCGACGATGTCGCGGCGGCAGTCGCGGCAGTTCGCGCTGAAAACCCCCATCGCAAAGTCCTGCTTTACGGACAGTCGCTCGGTTCTGCCGCCATCCTCCGTGCAGTCGGGACCGGGGCCGTCAACGTCGATGCTGTCATTACCGAAGCACCGTTCGATTCGCTGCTCAACACCGTCGGCAATCGATTCGCCACCATTGGCTTTCCACGATTTCCGCTTTCCCATCTGCTCGTTTTTTGGGGCGGCGTTCAGCATGGATTCAATGGTTTTCACCATTCCCCCGCAGACGCAGCGCGCGGCGTCCGCGTGCCGACGCTCGTGATGATGGGCCAGAACGATAACCGTGTCGGGCTCGATGCGGGCAGGCGAATCGCCGACAATCTCGGCGAGCGAGGGACGTTTCACGTCTTCACGGGAAAGCGGCATGCATTCTTGTTCCAGGATGCGACCGACGAATGGCGGACCGTTGTCTCAACCTTCCTAAAAGAGCGGACGGGATTGTGACCCGAATCGCGCAGGACACGCCTCCGCATGCCTCCGGGGAAATGGCGGTGCCAGACTGATAGTTGCCATGAGCTTTCATGTCGCCTGACCCGTTTCCCGCCTTTGAAAAGATGTTCGCAGGATCAGCAGATGACATTAACCCGCAACGCGCGGAGTGTGCGCAATTCGCCTGCTTCGATGTAATTTAGACGGCGCGCTCCGGTCTTGCGTTTTACACCGAATTTACCCCGGTCATTCGCGAACACGGCATTTACAAAATCTTTCGTCCCGAGGGCCACTCCATCCGTGAAATACCGCACTCTGCACCGCAGGATTTCGAACAGGCTCAGTTTTCCACCGTTCGCGATCACTTTCTGGACCTGCTCTTTTGTCATTCCTTTCCGACCACGGTCGCCGTTCTGGCCGGGTCGCATGGCTTCTCCTTCGCCATGGAGAAGTTCCCTGTATCGCGCTAGTGCCGCTTCGTTTGTCATCGGGCAGCGGGCGTGAGTTTCCGCCACCGCTGCCAGCGCGCCTCTTGCAGTTCGCCGGCCAGCCATGGCTTCGGAGTATCCGCTCCAGCGGTAATCTTCCGGCTTTTCCACCATCCCGGCGCGAATCGGGTTCAAGTCGATATACGCAGCCATCGTCATCAGCGCATCCCCGCTTTGCACGAGCACGCTCCTGAACCGCTGCTCCCACAATGTCCCACGGCGGGCGGCTTTCTTGTTATACCAAGCCGAGAATCGTTGCTTGAGCGATTTCATGAAAAAGCTCACGTCCCACATGCGCTTGAAGAATGACTCCCGTAGTGCTTCAGCCGCTTCGGTCGCACCGATCTTACGAAACTGCTCCAATTGCCACCGCACCTGAATGAACGCCTCCACACTGTAGATGCGTTTGATTTCAGCGAGCAGTTCTTCGTCGGAATGCATAACCTCGGGACGCTTGGGCACTTCGACGAGGATGTGAAAGTGGTTGCTCATGACGCAGTAAGTCATCACCCGCACTCCGTAAAACCGCTCATACTTGCGCATCATCTGCACAAACATTTCCTTCTCCGAGTCGCCAAAGATGAACTGCCGGTCCACCACGCGCGAAACGCAGTGGTAATAGGCCTCGCCGTGCTCCGGCTTCGCTTTGAATCGTCCTGTTCTCATGGGTTTTGGTGCGGTTTGGTGGGAAGGAAAGCGGAGAGCCAACAGACTTGCAAGCGCTTTTCTTTACTTTGAGTCTGTCTCATAGTGCTTTGCTAACAGACTTGCAAGCGCTTTTCTTTACTTTGAGTCTGTCTCATAGTGCTTTGCTCGACAGAGCCGGTGCGTCCAGCCTCCGTCAGCATCCGCAAACCACCGCCACGAATATGCCAACTCCACATGCCAAGAACAGCCTCCGAGTTTGCGGGAGAGTAGGATGTTAGGCGCGTCTGCGAGTCATCCATGAACCGAAAGCTAAGGCGGGAAGCGCGGCACGCTGGGGCGTCTGTGTTTGAGTCATGCTGAGCATCGCACATCGCGTATAGCAGTTCCGGAGAAAACACGCTTTCGATAGGGCCGGACTCCGGGTGAAATACGATTGTTTGGAGAGGTTGGTCCTCGACACGAATGAAAGACAATTTATCGCCCGCAGAAAGCCAAGTGCGGCTTTCCACACTCCGCGAGTATGCGGTGCTTGATACGCCTCCCGAACCGGCGCTGGACGATCTTACCAGTCTCGCGGCGACGATTTGCGATGCGCCCATCGCTCTGATTACGCTCATCGATGAGAAGCGGCAGTGGTTTAAATCACGGGTCGGGATCGAAATCATGGAGACTCCGCTGGATGTCTCGTTCTGCGTGCATGCGCTGAGCCAGACGGATCTGCTCATTGTGCCGGATGCGACCAAGGATGCGCGGTTCTCGGACAATCCGCTGGTGACCGGGGAGCCCAATGTTCGCTTTTATGCGGGTGCTCCGCTCATCAGCCCCGAGGGAGAGGTGCTGGGAACGCTGTGCGTGATCGACCGGGTGCCACGCGTCATCACCCCTCCGCAGGCCGAGGCGCTGCGCGTGCTGAGCCGTCAGGTAATGGCGCATTTGAACCTCGGTCGGCAGGCTCGCGAACTGGCGGCGAGCGAGTCGCGCATCCAACTCGTGGTGGAGGCGTCGAAAGTCGGGCTGTGGAGCCTGGACCTTGTCACAAACGAGATCTTTCATTCGAACGAGTGCAAGCGGCAGCTCGGGTTTGGGCCGGACGATTTATCCGGCGGGTTCGACCAATGGGTGGGCCGCCTGCACCCGGAAGATCGGGAAGCCACCCTCGCAGCCTTCAGTGACTACATCGAAGGCCGGAGCGCGAATTATGATCTGGAGTTCCGGATGCGGCACAAGGACGGGTCGTGGCGCTGGATTCTTTCGAGCGGGAGCTTGCTGCGGGATACGGCGGGAAAGCCCTTCCGGATGACGGGCTGCCACATCGATGTCACCGACCACAAGCTGGCGGCACTCGCCGCCCTGCGGCTCGCGGCAATCGTGGAATCATCGGGCGACGCCATCATTGGCAAGGACATGGAGAACATCATCACGAGTTGGAACAAAGGCGCGGAAAAGGTGTTCGGGTATGCCGCGAGCGAGATGGTGGGGACTTCAATCATGCGGCTCATCCCGCCGGAGCACCAGGAGGAGGAGGCCGAGCTTCTCGCAAAAACCAGGCGAGGGGAATTGACGGCGCATTCGGAAACGAAGCGCCTGACCCGCGATGGAACGCTGATCGACGTTTCCATCCTGAGATCGCCGATTAAAGGCGGGGCGGGAGAAATCGTCGGCGTATCTAAAGTGATGCGTGACGTCACCGCAGAGCGCGAAACGGAGCGGGCGTTGCAGGCGTCGGAACTACGGTATCGCAGGCTCTTCGAGACGGCGCAGGACGGCATTTTGATCCTCAATGCACAAACCGGAATGGTGGACGATGTGAACCCGTTCCTCGAGACACTGCTGGGCTATTCGCATGACCAGTTCATGGGGAAAGCCGTGTGGGATCTCGGCTTCTTCAAAGACATCGTGGCGAACGAGAACAAGTTCGCGGAGCTGAGGGAGAAGGAATATGTCCGATACGAGAACATGCCGCTGGAAACTGCGGACGGGCGGCGAATCGATGTGGAGTTCATCAGCAACGTTTATCTGGTGAACGGCATCAAGGTTATCCAGTGCAACATCCGCGACGTATCCGCGCGAAAGCGGGCGGAGGATGCCGTAAAGCAGCTCAATGACGACCTTGAGCAACGGGTGATCCAGCGCACGGCCGAACTGGAGGTGGCGAACAAGGAATTGGAATCGTTCTCTTATTCCGTCTCGCACGATCTCCGTGCGCCGTTGCGGGCCGTCGATGGTTTTTCCCAGGCCCTGCTCGATGACTTCGGGCCACAGCTTCCCGAAGAAGGACAACGCTATGTCCTGACCATCCGGGATGGTGCCCGCAGGATGGGCACGCTCATCGATGACTTGCTCGCTTTCTCGCGGCTCGGGCGCGCTCCATTGCGGAAGGAGAACGTGAAGACCCGGAATCTCGTGATTGCCGCGTTCGCGGAGCTGAAAAGCCAGCACGAGGGACGGAGCGTTGACTTCCGCATGGGCGACCTGCCGGAGTGTCACGGGGATGCGTCATTGCTGAAGCAAGTGTGGCTGAATCTCCTCTCGAACGCGCTGAAATACACCCGGAACCGGGACACCGCAGCGGTGGAAGTCGGGTGCGACGCGACGGCGGAGGGCAACGTCTTTTTCGTCCGCGATAACGGGACGGGATTCGACATGCAGTATGCGGGCAAGCTGTTTGGTGTCTTCCAGCGGTTGCACCGGGCCGAGGACTTCGAGGGGACCGGGGTCGGCCTTGCCATCGTCCAGCAGATCATCCACCGCCACGGCGGTCGCGTGTGGGCCTACGCCAAGGAGGACCAGGGGGCGACATTCTATTTCACCCTCGGAGGAACCAATACGCCATGAGCCAGACTTCATCGTGCGACATTTTACTGGTCGAGGACAACCCGCAGGACTTGGAACTGGCCCTGCGAGCGCTCGGGAAATCCGAAATCAAGCGGAGCATCCATGTTGCCCGCGATGGCCTGGAGGCGCTGAACTACCTCTTCTGCGAAGGTGAGTTCGCAGACCGGAATATCAAGGACACGCCGAAGCTGATCCTTGTGGACCTGAAACTGCCGAAAATCTCGGGCCTCGAAGTAATTGAACGAATCAAGATTGATCCCCGGACGATGTTTATTCCGCTCGTCGTGCTGACTTCGTCGAAAGAGCAGCGCGATGTCGTGGAAAGCTACCGGATGGGCATCAACAGCTACATCGTGAAGCCGGTGAGCTTCGAGCAATTCGCAGCCGCCGTGCATCAACTGGGCATCTATTGGATGCTCCTCAACCAACCGCCGAACCCCGGACCTATATGAGCAAGCAACCCCTTCGTATTTTGATCGCCGAGGACAGCCCCGCCGACGCCGAACTCATGCTGCGCGAACTCCGCCGTGCCGGATTCGAACCCGAGTGGAAGAGAGTGCAGAGCGAGGCGGAGTATCTCGAACTGCTCCATCCCGAACTGGACATCATCCTTTCCGACTACGATATGCCGCAGTTCGGCGGACCCCGTGCGCTCGAGCTGCTGAAAGGTCGGAACCTCGACATTCCGTTCATTATTCTATCCGGCACCATCGGCGAAGATGTCGCTGTGACCGTGATGAAACAGGGAGCCGCCGACTACCTTCTCAAAGACCGCCTCGGGCGACTCGGCCCCGCCGTCTCGCATGCGCTGGAGCAAAGCCGCCTCCGCCGCGAACGAAAGCAAGCGGAGGAAGAGCTTCGCCTTTTTCGCACATTGATTGATCAATCCTCCGATACTTTCGAGGTCATCGAACCGGAAACCGGGCGCATTCTGGATGTGAACGAAAAGAGCTGCATCGAACTGGGTTACAGCCGTGCCGAGTATCTGGCGCTGAGGGTCTTTGAAATCGACCCCGCTTTGACCGAAGAATCGTGGCTGGCGAGTGTGGAGAAGGCCCGCTCGACAGGAGCGTGGAGCGGAGAGGCATTCCGTCAGCGAAAGGACGGAACAAAGTTCCCGATTGAGTTTAACGCAAAATGGATCGCGCTGGACCGCAACTACATCGTCACGGTACTCCGCGATGTCACCGAGCGTAAAAAGGCGGAGGGTCAATTGCGTCTGCTGGAGACCTGCGTATCCCGACTGAACGACATTATCATCATCACCGATGCGGAGCCGCAGGACGAGCCGGGACCCCGGATCATTTTTGTGAATGATGCGTTCGTCAAGCGCACGGGCTACTCGCGCGAGGAAGTGATCGGGAAATCGCCGCGCCTCCTCCAGGGCCCCAAAACAAGCCGTGCAGAGCTCGATCGCATTCATGTGGCGATGTCGCAGTGGAAGCCCGTTCGTGTGGAATTGATCAATTACACAAAGAGCGGCGACGAGTTTTGGATCGAAATGGACATTATTCCCGTTGCGGATGCGAACGGATGGTTCACCCACTGGGTCTCCGTCGAGCGTGATGTCACAGACCGCAAGCGCACCGAGGAGCGGATGCGGCGGCTTGTCGATTCCAATGCGCAGGGTGTCATGTTTTGGAAGCTCGACGGAAGCATCACCAGTGCGAACGCAGCCTTTCTGGAACTCGTGGGATACACCCTCGCCGATCTCCACGCGGGACGCTTGAACTGGGCCGCGATGACTCCGCCGGAATACGCTGAGAAAGACAGGCAGGCCTTGGCTGAAATTGCTGCAAAGTCAACTTGCGCACCGTTTGAGAAACAATACTTCAGAAAGGACGGCTCGCGTGTCAGCGTTCTTATCGGTGCAGCCAGCTTCGAGAATACCCCGGGCGAGGGCGTCGGGTTCGCGGTGGATCTAACCGAGCGCATCAAGCTCGAGAATCAATTCCTCCGGGCGCAACGCATGGAGAGCATCGGCACTCTCGCAGGCGGCATCGCCCACGACCTGAACAATATCCTCGCCCCAATCATGATGTCGGCAACGGTGCTCCGAGGAAACCTCACCGCAGAAGTGCGCGAAAGTATCATCTCCACGATCGAGATGAGCGCCGAACGTGGTGCTCAGATCATCAAGCAGGTGCTGACCTTCGGCAGGGGCGCGGAAGGCGAAAAACGCCCGCTGCAACTGGCAAGTGTGATTGAGGAAGTGATGAAAATCATGCGTGGCACGTTCCCAAAGGATATTACCATCACCAGCGTTGTGAGCCCAAGTCTATGGCCCATGCTCGGTGATGCCACGCAACTGCACCAGGTCCTGCTGAATCTGTGTGTGAATGCCCGCGACGCGATGCCTCGCGGAGGAATGCTAAGACTTCAAGCAAGCAACCTCGACCTCGACGCCGGCTACGCAAGCATGATCCCGGAAGCCGCGCCGGGCCCCCACATCTACCTCGAAGTGAGCGACACCGGCGAAGGTATTCCGCCCGAAGTCGTCGAAAGGATCTTTGATCCGTTTTTCACGACGAAAGGCGTCGGCAAAGGGACCGGTCTCGGACTCTCGACCGTCCTAGGAATTATCAAGAGCCACAGGGGCTTCATTCGCGTCAAAACGGCACCCGGAGCGGGAACGACATTCCAAATACACCTGCCTGCCTCGCCATCCGAGGAGACCGCCCCTGTCAATCGCGTCACACCGCTCAAGCGCAAAGGTCTCGGGGAACTTGTGCTCGTGGTCGAAGATGAAGAGTGTGTGCGCAACTCTGCCCGATTGACCCTCGAAGCCGGGGGCTATCACGTCCTCGTGGCAGCAGACGGAACCGCAGCCCTCGCAGAATACGCCATGAACTCCCGCCGGATCGCCGCAGTCATCACCGACATTATGATGCCCGTAATGGATGGTGTCGCCCTGATCCGGGCCCTGCGAACGATCTCGCCGACTCTACCCATCATAGCCTCCACCGGGCTCATAGAGAAAGGGCAGATGGCAGAACTGAAGGAACTCCACGTCGAAACCATTCTAGACAAACCCTACTCCGGCACAACGTTGCTGGACGCCGTGCACGGGGCGTTGCACGTTGCTGCACCACTATGAAAAAGAAAATCCGAATTCTTATCGCCGACGATCACGATATCGTCCTCCGCGGCCTGCGCCCGCTCATCGAATCCGAATGGGGCTGGGAAGTCTGCGGCGAAGCCCACGATGGCAAGGAAGCGCTCGCCCTCACTCTGGAACTCAAGCCCGATGTTGTAGTGCTCGATGTCCTCATGCCCGAAATCAACGGCGTCGATCTTACGCGACAAATCAAGCGAACCCTTCCCGATACGGAAATCGTCGCATTTACCGGTTCCGAGAGCGAAGACCTCGTACATCAGCTTTTCGCCGCCGGCGCTCTCGGATGCGTTCTCAAAAGCGACGCGGCCACACAGCTCATCCCGGCGATCAAAGCCATCTGCCAGCATCAGCCGTATCTCGGATCTGCCGTCTCCAAAATCGTCTTCGAAACTTATCTCAAAGGAGGCCTTAGCGCCGGACAGACGAGCACGGGAGATTTATCGCCGCGCGAACGCGACGTGCTTCGACTCGTCGCCGGTGGAAAAAGCAACAAGGAAGCCGCCGCCTCGCTCGGCACCAGCGTCAAGACGGTGGAAACGCAGCGCGCGACCATCATGCGCAAGCTCGGCTTCAGCACATTTAGCGAACTGATGCGCTACGCCATACGAAACCACATTGTCGCGCCGTAGGAGGCAGGTGAAAAACCCGCGAACGGTGATCTTACCGCATCCTCGTGCGCATGCTCTAGCTCTGCTTTCAGTGGCGGGCCACAGCGAGTAATGCAATCTCCTTAAATTGAAAAGACTGAGGAATTTTCCGCGTAGCGTTTAGTTGAGCCATGTTCCAGTCACGACCGATAAGGCGGAGGACGGATTTGGCGTCTTCCCAGTAGCGTTGCGAGGTGTCCCGAATTCGATCCCTCAGTAAAGCCACGTTGGGGAAGACTTGGTTGCAGGTGTCGTACGCAATTTACAGCGACAGAACACAGACGGAGCTACGCATGACGTTTACGCAAAGCTTACCGAGGTGGTAACTGCGGCGGGTCGCGTTTTACCACCGGCTTGGATCAGCTCGCGCCCCGTTCGTTTCTTTTCCGTCGGCCTGCCTCCCTTTTCTTTTCCGCAGCTACCTTGCCGCACGCGATCGGATATTCAGTATCAAGGGGCGGGACGCTCACGGCGGCGGAGCGATGTTGCGGAAGCGACTTTTCCCGAGCGCGATTTTGTCAGTTCCCTGCGGACGAGCCTGCGGTTATCAAGCGTGAATGCACGCACACACCGCCGCATTCACAGTCACGACCAGGGGCAAGGGAACTTACGAAATTACCAGCGCGGTTCAGCGCGTCGTGGGGGAAAGCGGAATCCGCACCGGGACTGCGACGGTCTTTATCCAGCACACAAGCGCGTCGCTCATCATCTACGAGAATGCCGACCGGTCGGCGCGGACGGACCTGCATGAATTCTTTGAACGACTGGTGCCCGAGGATAGCGACTATTTTGTCCACACCGCCGAGGGTCCGGACGATATGCCCTCGCACATTCGCATGGTGCTCACGCGAACTTCCGAGACGATCCCGATTGCTGCGGGATCACTGACCCTCGGAACGTGGCAGGGAATTTTTGTCTTCGAGCATCGCTCCGCCCCGCACACCCGAAGCATCGTGGTGGCGGTGACGGGCGTTTAGAATCCGGCGCTCACTTCACCGGCTTTAAATCGGCGTCGTACACGATCACCTTTCCGATTTTTTCCAGCTCGGGCTTCACGGTCTCGGCCTTGCCTACGACGACGATGCCAACATTTTCGGTGCTGAGGTATTTCTGCGCGAGCTTCTGCGCGGACTCCGGAGTGACCGCGCTCATGCGTATCGCGTACGTTTTATAGAAATCGGAGGGCAGGCTGTAGAGCTCGATGTCCTGCACGCGGCTGGCGATGCGGCTCGCGCTCTCGAGGCTGAGCAGGTAGTTGCCGACATTATACTGGCGCTGGAGTTCGAGTTCATCCGCCGGGATGGATTCCGTGCGGATGCGTCCGATCTCATTGAGGATTTCCTTAATCGCCGGCACAGTGACTTCGGTGCGCGCCTCCGCCGTGGCCTGAAAATATCCGCCGTGTTTGTAGTAATTGAACGCGCACGAACTGCCGTAGGTGTAGCCATTTTTTTCGCGCAGGTTTTGGAAAAGGCGTCCGCTGAATCCGCCGCCGAGTGTGGAGTTGACGACGTTGAGCTCCGGCAGGTCGGGGAAATTGCGACCGGGCGCAGTGTGGCAGACGATGATGTTGCTCTGCACGCTCTCGGGACGATCCACGAGATGCACCGTCACGCCGCTCACGCTCGCTGGCGGAGCGGATTGCTTGATCATCGGGAAATCCTTCTTTTTCCAATCCGTAAATGCTTTTTCGACTTTCGCCACGATGGCGTCGGGCTCCACGTCGCCGACGATCACGAGGCTGGAATTATTCGGCACCATCCACGTTTTGTGAAAGTCCACGATGGCCTCGCGAGTCGCCGCCTTCACGGACTCCTCGGTCGGGAAGCTTCCGTACGGATGCTCTCCGAAAATCACTTTCCCCATCAAGTTGGAAGCGAGCGACGCGGGCTGTTTTTTTGACGCAGCGATTCCAGAAAGCGCGCGGCGCTGTTCCTTCACGAGCTCTTCAGCCGGGAAGACTGGATTGATCAGCGCATCCGCAAACAGCTCCAGCAGACGGTCGGTGAACTTGGTGAGCCCGCTCGTGCTCACGCTCATCGAATCCGCGCTAGCGCCACCTTCGAGCTTCGCGCCGATGGAGTCGATCGCATTGGCAAATGCCGCGGCGTCGAGCGTTTTGGTTCCGCGATTGAGCATTCCCGCGGTGAATCCGCTCAGCCCGCTGCCTCCGTCCATCGTAGAGCCCGCCTTGATGACGAGGCGCAGCGTAATGGTCGGCGAGCGGTCATCAGGAATGACCACCACGCGCAATCCGTTCTCGAGCGTGCGAACTTTGAAGTCAGGAAACGCCGCAGCCGGAGCAGGTCCGGGAGTCGGCGGCTTGGTGCGATCGATGGCTGGCGAGGTCAGCGGCAGAAGTGCAACTGCGGAGGTGAGTAGAATGCGGGAAAATGTGTTCATGGAAAAATGTGTCTGATGATTACTTCGCGGAACCTTCGGGTTGTTTCGGCGCTTCGGGCACCGGGTAGTGCAGGCGATAAGTCTGCTCTTTCACGAGATACTTTTTTGCGACGCGCTGGAGGTCTTCGCGCTTTACTGCGAGGTAGCGGGAAAGGTCGCGGTTCACTTCTGCGGTGTCGCCCCAGGTGAGCCGTGCGCGGGCGAGGTTGCGGGCGCGGGCGCTCATCTGCGAATTGTCCCGTGCGAGTTCGTCTTCCTTGCCGTTCAGGGCCTTGGTGAACTCCTCGGCGGTCACGCCTTCGGCTTTCACTTTCTCGACTTCTTCGTCGATAAGCGCGTCGAGTTTCTCCAGCGTTACGCCGCGATTTCCCGTGGCGAAAACGCCTACGAGCCCGGCTTTTTCGAACAGCACCGGAAACGCTTGCGCGGCGACTGCGGCCTGCTCTTTGTCCACCATCCGGCGGTAAAGGCGCGAGCTACGGCCGGAAGCGAGGATGTCGGCGAGAAGGTCCAGCGCGACGGCGTCGGGGTGCGTCTCCGGGCACGCGACCCACGCATGCAGCGAAGCGGGCAGCGGAGTTTTGCTTTCCTTCACTTCCACGAGCACGGGCTTCTCCGGCGGTTTCACGTTTACGACGGGGCGCGGCGGCGGCGTGCCTTTTTTGATTTCGCCGAAGTATCCTTCCACGAGCTTTTTCGCGTCGTCGGGCTTGAACGAGCCGGCGATCACGAGCGTCGCGTTGTTCGGCATGTAGTAAGTTTTCCAGAAGTCGCGGAACTCTTCGATTTTCGCCTGGTCGATGTATTGAGTGCTGCCGATGGGCGTCCATTCGTAGGTCGTGCCCGCGAATACCATTTTGCAGAGCTGCTCGAACAGCGAGCCGTACGGCTGGTTGTCATAGCGCATGCGGCGTTCTTCTTTGACCACCTGCCGCTGCGTCTCTACGCCGGTTTCGTCGATGCGGTTGTGGAGCATCCGCTCGCTTTCGATCCACAGCGCGAGTTCGAGCTGATTCGCCGGGAGATTGAAGTAGTAATCCGTCACATCGAATGACGTGCTCGCGTTCAGGTTGCCGCCCGCGCCGGAGATGTATTTGTCGATCTTCTGGCGGGGAATGTTCACCGAGCCTTCAAACATCAAGTGCTCGAAAAAGTGTGCGAAACCCGTGCGGTCCGAGCGCTCATTTTTTGAGCCGACATGATAAAGCACATACGTCGAGACCACGGGCGCTGCGTGATTTTCGTGGAGGATGACGTGCAGCCCGTTTGGCAGATCGTATTCTGTGAAAGTGAGCGGCTTGATGGCCGATTTCGTCGCCGGGGCGGGCGTTTTGGATTCTTGTGCGATGGCCGCCGATGCGAGGACGAGCGAGCAGGAAAGGATGACAGACTTGAACATGGTGTGTGGTGATAAAGCGGGAACGACCCCGCGCGTAAACACTGGAGCGGAACAAAGTGCAGATGTTGTCTGCAAAATCGTTGATGAATATCCCGTAAGAGCGACATTTTCGATTGGACTTCGCACTGTGTATGGACAATGTAATTGCCAGATGCACACCGGCTTTAAGAACTGGATGAATCAAGGAATGCTGGACAACCCGGCAATTTCACGCATCGTCGCAACAAATTCCACGCCATGAAACAGAACCCAACTCGCCAAGCATTCTCACTGGTCGAACTGCTGATCGTCATCCTGATTATCGGCATTATCTCCGCCTTTGCAGTGCCCGCCGTGCAAGGCATGCTGAAGAGCTCCCAGCTCACCCAGGCTTCCGGCCTTTTGGTGGATACGATGTCGCTCGCGCGGCAGACCGCCTTGAGCAAAAATCGCACGATTGAGGTGCGATTCTACCGATTTGCCGATAATGAAGTGCCCGGCGAAGACCCGAGCAAGCCGGAAACCGGCCATTTCCGCGGTATGCAGTCCTTCGAAATCGCAGAATCGGGGGTGCTGATCCCGGTTTCCAAAGTCGTTCGCTTGCCCGACAATATCATCATGAATCCCGGCATTCCCGGCGATGGCATGCTCTCAACCATCCTCGGTGAGGATCGACTCTCGGCGAGACAATCCCCGCCGTCCATGATCATCACTGTGAATCAAATCAACAAACAGTCCGACCCGGAACTTCCCCGCGGTGTCGGTCACAAATATGAGTATGTGGCGTTTCGATTCCTGCCGGATGGCAGCACGAATCTGCCTCCGACCGGCGTGACGGATGCCGAGAGCACGTCTGGCGATGATACCGATACGACCTCCAGCTCGAAACGCCCGTCTGCGGGCGGGCTCTGGTATATCACCATCCATTCTCTCGCGGACTGGGATAAGCAGAAAAAGAACGGCAATCTCAAGCCGCCGGCAAACTACTTCACGTGGATGATTGACCCGCTCACCGGCGTTTCGAAAACCTTCCGTCCTTCGCTGCGCTAACCCGGATTTCTCACACACAGAGAAAGAAAGCCGCAGAGTGTAGAAGGAATTCCAGCAGATTCAAGGAGGCCAGCAGATGGGTTTAAAGAGCAATCTGCTGGCCT